>JAADFN010000221.1 GCA_013152895.1 Acidobacteriota bacterium | reverse complement strand
ATTCGTTGTGCAAGCCGCTCGATGAGAACAGGATCATCGCTGTTCAGGAACGCGGCACCACCATCGTGGAGGGCCTGGAGGATGTCGAGGTTCCCACCATGTTCACCTACGTGCCGCACACCCTGGAGCGCCTGGTGACGGGTGAGGGTGGCGGTCACGGGGGAAGGAAGCAGGCACTTCCAGCGGGGATGGAGGGCGAGCTTCCCGCTGACGGCAAACGCTGGGATCCCTTCGCCGTCAAGGAGCTACTGGATCTCCTGGCACGCACACCTCCGCCCGTACGGATCCTCGTCGAAGCGCCCGCGGGGTTCGGCAAGACCACCTTCCTTCGGTGGCTGGCCTGCCTTCTCGCCCAGGACGGCGGCCGTCCGGCTCCCGTGGGGCCGCTCACGGCCTCGAGACACGACCTCGCGAGGGGGCGCGTCCGGGACACCGTCGAGCGCTGGGCGCACGATGCGTGCGAGCCGCAGGAGGGGCTCGAGAACATCCAGTATCGCCGCACCCTCGCCGCTGCCGCGCTGCGCCGCGGCCGGACGGTCCTCCTTGTGGACGGCCTCGACCAGATCGAACGGCCCGAGAAGGCCGCGGCTAACCTGCAGGCGGAGATCGAAGTCGCCAGGCTGATTGCCACCTGCCGGGAGGAGACCGGCCTGCCCCGGCAAGGCAGCCGCTGGACCGCGGTGATCCGTCTCCGCCATCCAACGGAGGACGACTTCGACCGGCTTGTTTCCGGCGAGGTCCGGGAGCTCCTCGAGGGCACCATCGAGCCGGTAGTCGGACACCCATCCTACGACGAAGACGATGTGCGCCACCCCTTCTTCATCCACGTCGCCCGGGTCGTCCACGTGCTGGGAGGCAAGGAGCTCCGATCGAGGACGCTGGCCGGCCTGCTCGGGGAGTACATCACCAGGTTGTTTGAGCAGGGGAAGGGCCATGACACCGCGACTGGGGGAAGAGAGTTTGCCCAAGATGGTGCCTTGAGCGATTCCGAGTGGGAGGCGCTCGGAACACTCGGATACCTGAGCATGACCCGGTTGCACAGGATTCCCGGTGGGAGCGGCTCAGGATTGTCATCGTCGCTTCAGCTTCTGGACGGGGCAACGTTCAGAAACGTGCGCGACATCGCTTTCGATCGCGTGTCGCCACGGTTCCGCGATCGCGCGGACTCGTTCTTCGATTTCGCGCGGGCGCACTCGTGCCTGATGTACCTTCTCGAGGGGGGGCATTCCGGCGGGGAGCCGGTCTACACCTTCCACCACCAGCTCGTCCAGGAATACCTCGGCGCGGTTGGGCTCGCGTTGCGGCTGAAAGGCCGGCCCGCCGACTCCAAGGCGACTCTCCTCGAACGTCTGGCCCCGCTCGTGGCGGGCGTCGTCGCACCACGAAACGACGACAAAACCGGGCAGGCCCAGGAGATCGAGGCGCGGGTCACGGGCCTTGTTTTCTGGCGGATGCTCGCCGAGCTTCTGACCTCACCAGGCCGGTGTGCGCTTCGCCCGGAGGAGCGCCGCGACCTCCTCGCCGCGATCTCCGTCGCGATTCTCGACGACGCCCTGGACGAGGCGGGGCAGGGCACCATCGCCGCCTCCGCCCTCCACAGGCTTCGCGACGAGCTCTTCGACCATGACGAAGAGCTCCAGTCCTGGGCGGTGGAGAACGCAGATGGCGAGCTAGCCGACTTCAAGGACGATCCCGTCGTCGCCCAGCTCAAGAAAGCCGAGGTGCCGCCTGATCCCTTCATGGTCCTTTGCTGGAAGGAGGAGCGCCGCCTGATCCAGGAGCAGGTGGCCTCCGTGGCGGACTGGTTGCTCGAACAGGGCGTGGCGGAGAAGGGGATCGACCGGGATGCACTCGGCCAGTTGCGGGAGGCCTGTGCGTCGGGCGACGTGGACGCCAGGATCGAGGCGCTGGAGGCGACGCTCCAGGCAATCCTTCGTCATCAAGAGGACAGGCTTCCGGAGGATCGCCGGACGGACTGGGAGGTCCGGCCCCACGGTCCCACGGTGGCTGCGTTCAAGCCGGAGGCGGATGACCCCTCCTGGGTCCTCGTCCCCCACGGCCCGTTCGTCGCGGGAGATGTGGGGTTCGGAGACGAGCTTCCGGTGCGAGTCGTGAACGTGGAGCGCCCGTTCTGGATCGCGTTCGATCCGGTGACGGCGGGGGAGTTCAGCGGCTTCGTCGAGGGCAGAGGCTATGCGAACGATCTCGGTGGAGCGTGTTGGCAGGTTTTCGACAGCAAGGAGCTCGAGAATGCCCTGGAAGGGCGCCGCGAGCCGTTGGATTGGTGCGAGCAGCGCAATAAGCTCGACCGCCCAGTGACCGGGTTGGCCTGGTTCGAGGCGGCAGCCTATTGCCTGTGGCGGAACGGCGTCACCGGCCAGGTCGAGGGTTCGGGTGGACCGCATCACTTGCCCACCGAGGCCGAGTGGGAGAAGGCGGCGCGTGGGCTGCTCGGCCGGCGCTGGCCGTGGGGGTGCGCGTGGCGGAACGGGCTCGCCGTTTGCGAGAGGGAGTGGAAGGCGGAACACGTCGCCCGGGTGAACAAGAATCCGAACGAGTCCTCCTTCGGCGTTCGCGGAATGGCGGGAAACATCTGGGAATGGACGAGAACGGGGTGGCAGGAAGAGGAGTTTGGCAAGAGGGCGGAGCTGGGCGAGGTTAAGACCGGAGAACTGATCTCAATGCGCGGTGGTTCCTTCGGCGTCGTTCGGCTCTGGATGCGCTGTGCCTACCGCAACGGGCTCGACGTCGGCGACGGGCTCGTCGTCTACGGTTTTCGTTGTCTCCGGGAGGTTCTCTTGAATGATGAATGATAAGGGCTGAATGATGAAAGGAGACAAGGTTATGCCGGGTCCCCCCACTCGGCCCGCGGCGCCGCCGTTGGCCGTCCAGTAGTGCTGCGACCTGGTGCTCTACCTCCTCCAGCGCGTCGGACACCTGATGGTCCAGCAGACGATGAATCGAATCACGGGCAGACCACGGCTGATTGCAGGTTCAGGCATCGGCTGATTGGCGGTTTGGGAGGTGGCCAGGCTGGCGAGCCCAAGGGATCTGTGGATAACTGGCTTCCGACCGCCCACCCTCCACCTTCCCACATTCTTCCCAGACTCGACGACGGCGGGGGCCACCCCACCAATCCCGATGTCGTTTTGGTGGCCCAGCCCCCGAGGGGGGCAGAGCATAAGGAGGTTGTTGCACTGCTCACAACGTCTTGGGTTAGAAGAGATACGACGACGTCGGCCGATGCCCCGCCCCAAGGTCAAGGCTCCATTCACGCCGCGGCGGGACCTCTTTGGAGCGCGGACTTCAGTCCGCAGGGTTCGGCGTCTGTTTCGATCCCCTTGTGGCTCAGAAGAATGCGGGCTGAAGCCCGCGCTCCATGTTGGGGCCCGGTAGCGATGGCACAGCGCAACAACCTCAGGGAGCAATCCTGTTGACAGGTCGTCAGCATGGTTCCATACTTTTTCATGGAGGCTTTGCTGGGTGACTGGCATTGCCTTTTCTTCATGTCCGCTCGGTCTCCGGCCGAAGATTCGGGATGTACGTGAAGCTCCAGATCGTCCATGTGTCGCCGGAACGATCTTCCCGGGTGGTCCGGTACCGAAGGTCCTCGACCAGCCGAACGAGAGCCTCCAGCTCCTTCCGGCGGGGTTCGTTCATCGGGCCAAACCGTAACCCCCACACGATGAGGTATGCGACAAGATCGGCGAGCTGCACGGCTGTTGTCAGCTCACTGTGGACGAAGAAGGGCTCCGGCAGGATTCGCATCGCTCGTTGCATTCCTGTTGCCGTGTCCTTGAAGTACAAAGACATCTGGTCATGGAGAATGTGACACCTGGAACGTTCGAGCTCGTCGAAGACGACGACCCCGACCTCTCGTGGGTGCTCGTTCTCGAGGAAATAGAAGAACCGCTCGAAGAGGTAGCTGTAGTCTTTCCGCAGAAAGGAGCTCTCCGGCCTCGGGGCGTCACGGGGAACGATTGATGCAAACGCATGGACACGGTATTCGGCACAGAGGGTGAGAGCACGCTTGACGAACGCCACCTTCGTCTGGGCCAATGCCGTGAGTTCGTCACGCGTCGGCGGGAGGCCTTGCTTGCCCTTTTCCAGACAGTCCCGCGTTCGTCTCTTTCGCGCCGAGGCTCCAAACTGAGGCATCTGTTCTGCGAGGCGGAACGTCTTCCGCTTGAGTAGTTTCTTCCCCTTGAGCTCGAGGGCTCCTTCACTGATTCGTTGCCCGAAGTAGCTCTCCTCCGCTTTACCGATGGCGACGATCAGGTCCCAGAGCCTGCGGGCGTCAACCGAGACCCCGGCAAGGACCTCATAAGGAGATTCGTTCTGGTCGATACCTGACTC
Organism: Acidobacteriota bacterium; assembly: GCA_013152895.1. Taxonomy (GTDB): domain Bacteria; phylum Acidobacteriota; class Thermoanaerobaculia; order Thermoanaerobaculales; family Sulfomarinibacteraceae; genus JAADFN01. The sequence continues at coordinate 7,431 of JAADFN010000221.1, read as the reverse complement.
ATCGATGAAAAGGAAGATGCTCACAGCAACTTACTACTACGAATGGGCTCATCCTGCAAATGCCGGGTTGAGATGGATGGAGTTGAAGCGTCGCCGCAAGAGTGGCAATCCTCATTGGTCATACAACCTTGAGGAAGAGGGCCGGTCATGGAGACGACGAGCTTTGCTGACCACACCCTGGGTCTGAGGGGGTACCGTCACCTGCGAACGGAGTACAAGGGCGGAGTCGTTTTGCATCGCGTGGAGCAGCTCCGTGGGAGGCGGGGATGCCGGGGATGTGGGGCCCGATTCCGAGAACTCAGGGTCGGGGAACGGTTCGTCTGGACGTTCTGCGCTCTGCCAAGTGGGTCGAAACGGCAGCTCGTCGCTCTTTGTCGCAATGAACAGCAGTGTAGACAGTGCGCCCTCCGCCTTCCTGTCGTATTGACATGGCTGCCGGGAACTTCTCAACCGGTTACTCTCGGACCGGCCCGTAGTTGGCCCCACCAGGATGTATTGTGGATGCTGGAACGGAGGTGGCTATCCCTGGACAGCTATTCCTCCTGCCGGCAGCCGCGGCATACTTCGGCGACGGGGAGCCGTATGCCGCCACGTTCGCAGAACGAACAGCCCCACTTGCCGAGGAACCACAGGGCCGGATCGAGGGCAGCGCAGGTCCCCTCGAGTCCCACCGGGCCGACCGCCCGGTGCACACCACGTTTCCAGGCCTCCTGGATCACGCCGCGAGCCTGATCGAGAGGTTGTCCCTGCGTGGTCGTGACCCCGAGGTTCTCCGTGGCCCTTCGCACCTGGACGTCCACGGCGACGGGGAGTGCGTCCAACCCATGAACCCGGCCACCTCCTGGTGCCACGAGGATCCTGACCCACATCACGGAGATCTTCGGCCCGGAGAGAAGCGGGAACCATTTCCTGCCTTCCCCGTCCCGTGAGGTCAGCTCCCGGGAGAGCGCCGAAACCTCCGCCTCGCCGTTCAGCACTGCTCCCCGGACGGCAGGGAACAGATCGGGGTGGACCAACGCACACGAGATCCTGTGCCATGCCGCCACGTCCGTCCTGTGGCGCTGGCTGACCCTGCCGCGAGCCAGTACCGCTTGAAGATCCTCCACCGAACGGCGTGAGACCTCTCGCGGATCGAACACCCAGGGTCTTTCCTGGAAGAGATCGGCCGCGGCTGCCCAGAGCCGATCTGCGTCCCGGGCCCGGTCGAGAGCCGCGACGAGCGTGAGGAAGATCCTTGCCTGCTCGGCGGACGCACCGAACATTCGAAGGCGCTTCACGGCGGCGAACTCTGGAAGTCCGTCCCATCCGGGGGTCGGTGCTTCGAGGCGGGCGCTGAGGTCGAACCGCTTCCCGCTGAAGGTACGGGTCAGGCTCTCGACGATCGTGCCAATCTCCTCGTCTTCGACAGCGTTCCTGTTCCCTTCGCCGAACACGGGGAGCTGGTCAGCCGGTCGGGACCAGTACCAGGCAAGTTGCTCCCCGATCCTCAGACTGGAGAGTGACAGGACCACCCTGGCACTGCATCCTTCGAGCGCTTCACGAAGCCCGTACTCGACATATTCCCGGCCGGCATGGATCTCGATGACCCGGCCGCAGAGAGAGCCCAGTTTCCTCTCCAGCTCCAGGAACACACCATGGGCCCACCGGCGTCGTTTGGTTGCACGGAGGTCCTTCAGCGCCAGGTCGTACGACTCGATGACCTCATCCGGATGCACGAGCCCGTACTTTGCCGAGAGGATGAACCAGGGACAACCTGCATCCTCGGCGTACCTTCGCCTCCCTCGGAAGAGCGGCGAGCTGTAGAGCTCGCGGGCACGATGACGGCCGCTCTGTTTCTGCTGCACGCAACCGACGAGGAGGAGATCCGGAGCCGGGGCTTCTTCCTGCGCTGCCTGGCGGCGGTCCGATCGTTCGACGTTTTCGGTAAGCGAAGCGCCGGCATCCCGCCACGACCGCCGGAATTGGACGAATCCTCCCTCCGGGTCAAGGCTCGCCAACCAGTCAACGCGTCGTAGGAGGCGACCCACATGCCTCCCCGCCGACCAGAATGCCGGGTAGATCCTGGCGCTCTTCGGGAGCTTGGCACCAAGGATCCTCTCGATCTCCGAGAAGCTCAGCCGGACCCGATCCTCTGGACGGTCCCGGAGCCACATGGTCAAGCCGCCGTACTTTCCAGCCATCTTCTCCCCAACGATACTCCATTCCCTGGCGAAAGAAGAGGCGATCCCTCGGCGAACAGGTCCACCAGCCAAGCGCTTCCAGGTTCCTCCCGGAGAACATCACTCCGCACCCCTCTCCCGTTCCGCTGTGGCAAAATGGCCCCACGTCCACACCACGACCCGTTCACGCGGAGGACGAGGAGGTGCACGAGCCATGAGCAAACGCAGCCCGAACCCGTCGAAGGAGCGCATGGCCAGGGCCCTCCTTCCCCTGGCCAAACCGATCCTGACAGGGCAGCACTGGCTGCTGTTGCCGGCGGCTGTCCAGGGGTTTCTGGGGATCGCGGACGACGCTGGGCGAAAGAAGTGGCTTCGCACTCTGGCTGCGGCTCTCCCCGTGGAAATGGGGGCTGCGATCCCAGGTGTATCTCCGATTCCCGAGGAGACACTCTCACAAGTGGAACGGTGGGCGGCAATCCTCGTGGAGCTGGTCCGGCGGGAGGTGACGGGGCTCAGGATCGCCGGATTCGAGGATGGGATCCTGGCAAGCGAAGTCCTGGCGAGAGATGTCGAGGCCCTGGCCGGAGAGTTGGCTCGGGCCCTCAACGAGGTGGGGGAGGCGATCACTCCTGAGGTTCTCGTAGGTATCTTGACCGAGAGGTTCGGGCCCCGTCTGAAACCCATCCTCGGAACGTTCGCCCCTGCCGTGGCCCAACATCTGGCGAAGGCGATCGTGGTGGCCATGAGGTCCAGTCCCGCTTTGCAGGCATCGTTCATCACCGCCCACGAAAACCAGACCGAACGGATAGCGGACGATCTCCTCCGGGTCCTGGAACGGCTCGGCGCCCTGCAAGGGCTTCTCGCCGAGCTTCGGACCACCGTTCTCAAGGTCTCGGGGGAGCCGACCGACGAGGATGTGGCGGCCGTGGTGGAGACGACGAGGGCGTGGGCCAGGAGCGCTGCCGCCGAGGCCTTCGCCGAGCAGCTCTGTCGGCCATACGGTTTGACCGGTGCGCGGGATCGGGCCTCGGACAGGGGAGAAGTCGTCCGGTTTGATGTCAAGGTGCCCCGCTGGTTCGATCACGTACCCCACACCTTGGAGAGGTGGAATCCGGATGGAGAATCCGGAGTGTCCGACGCTCCCCGTGTCCGGTGGGAGCCGTTCGATGCCGAAGCACTCCTCGACATGATCGGTCAGGGGAGGCGGCGGGTTCTCGTGCTCGGTCGTGCCGGTTTCGGGAAGACCACGTTCATGTACTGGCTTGCGTGTCGGCTGGCGGCTGGAGATACCGGCACGGTACCCCTGGGACCCGTCAGGGCGGGGAAGGAGAACCTTACCCAGGGAAACGTTTCAGCCGCCGTGGCCGCATGGGTCCGGAGTTTCACCCGGTTCGGCGAGTTTAGCGACAAGGAGACGTACCGCCGAAGTGTCGCGGTGGCCGCTCTCCGTCGGGGTCACTCTGTTCTTCTCGTGGATGGGCTCGACCAGATCCGCGATACAGCTTCTGCTGCAAGAGCGCTCGTGAACTCCGAGGACGTCGGATGCCTTGTGGCGAGCTGTCGCGAGGAGGTCGGTCTTCCTGTCGAGCATGGCTGGGATCTCGTGGTGAGGCTCCGTCACCCGGCGGAAGATACCTTCAGAGAACGGGTCGTCGAGGATGTCAGAGAGTTCCTCGACAAATCGGCCGGACGAGTGCTGGCTCGGGGTGGGGCCTACGTGGCGACGGATCTCCGTCATCCGTTCCTCCTTCACGTGGCCCGGGTGGTGGCATTGCCGGATGGCGATCCCAGGGATACCACGAAAGAGTTCACCGACCCCGGACTCACCGGGTTGTTGGACGGCTACGTCAGGAGAATCACCGACCACGGGCGGGAGCATGCCGGGCGCGATGGACATCAACGGATTGGAGATCGGCTGGACCGTGATGAAAGAGAGGCGCTGGGAACGCTTGGCCTCCTGAGCGTGACGTTGACCGGTGCCAACAGCTCCTCCGCCACGATGCAGGATCTGGACGAAACAGTACTCGACGAGGTCGTGCGCGCAGTCGAGGACCGTACCGGCCGGGATTTCCACGTTCGGGAGTTCTTCGACCTGACGGCGACCCACACCGCCCTGGTCTACGTCGTCGAACACGCCTTCGCCAGGGGTACTCCCACTTATACATTCCACCACCAGCTCGTCCAGGAATACCTTGCTGCGCTCGGGATCGCGCTTCGCGTCGGGGAGACGAAAGATCCCCTCACCGAGCTTGTAAAGCTGGTGGCCGATGTGGTCTCTCCACGGTCAGTCGGAGCACCAGAGCGTGGCGAGCCCATCAGGGACCGTGTTCTGGGCCTTCACATCTGGTCCATGCTGGGCGAGCTTCTCGCCCTGAAGTTCCGGAATCTGGCAGAGGGCCTGGTTCTGGATGTCTCGAAGTGGCTCTTCGAGGAGTCAAACAACGTTGTGGAGAATGGATCGTTTCATCCGCTCGAGCTCTCGCCCCTCGTTGCAGTTCGGGATGCCATCGTTGAGGCCCTGGCTCGGAAGAACGTTCTGGCGAACCGGCAGTTGAGCCATCCCAAGGACTCCGTCGTCGCCCAGTTCGCCGAGGCCAACGTGCCACCCGACCCCTTCATGGTCCTCTGCTGGGAGGAGGAACGCCGCCTGATCCGCGAGCAGGTGGCCTCCGTGGCGGACTGGTTGCTCGATCAGAGTGTGAAGGAGAAAGAGATCGACAAGGAAATCTTCGGCCGGTTGCAAGATGCCTGCGAAACCGGCGATGTGAAAGCGCGGATCGATGCACTGAAACCGGTGCTCAAGGGTTTGCTCGAGTCCCAGGGGAAGCAGGGGGTGGAGTGGAAGGTCGAGTCGTACGGCCCCACCCTGGCCGCCTTCCGCCCCGGTGCACGGGAACCCTCCTGGCTCCTGGTCCCCCACGGGCCCCTCGTGGCGGGCGATGTCGAGGCTGCTCGCGAGCTGCCGGTGCGCGTGGGAACTGTCGAGGGGCCGTTCTGGGTCGGCTTCGATCCGGTGACGGTAGGGGAGTTCAAGGACTTCATCGACGGCGGCGGTTACGCGAACGATCTCGCCGGAGCGTGGTGGCAGGCCTTCGATCGCAAGGCGCTCCAGGAGGCTGTGGGAGACCGCCGCAAGCCATGGGAATGGAAGGGGCAACAAGGCCAAGAAGAACGCCCCGTGGTCGGCGTCTCATGGTTCGAGGCAATGGCGTACTGCCTGTGGCGATCGCAGGAGCACGGGGAGCCGCTGCGCCTGCCCGGCGAGGCCGAGTGGGAGAAGGCCTCGCGCGGGCTCCTGGGCCGCCGCTGGCCGTGGGGGTGTTCGTGGCGCCCGGAGCTGGCGGTCCACGACCTTGAGTGGGACCTGAGGAACCTGGCGCCAGCTCGGAAGAATCGGAACCTCTCGCCGTTCGGTGTCCGCGGAATGGCCGGCAACGTCTGGGAGTGGACGAGAACACGGTGGCAGGATGAGCAGTTCGGCGAGGAGGTGGGAATGGAAAAGGCCGAGGCCTTTGAACCAATCTCAGTGCGCGGCGGTTCCTTCAACGACGTTCGGCTCGAGCTCCGCTGTGCCTGCCGCGGCGGGTTCCGTGCCGGCTACAGGTTCGGCAACTTCGGTTTTCGGTGTTTCCGGGATGTGATCTGATGTTCCCCCCTATTCCTTCCTCCTTTCCCCCTTATCTCAACGATGAAGGATGAAGAAGGCGGAATTACGAGAGGAAACAAGGTCGTGCCGGAGCCTCCCGTTTCACCCACCGCGCCGCCGGTGGCGGTCCAGAAGTGCTACGACCTCGTGCTGTACCTCCTCCAGCGCGTCGAAAAATTTCCCCGAGCGCAGAAGTTCACGGTAGGCGACCGGCTGGCGGAGGCGGCGATGGACGTGCTCGAGGACCTGGTGGCGGCGGCGTACTCGCGGGACAAGCGGGAGCTCCTCGAGCGGGCAAACCTGCGGCTCCACCGCGAAAACGGTCGGTGCCCGTTTCCTCTTCATCGGTTTGCCGTACCGCCTGGGGAAGCGCCCCATCCCGGCAACCAGCCGATCTCGCACCATCGAGGGGCGCCCGTTACCGGCATGGCTGCTGGCGATGCATCTTCTCGCGGCTTCCATGAAGACTGTATTGTGATCTGAAACAAGACCGAATGTGGTATATTTTCGACTGAGGGGGAGCATAGGAGGGCCGGTTCATGCAGGCGATCAGGGTTTCTCAAAACATCATCTCGGTCAGTGAGTTCAAGAGGCAGGCGGCAGAGTGGCTCCGGCGCGTGAGGGAGGCGTCCGAGCCCCTGGTCATCACGCAGAACGGCAGGGCTGCGGCGGTGCTGCTCTCGCCCGCCGCCTATGATGAGCTGACAGCCCGGTACCGGTTCATGACGGCGGTGGAGGAGGGGCTTGCCGACGCGGAGGCCGGGCGGGTCTCCTCCCATCAGGATGTCATCGGCGAGATGCGGCGCCGTATCGGCGGCGCGGATGACGAGTGACCACGATCAATCGAGGGCGCCGGCGGCCCCTCGAAATCCTGTGGTCTCGCCGGGCAAGAACCGATCGGCGATCGGCGACCGTATCGCAGCGGACAACCCCTCCGCCGCGGTACGGTGGGTCCAACGGCTCACGGCTGCCGTCGAACGCGCCTCCGAGATGCCCCTGGCGGGCCGGATCGTGCCCGAGTACAGCGATCGGCAGGACATTCGGGAAATGCTCGTCCGGACATACCGGGTCGTCTACAGGGTCCGGCCTGACACCCTCGAAGTGCTGACGATCTTCGAGGGCCACCGTCTCTTCCCGGAAGAAGCCCTGCCCGGCGACGACGGCTGACCGTGCTGCACCGGTGCGCCGCCACATGGGGAGGGAAGGCGGTCCGTCCGGCTCAGGCGGCCACCCACCGTTCCGAGAGCAGCTCGGCCTGTTCGAGGATGGTCCGCGTCGCCCTTGCCTGCCAGTCCGGCTCGTAACCGTGGTGGCGAAGGATGTGCTTGCCCAGGACGCGTAGCCTTGCCTTCACACGCCTGCGACCCGTTCTGTCGATGCCTCTTTCGCAGGGTTGTCTGCTCGTTGTTCGGTGCCCCCAGCGGCCTATACTGGGCCGGGAAGGCTGTAAGGTTTGCGCTGTGATGGAACAGTGGGGGGAGGGCCCCGTATACTCGACATATGGATCAGCCGGGTTTCCGAGCAACGTGCTGTTTGGCCGCTCGACCGGGAAGGGTCCCGGTGCAGCAGGGGGGAACACAGAGATGATGTTCTCGCACACAGCAGTCGGTGGTCGTGACCGTTCGT
>JAADFN010000220.1:350-11611 GCA_013152895.1 Acidobacteriota bacterium | reverse complement strand
GCCCCAACGAAGCGACAAGCCCGGGGCGGGGCGCCAGCCCCGGCGGGATCGACCTTGAGCCGGCCGGCACGCTCGCGTGCAGGACGGATCAGGGGCGAGACCGTGGGCCGGCCGCAGGCCGGGCCTCCCGGGCGCTGACCGCGGGCCTGCTGTAAGCAGGGCCTCCCGGGCGCCCCGCCACCTCATGCCAAGATCGTCAGAACGAAACTCGGCCGCAGCATACGGGGGACAGGTGCCTCTTCCAACCCTGGCTGGTTCTCGTCCAGAAACGGCGCTTTCTTGTACTCTCAGCGTCAGCCTGCGGATCCCCTTCTACATCGCGCCGCAGTACGCCCCTGCGCAGGCCCTTGATTTCCTTGATCGTGCCGAGAGCCCGCTCGTTCCCGCTTCGAGAGCTGCGCCGTTGATACCCACCGTCCCCGATGAGAACTAGCTGTTGAACGCCTCCCGGCCGTCCGGCGCCCAGAGGCGGCGGATCCACCACCACCTGAGGAGCAACAGCGCCAGCAGATGACCCAGCAAGGCGCCGGCAACCACGTCGGAGAGAAAGTGCTGGTGCGTCACGATCCTGTTGACGCCGGTCGCGGTCGCCACCGCGAAGAACACCGGCGCCGCTCCGGGATAGAAGGCGGAGAGCACAGTCGCAGATGCGAACGCCGAGAGCGTATGCCCCGAGGGAAACGACTGGCACGAGGCATGTCGAAGACCGAGCGCCGGCCCGTGGAACACCGTTCGCTCGTGCCCTGGAACCTGGTCCGAACGGGAAGGACGCTCCCGCCCCGCCCCTACCTTGATCACGCTGCCAACCGCCGCAGCAAGGAGGATGACGAGCCAGAATGCCGCGGCCCGGCGCCAGTGCCGCCGGTCGAGAAAGGCGATGGTCAACCCCACGACCAGCGTCCCCAGCCCGGATGCCAGGAACTTCGCCGCCGTCAGCCCTTCCCGCATCTCCCCCCAGTGATCGTAGAACGTGACCGTCCGGAAGAATCCGAACGCCCAGTGGTCCAACAGGAAAGCGACGGCCAGAAGGCCAATCCCGAAGAGCACGCGCGGCAGGGTCCCGGCACGATTCGTCATGCCGGTATGGTACAGCAGCGGACCGGATCCCGGACGCCGGATGCTCCGCTGGCCCGCCTAGAGCACTGGACGGAAGAGAGCGATCTTGGCCCACCGGCCGTGGCCGAGATCGATACCGGTGACCGTGCTGACGATCTTCACGTGCAGGCCGGAATGCTCTCCCTCGAACGTCTCGAGATCATCCAGCCGCGCCACGCCGAGGAACCCGGTTCCCGAACGAATCTCTCTCTCCAGGCACTCCATCGGCCGGCAGTTGACGGCATCGAGCGGCAGGTAGAAGAACAGGTCGTCGTCCCTGGCCTTGTAGATGACGATCCGCTCGGCCGGCTGACGGATTTCAAGCGCCCGGCGAGCGCCGCGCGGACCGACGAGCCTCGATCCGAGCTGTGGCAAGAACCATCCGAAGAGTCCCGCGAGAAACAGCGCAGTTCCTGCGATGGCGATCCAAACGGTGAGCCGCGGCGGACGGACAAACGTCGCCCACACCGAGCCGGCTGCCAGTACGCCTCCAAGCGCCACGCTTCCCGCGAGCAGCGGGGAAAGGTGAAAGTACACCACGAGCCCGGCCGGTAGCGCCGCGACCAACAGCCCTCCCGCGAGGAGAAGCCATGGCGTCCAGCGGCTCCGTCCGGACGATGATGCACGCCCAAACAGCCACCACACAACGAGAAGAACGCCTGCCGGGTAGCTCCCCATCCAGTAGTGCACGAGCTTGGTGCGGATCAGCTCGAGCATCACGAGCGGACCGAGGAGCCACGCCGAGAGGAAAATGAACGTCGCATCCCTCCGCACGGGCCGCCACAGCGCCTTGAACGCCGACGGGAGAAATGCAAAGAGAGGAAACGCGGCAACCAGCCCCGTAACGAGGTAGAAACCGGGAAAACCGCCATGGCTCTCCAGGGGCTTCAACGAGCGCGCAACCACGTGTTTGCCAACGCCGACCCGGAAGAATTCTCCCGCGGTCTCGCGCCAGGCGAGGATCCCCCACGGGAGCGTCACGAGGAACAGGAGCGGAACGCCCCACGCCCACCGCAAGCTCCCGAGGATCTTCCGGCCCCGGGACGAACGGAGCGCCTCGACGAGGCTCCACGCCAACGGAACGGCGAGCACCTCCGGGCCGAGCCGCCACCAGCCCGCCAGCAGCAGCACACTCAGCCCGACCGCCTCCCAGCGCCGCCACGATCGCGCCAGCGCCCATGCACCCACGCCCGTGAAGATGGCGATCGCCGGACCGACGGGACCCTTGGCCAGCATCGACAGGGCCATGCCGAGCCAGAAGACGGCCGCGGCGCCCGCGCCTCCATCCTCGACGGTCAGCCTGTGCAGGGCCAGCATGGCGGCCAGGGTCGGCAACAGCATCACCATGTCCGCGGTGCAGCCGTGGGTCTCCAGATGAAACGTCAGCGTCACCGCCAGCAGCAACCCCGCCGTCACCCCCGCGCCCGGACCCCATCTGCGCCGCGCCCACCACGCCAGCATCGCGATCAGCAGCGCGCCGGCGAGGTTCGACGGCAACCGTGCCGCGCGTTCGTTGACGCCAAACACGGCGTACGACGCCATCGTGCACCAGTAGATCAGGATCGGCTTGTCGTACCGGTTGATCCCTCCGAACGTCGGCACAACGAAGTCTCCGCGGGCGAGCATCTCCCGCGCCGCCTCGGCGAACCGCGGTTCGTCGCGGCCGATCAGCGGCGCTCGTCCCGTCCCGTTGAAGAAGAGCAGAAAGGCCAGCAGCGCGGCGGCGCCGGTCTCGGCCCACGGAGCCCGGGTCAGGCGGGAAAAGCTGCTCATCACCGTTCCTCTCCCAACCGGTCCGGCGCTACCACGTCCGCCCGGTCCAGCCTCAGCGTGCCGCGGCCGGTGGGGCCGGCGCGGCGAGCCCGCTCACCCAGTGAAGCTTCGCAAGAACCCGGAACGCCGTTTGGTCGTAACTCAGCGGCACCACGGTGACCCAGCCTTTCGCCATGGCGCCCGCATCGGTGTCGGCGCCCGGCGCGGTGGGGGGCACCCACACGGCGCGAACCCACCGCGTCTTCCCATCCCGGCGAACGGTCTTGAAGTGGGACTTCAGATCGACCGCCACGGCGCCGCGCGTGAGTCGAAACCCACGGATGTGGCTTTCATCCTTGGGGATGTTCACGTTGAGGAATACACCGGCCGGCAGCCCGTGGGCTCTCACCGCGTCGACGACCTTCTTGGCCCAGCGCGCGGCAACCGCATAATCGGGATGCGGGTCATGCCAGTTCAACGCCAACGAGAACGCGATCGACCGCACGCCGAGCATGGTCGACTCGCGCGCCGCCGCCACCGTCCCCGAGTACCACGCGATCAGCCCGGCGTTCTCCCCCCGGTTGATGCCCGACAGCACCAGGTCCGGCCGGTCATTCTTCAGCAGGTCGAGGATCCCGATGCGGGCGACCGTCGCGGGAGTCGCATCGACGGACCACGCTGGCGCGCCAGCGATCGGCGCGTGGGGCGTGATCTCGATCTCGCGCCCGATGATCAACGCGTTGCTGGTTCCACTCTGGTTCTTCGCCGGTGCGACCACGGTGACGCGGTACGTCGGATCGGCCGCCATCACCTTCGTCAACGCCTGGATCCCGGGCGCATTGATCCCGTCGTCGTTGATGATCATGACGTGAAGCGGACGTTGGCCCGCCGCGGCCAAGGCCGCCGTCGTCAGCACGAAAACAATCAGGGTTTGAAACGTTCGGCGCATCACGGCAACCTCCCTCTTCGTCCTGGTCACGAAGTGTAGCAGGACCGCCCCCATCACCACCCGGGCCAACCCCGGCACGAGGGACATCATGAAACGCTCCGCGACGCGGGGCTCCTTGGCGCGTGCTCCTGGTATGCTCCCTTCGATGCGTTGGTACAGACGTTTGCCACGCACGGTGATCATGCTCGGGTTCGTCAGTCTGTTCACCGACTTGTCGAGCGAGATGATCTATCCGTTGCTTCCTCTCTTCCTGACGGGTGTGCTCGGCGCCGGTCCAGCCGCTCTCGGTCTCATCGAGGGCGTCGCCGAGTCAACGGCCTCGATCCTCAAGCTCGCCTCCGGCTGGCTGTCCGACCGGGTCGGAAAGCGCAAGCCGCTCGTCACCCTCGGCTACGGGATCGCGTCGTTCGCGCGGCCGCTGATCGGCCTGGCGACCGCGTGGCCAGCCGTCCTTGCGCTCCGGTTCCTCGACCGCTCGGGGAAGGGCGTCCGGACCTCGCCCCGGGATGCTCTCCTCGCCGATGTGACACCCGACGACCTGAGGGGCGCCGCCTACGGCGTCCACCGCGCCATGGATCACGCGGGCGCCGTGCTTGGGCCCCTGGTGGCGGTCGTGCTACTGCGCGCAGCCGGCCTCGCAATGCGCCAGATCTTCCTGCTCGCCGCGATCCCGGGCGTCATCGTGCTCGCCATTCTCATTCTCGGCGTCCGGGAGCCACGCCGGCCGCAGCACGAGAGCCACGCTGGCATTGGCGCGCTCCGGGAGGCGGCCGGCCCGCTCCGGCCATTCCTGATCGCGCTGCTCGTCTTTACCCTGGGAAACTCCACGGATGCGTTTCTCCTGCTACGCCTGTCGGACGCGGGAATCGGCACGGCAGCCGTCGCCGGACTCTGGGCAGCCCACAACGTGGTCCGGATGGCCTCGAACTGGTTCGGCGGCAGGCTTTCGGACGTAGCCGGGAGACGGCGGATGATGCTCACAGGCTGGACGCTGTACGCACTCGTCTACGCGACCTTTGCCCTCGGTCACGGCCGGACGCTCTTCGTCGTCACGTTCCTGGGCTACGGCCTCTACTTCGGTTTGACCGAGCCGGTCGAGAAGGCATGGGTCGCCGATCTCGCACCTACCGGGAGCCGGGGCGCCGCGTTCGGCCTGTACCACCTGGCTATCGGCCTCGCCGCCCTCCCGGCGAGCGTCCTCTTCGGCGCCGCCTGGAAGATCTGGGGGGCACCGGTGGCGTTCGGCGCCGGCGCAGCCCTCGCCGCCATCGCCGCCCTTCTCCTCCGCGGCGTCCCCGAGCCGGGAGCACACCGAGCATGAACGTGAGGGAGCGCGTGCCGTGGGACACATCCGCGTTGAGATTCGGGTAGAATCTGAAGGACATTCAAGGAGGCACATATCATGGCAGACATTCCACCGCCGCCCGTACCCACCGAGCCCGTTGGCGCCGGCGCAGGCGCCACGGAGGCTCCAATCGCGGCACTCCCCTGGGAAACGCCAGGCGAGCCGTTTTTTGACGCTTTCTTCGAAACGTTGAAGCTCTTTATCATCCGTCCCTCGGAGGCCTTTGCCAGGATGCGTCGAAGCGGGGACCTCGGCCGTCCGATTCTGTACGCGATCTTCCTCGGATGGGCCGGCGTCATCGTGAGCCAACTGTACAGCCTCGCCCTTCGCGGCATGACATGGCGCATGCTGCCCGGCATGCAGCAGTTTCAGGGGATCGGCATGTCGGCTGCTCTGACGATCTTCGTCATGATCCTGGCACCGGTCTTCGTCCTGATCGGCCTTTTCATCTGGGCGGGCATCGTGCACCTCATGCTCCTCATTCTCAGTGGCGCGAACGAGGGCTTCGATGCGACATTCCGGGTCATGAGCTACGCCACCACGGCCCAGATCGCACAGATCGTGCCGCTGTGCGGAGGTTTTGCCGGTGGGGTCTGGGCGCTCGTGCTGGAGATCATCGGCATTGCCAAGGCCCACCGCATCAGCCAGGGCAAGGCAGCCCTGGCCGTCCTGCTGCCCCTCGTGTTCTGCTGCGCCTGCCTCGCAGGGCTCTTCGCCCTCTCCGGCGCGGCTATCGTCACGGCACTTTCCCATGCGGCGGGACAGATGAAGTGACATGGCGCGCCCTCCGCAAGGAGGAACGTCAGTTGATGTATCTCTGGGGCGTCGTGGTGATCGTCTCGGTCTCGTTGCGCCGTCTGTGGCTCGCGTTGACGCCGTTTCTGCCCCGCTGCGCCTTCAGGCGCCTGACGGGCCTTCCGTGCCCGACCTGCGGGAGCACGCACGCGGCGATTGCCCTGCTCCACGGAAGGGTGCTGGCTGCGCTCGCGGCAAACCCTCTGATCACCATCCTCGGGCTCGGCTTCGCCGCCGGGGGGATCATCGCCCCGGTCTGGGCCCTCGCCCGGGGACCGGTCCCGGTCCTCTCCGGCAAGCTCCCCGTATGGGTCCGCGTCCTCGCCGTCACCGTGATCCTCGTCAACTGGGCCTACCTGGTCCTGACGATCGGCCCCTGGTAAACCACGCCGGTTCGATACATCGCCATGTGAGAACTTTGACATGCTGAGCATTGAGAGCATGTACAAAATGACATAACCTTGACATGCAAGGAACAGCCACATAGCTTGTGAATATGAGCACGAGCTTGTCCGACAAACGTTTTTCACCCCCCTGCCGTTGAAGCAGCCGGTGTCACCCCGGGAGGGTGGCGCGGTCGAGCTGTGGCATGGGTTGCCGATGTCCTCCATCGCGATAAGCGAGGTCTGTCACGTCATGATCTCGATTCTCGAGGAGCGAAGGAGGATGATTCATGAAAATCACACGATGGCTCGCGTGTGCGGCCGTTCTTGCGGTTCTCGCCTGGCCGGTCCTTGCCGACCAGGGCCCGGCCTGCGCTGACTGCCACGAGAACGTCGTCACCGCCATGAGCCACAACATCCACATGCGGATCAAGCCGTTCGAGGTCGGAGGTCACCGGGTCGGATGCCAGGCGTGCCACGACGATGGCACCAAGCACATGGAGACGGGCGACCCCTCGTTCATCCGGACTTTCGTCAAGAAGACGCGGGCCGATGAGCAGGTTTGCCTGTCCTGCCACCAGCTCAAGGGCCTCGACGAGTGGCACGCGTCGATCCACGCGACCGAGGGCGTCACGTGCTTCGACTGCCACACGATCCACGCGAAAACCAACCCGCTCGACTCGTGCAAGAAATGCCATGCGGACGTGGTCGCAGAGTTTCAGCTTCCATCCCACCATCCCGTCCGGGAGGGCAAGATGAGCTGTGTCAGCTGCCATGATCCGCACGCCGCCACCGACCACATGCTCACGACACACGGGCGAATCAACGACCTGTGCTACACCTGCCACCAGGACAAGGAAGGGCCGTTCATCTTCGAGCACGAGCCCGTCGAAGAGAGCTGCCTCATCTGCCACAAGCCCCACGGGAGCGTCGCCAACAATCTTCTCGTTGCAAACGAGCCCATGCTGTGCCTCCAGTGCCACGAGTTTCACTTCCACGCCGGCTTGAGAAGCCCTGATGGCTCGATCGAGATTGGCGGGAACCTCCGGCAGAACGTCTCGGGCGCACACAGCATGAACAGGGCATTCAGCACCAAGTGCACCCAGTGTCATCCCAAGGTCCACGGATCCGACCTGCCCTCGCAGACCGTACCCGGGATGGGCCGTGCGCTGACACGGTGAGGAAGGAGACAAGGGCATGAAAACAATAATCCATCTCATGCTGGTCGTGGTCCTCGCCGCATTCCCTGTGCTGGTGCACGCGGGAAACGATGGCGACACCACAAAAACGACCGGAACCGTGATGATTGGGGCCTGGGGAGCGAGCACGAACGATTCTCCAGACCTCGTCAGTGAGTATGCGCCCACGAGCGGCGGCCCCATCTTGAATCTCGATCTTTCGTCGTTTTCGAAGACCGGGAGCCTCTTGGTTTCGGCTCACGCCAGGCATTCGAACGACATCGAGGGCACGGTCGATTTCGACCTCGGCCGCATGGTGCGTTCGCACACGAGCTTTACCAAGATGCTGCACCGGCTCGGACACGACCCGATGACCGACCTCACGGCCACCGACACCGTTGACAAGGCCGTGTACCACACCGATTTCAACCCGGGCATGAAGTACGGCATGCACTACTCGGTCCTGTTCAACCGGACGGAGCTCCAGATCCCCAGCCTTTCGGCGCTGACCCTGGCCTTCGAGGTCCGCGACCAGCACCGTGAAGGCCACAGGCAAACGTACGCGCTGTCTCACTGCGACGCCTGCCACGTCAACAGCATGAATCACCCACTCAACGAGAGAACTACCGATGGGACTCTCGAGGCGAAGGTGGCGTGGAAAACCGGTTTCGTTCGCGCCCGGTACACGTCGCGCACGCTCAGGGAAGGCTACAAGAACGTGACGCTGACCTACGACGACGCGGTCCATCCAAGCTTGAGGCTTCCGCTCTTCAACGATCGTGTGCAGTACGATTCGGCGCAGGGACCCCTCCCGGTCGATCTATGGCCCAACATCGACAAGGACATCGCCCGGCTGGACATCCACCTCTCGAAGGTCGGCCCGTTCATCGTCAACGGCACCGGCGTCTGGTCGAACACCCAGAACACGTACACCGGCCTTCGGTCAGCCTACTCCGGCTACATGGTCAACGCCGCCGGACGGCTTGGAAAGCACTGGCGTCTCACGTGGAGGGGACGCGCCTACACCATCGACAGCCAAGACGTGTTCGTCAATACGGCCGAGCCAGTATCCATCGCGGGACCAACGAAGGGCAAGACCTACCGCGAGCTCTACGGCTTCGACCCGGACTTCCTGCGTCAATCGGCGCTCAACCGCGACGTGCTGGAATCGGTGCTGGATGCGAGCTACCGGCTCGGTGGCAGAGCGGGCGTCTTCAGGTTCGAATGGAAGTTCAACGGAACCGATCGCCAGCACTACCACGTGACGCCCATCGACACGAAGACGACGACCAACATCCTCGGGCTGTCCTGGTATGCCCACCCTGCCCGTGGCGTGACGCTGCGGGCGCGGTACCGTCACGGCGACGTCGACAACCCGTTCATGGCCCTGGACCAGCAAGCTTCCACGCTGGTTTCCCCGGCCTATCCAAATCCGTTCGTCTCGCCCCAGTACTTCGATTTCCAGCGTGCCCGAATCGGTGACGGCACGGCGTCGCCATCGAGCTGGGATGAAGCCAGGGCGCAGGCCTCGTACACCTGGGGGCGCTCGATGCTCTCGGGCAGCTACAACTGGTGGAACGGCGACAACACCGGTGGCACGCTGACCAACTGGTCGCGAACGAACCAGTCTGCCACGCTGACGTTGTGGACGGCGCTCACTGAGAGCTGGGAATGGTACGTCGGGTACGCGTGGCAGGACCTGAGCCTGGATTCGCCAACGACGATCCCCGTTTACGATGGGTGAGCAGGCGGCATCATTGGTGGCCAGGATGGCTACGCGCGCACCATGCTTCACTACACCTCGACGACCAACACGGCCATGGCCGGTTTGAAGTTCCATCCCAACGAGAAGTGGGACTTCAGCCTCGATGCGACCTGGACGAGCTCCGATGGCGGGATGGACCCGTTCTCGCTGGCTGCTCCAGGGTACGTCGCCCACGATCCCAACACCTCGTTCGACTTCTCACAGACGTACACGTATTCAGCTCTCGACGTTTCGAGATTCGAGGCACAGATGAGCGTCGACTTCCATGTCAACACGAGCTTCTGGGTCAACGGAACGATCCGGTACGCCGATTATTCCGATGACCATCCGTACCTCTACAACACCACTGGCTCCGTGACCGTGTATTCGGCATCCCTGGGTTGGGTCTTCTGAGCCCGGCCAACTGAAGAGAGCAATGCCCCGCCACCACGGCGGGGCATTTTTTGCGACGCCTGCTTGGAGCGTCTACGCGATCGTGACGTCCTCGCACAGGTACACGTCCTGGACCGCGTTAAGAATTTTGACGCCCTCGGCCATCGGCTTCTGGAACGCCTTCCTGCCGGTAATCAGGCCCATGCCGCCGGCACGCTTGTTGATCACGGCCGTCGTCACGACCTGCGCGAGATCGTTCACGCCCGACGCGCCGCCAGAGTTGATCAGGCCCGCGCGGCCCATGAACGAGTTGACGACCTGCCAGCGCGTCCATTCGATCGGGTTGTCCGGGGCCAGCTTGTCGTACACCAGCTTGCTGGTCCGGCCGAAGTTGAGCGCCGTGTACCCATCGTTGCGGTTCGGCTGTTTCTGCTTGACGAGATCCGCCTCGATCGTGACGCCAAGGTGATTGGCCTGGCCAGTCAGGTCGGCCGAGGCGTGGTAATCCTGTCCGTCCTTCTTGAAGGCAGAGTTCCGCAAGTAGCACCACAGGACCGTGAACATTCCAAGCTCGTGGGCCTGCTGGAACGCCTCGGAAACCTCGAGGATCTGCCGCCGCGATTCTTCCGACCCGAAGTACACCGTTGCCCCGACCCCGACGGCGCCGAGATCGAACGCCTGCTCCACCGATGCGAACAGCGTCTGGTCATAAACCGGGGGGTATGTCAGCAGCTCATTGTGGTTGATCTTCACGATAAACGGGATCTTGTGGGCGTACTTCCTCGAAACCGCACCGAGAACGCCGAGCGTCGAGGCAACGCCGTTGCAGCCCCCTTCGATCGCCAGCCTGACGATATTTTCAGGATCGAAGTAGACCGGGTTCGGCGCAAACGAAGCCGCACCCGAGTGTTCGACGCCCTGGTCCACCGGGAGCAGCGACAGGTATCCCGTTCCAGCCAGCCGGCCCGTGTTGAAAACCGAGTTGAGGTTACGCAGGACGACCGGAGAGCGGTCGCTCTGGGCCACCACCCGATCGATGAAATCGGGGCCCGGAAGATGCAGCATGTCCTTGCTGATCCCCGTGCAGGAGTAGTCGAGCAACGACGCCTTGTCACCAAGATATTCTCGAATCCGTTCAATCATCGTATCACCTCCCGTGGCGTTTCATTGTACCGTACGATCCCGGACTCGCGCTCGTGCGACGGTCGCAAAACCCCGTCACGGCGCGCAGCCCCACTCCAGGCGAGGCAACGCTGAGGCGAAGCACGCCGAGCCCACAGAATTCCCAGGCACCGAACGAGATCCATGTAGCGGAACAACCCGTCATGCGCCGTCTTGAGCTCCCATGAATTCACCTCGTTGGTGCAAGAAACGTCCCGGACACACGTATTCTCACTCGCCGACTCAGCAGGGCCAACGAGGTAGTACACCTCCCTTCGCGGCGAACCCGGGCCGCCCCCCCAACCCGGGCAGGCGAGACCCGCCCCTACCAAAGAGGGAGGAGATGACGCGGAGGGACCCAACGCAACCGCAAACCGACGCCGAGGCCGGAGGCCGAGGCACGGCGCGCAGTCCCCAAGCGAGGCGACGCCGAGGCGAAGCACGCCGAGCAATCTTCCCACCCGCT
>JAADFN010000220.1:0-214 GCA_013152895.1 Acidobacteriota bacterium | reverse complement strand
CCGGGAGGTGCCGGGGGACCGAGCGCAGACGGCTTGGCGGGAGGTCCTCCGACCGTAAGCCGTCGAGCACGGTCCTCCGGTGCCCCCCGGCGGGTGCAGCCCCGAGCCGAGGCGGCGGACCGCCCCCGCGCAACCGGGCCTGCATGATGCACCATCCATCTACTGCAGGGCGGGATGCACCGCACCTGGTGGCGCTTTCTCGATGTGCTCGCTC
>JAADFN010000219.1:1138-12436 GCA_013152895.1 Acidobacteriota bacterium | reverse complement strand
GCGCCGTGCCTCGACCTTCGGTCTCGGCGTCGGCTTGCCCGGATTGAAGGTGGCTGCGCGCCGTGCCCCGGCCTTTGGCCGGGCCGTCGGCTTGCAGCGATATTGGGTTGCTTCGCGTTGTATTGATCTTTGGTAGGGATGGGCGTCCCGCCTGCCCGGGTGGGGGATCCATCGTCTTTCAAATGTCAAAACGCCGCCGTTGACCCGAGGCCCCTCGCATCCCCCCATTCATCATTCCGAATTCATCACTCGTCATTCCGAATCCCCCCGCCCTGGCCGGGCTACAATCACGGCATGAAAGAAACGCAGAGATCCGGTAAAAGTCCCCAAACGGTGAAAACACTCCCGGGCCTTGTGATGGCCCTGGCGATGCTCGCCAGTCAGATTGTCGTCATTCCGATGGCCTTCAGCTCATTCCGCCTGTCCAAGAGCGTCGTCGTGCTCGCATTGGTGGCGTGTGCCGCGGTTGCGTGGTTTTTCGCACGGGCCTCGGGGAACAGGATGCGCCTGGTTGCATCTCCCGTGGCCGGGGTGCTCGCAGCCTACCCCGTCTTGCTGGCGGCATCGGCCCTCTGGGCGCCGTGCCCTGCGAAGACGATCATGGTCGCCGGAGAGGCAGCGATCTGGATTCTGGGCTTCCTGGTTCTCACCGGCCTCGATGAGGGTGAGCTCCGGCGCGCAAGCTGGTGGGCGGTTGCTGGCGGCACCATCTCCGCGGCCGTGGCGTTGGCGCAAACGGCCGGCGTGTCCCCGTTCCAGCTCGGCGGGGTGAAGGGGCGGTTGAAGATTGTTGGCCTTGCGGGAAACCCGAGCGACCTGGCCGCCGCCTGTGTCGTTCTGCTTCCTCTCCTGTTCGTTGGCATCGATCGCTCCCGTCGCACCTGGCCGAGGATCGCGGCGGGCACCGTGCTCGTGGCGGGCGTGTTCGCCGCTCAAAGCCGGGCTGGCCTGGCGGCGTTCTTCCTGGAGGCGCTGGTGCTTCTCGTGTGGCTCGTGTCGCGGCAGGTCTCGAAAAGAACCCTTCTCAGCGGCGCCGTTCTCGTGCTTGTCCTGCTTGGCATCGGGATCTGGGTGGCCATCCCCCGCTTCCAGTGGACGATCAAGGAGATGAGGAGCCAGGGGCTTCTGTCCGCCATCAACCGGGACGGGGGCTGGACAGCGGCAGCTGTGATGATCCGGGAACACCCGTGGTTGGGGATCGGCGGGGGGGGCTTCTCGTGCCGGTTCGCAAGCGCGCGCCTCGAGTACCTGCAGGCCCATGACCGGGTTGGCTTCAAACGGATCGGGTGGGCCAGCCACTTTCCGAACGCGCACGATGATCCGTTACAGGTGGTGGCGGAGCTTGGGGTTGGCGGGCTCTTGTGGATGGTGGCGCTCGGTGTCGTTTTTGTGCGAATAAGGCCGTGGCGGAGCCTGCCTCTGAGCCTGGCGATGGCAGGTCTGGCTCCCTTCCTGTTCTTCCATTACCCGAGTCACATGATGGTGACGCTCGCGCCGATGATGATCCTGCTCGCAATGGCGGTCAGGCGGCACGATCCGGCACGCCAACCCCTCGTTCTTCGCCGTTCAAGGTGGCTCGTCTTTCTGGCCGTGCTGGCGATTGGGGCCGCCGTCGTGTGGACCGGGATCCGCACGGTGCGGCTCGATATCTGGAGAAAGAACGCGAACATGACCCTGGATCTGGTCCAGGTACGCACGCGGCAGGGGCGGCTCCCCGTGAAAGCGCGAAAGATGCTGCTCAACGCCCTCGACATGGAGGGCACGGCCCGCCTCGGGAAGGCGCCCGGAGCGAACGCGTGGCTGTGGAGGATCATCGGCCTCACCCGCCTGGGCAGGGGAGACGCCACCGGCGCCGAGGCAGCGTTCAGGAAGAGCTTGAACCTCTGTCCGCACGAGGAGGCGTTCCTCGGCCTTGGAATTGCACTGGCGGACCAGGGGCGCATCAACGAGGCTTTTCCCTGGCTTTCCGATGCCTGCAGGGTTGATCCCAACCTGGCCAAGGTTATTCCGGATCCAGCTCTCCGGCAGGCCGTCATGGAATCGATCGGCGCCGCGAAATAGCGTCGCCGGGGGTCGAAACGCCGCGCCGACGCGCGCCTCAGTGGTCTCGCGACGAAAGCCTGTCAGAGATGCGCGCTACAGGCCGAAGGCCATGAGAGCTGCGCCGATGGCGAGGCCGATGACGAAGTTGAACGCCTTGGCGACGACGGCGTCGCGGACGGAGATGCCAAGCAGGGGCAGGAGGCCATGGCCATCCTGGACGATGGAATTCGCCACGAGGACGGAGAGTGGCGCCTGGCCGGTGGCGAAGAGGGTGACGACGATGATGTGGGGGCCGGAGATCGGGATGAGACCGAGGATGGAGGCGCCTACGAGCAGGAGCACGCCGTGGCTGGCTACGAGCGTGTGCAGGGAGCTGCGGGCCATCAGCAGATGGACGGCGATCAGGGCGCCGGCGGTCCACGCGAAGATGCGCGGCATGTGATGCAGGAACAGGTGATGCCAGAGATGTTCGCGGATGTAGTGATCTGGAGCGACGGCGACCAGGCCCATTCCGAGGGTAAGAACGACGATCAGCACGGTGTCTTCAACAAAACCGTTGTGTCCGGCGGCCGCTTGAGCTGGTCCGGCCGGATGGACATGGCTGGCGGCGCCGGTCAACACGATGACGAGGAGGATCAACAGGATCGCGAACAGGGCCGCACGCGGTCCCGCGACCCCGGTGCGTACGCGCAGCGGGCGCCAGCCCTGGCCGGTTTCCCGGGGCTTGAGATCTTCTTCATGAAGTGTCGCCATCGTGCAGCACCCGGTTCCGCTGTACCCGGCGCGCCGGAGCGTCCAGTCGGTCAGGGGACCACCGGCGATGCCGACGATGAAGAGGCCGCAGAAGAGAAGCAGAGCCTTGACCGGGAACATCGCGAGCATCAGGAATGCCTCGTCCCCCGCGGTGGAGAGAAGCGCGGCGGTCACGGCGCCGAGAGATACGACGCCGCGCGAGTACATGGTGTCGACGAGATACGCGCCCGCGCACCCCGGCGTTGCGCCGAGAAACGAGCTGAAGACATACTGCCGTAACGGCTTGCCTCGCATCGCTGAGGACGCCCTGCCGTCGGTCAGGACCGACGCGAGCTCGACCGCGGCCATCATCACGAAGACCAGGCTCGTGATCATCGCGGCATGGATGAGCTCGGCAAGGATCGCGTGCTCCATGGGTGGAGCATAACAAAATAGTCAAATACTCCTCGCATTCTGATTTGTGGTAACGTGCGCGCCAACGGGTTGCCCAGCATGGGCGCGGGGGGTGCGGGCTGGGGCCGGATGCCAGTGTGGGCGCCAATTTTTGGAAGGCGGAGGTCGAACACAGAATGATTCGAAAACGACGGCGGCTCCTTGCTTTTCTTTGTCTTGGCTTCGCAATGATTTTTCTTCACCCAGGCGCGGCAGCGGCGGCCGAGAGTACGGATCTGATTCTCGGCGCCTCGCTCCCATTGTGGTCAGTCATCCCGTTCATCGGCATCTTGCTCTCCATTGCGCTCTTCCCGCTCGTGGCGCCGGAGTTCTGGCACCATCACTTTGGCAAGGTCTCCGCGTTTTGGGCCCTTGTTTTCGCCGTCCCGTTCGTGATGGTCCATCACGGCGAGGCGATGCACGAGATCCTCCACATCTTCATCTCCGATTACATTCCATTCATCATCTTGCTCTGGGCGCTGTTCACGGTGGCCGGCGGCATCCTGATCCGCGGCTCGTTCAACGGGACTCCGAAGCTCAACGCGATCTTCCTGCTGATCGGGACGCTGCTGGCGTCGGTCATCGGTACAACGGGCGCCGCCATGCTGCTGATCCGGCCAGTGATTCGCGCCAATGCGCGCCGCAAGCACAAGGTGCATACCATCGTGTTCTTCATCTTCCTGGTGGCGAACATCGGCGGCTCGTTGACGCCGCTCGGAGACCCCCCGCTGTTCATCGGATTCCTGCACGGCGTTCCATTCTTCTGGACCTTCCACCTGATCGTCGAAACGGCGACGACCGCGGGCATCCTGCTTCTCCTCTACTTTGCGCTCGACACGTGGTTCTGGAAAAAGGAAACCGGCGAGGCGCAGCAACCGGCCGAAGGACCGACGGTCAAGCTCACGATCGATGGGCTTCACAACTTGATTTTCCTGGGCGGCATCATCGGGGGCGTGCTGCTTTCTGGGGTGTGGCATCCAGGTTACGTCAATATCCTTGGTGTTCACCACGCCATCGAGAACCTGGTGCGGGACGGGATCCTCGTCATCATGGGGCTCCTCTCCCTGGCCACAACGTCCAAGAAGATCCACGAGGACAACGCATTCACGTGGTTCCCGATCAAAGAGGTCGCGTACCTGTTCGCCGGGATCTTCATGACCATCGTGCCGGCGCTCCTGATCCTTCGCGCCGGCGAACAGGGCGCCCTGGCCGCACTGATCAAGGCGGTAGACGATCCCGCCCGCTACTTCTGGGCGACAGGCGCGCTGTCGTCGTTCCTGGACAACACCCCGACATACATGACGTTCCTGAGCTCGTCCCTGGGGCGCTTCTTCCCGGGCGTTGCGGAGAACCAGGCCATCCACATGCTCATCGCGAAGAATGCGATTTTCCTCAAGGCGATTTCTACCGGCGCCGTGTACATGGGTGCCAACACCTACATCGGAAACGCGCCAAACTTCATGGTGCGATCGATTGCAGAGGAGAATGGAGTCGAAATGCCGAGTTTCTTCGGGTACATGCTGAAGTATTCGATTCCGATCTTGATACCAACATTTATCCTGGCGACGTTCTTGTTTTTCCTGTAAGGGGGTTACGATGACGCGTGAGACGTTTGTAGAGCTGGAGATCACGGGGCCGGCCGACCAGGCCGCCGGCTTTGTTGAAGGTTTCAGAGTGGCTCACCATGGCAACGTGGGCGTATGGTACGCCGGGCAGGAGAATGTCGAGCTGGAAAGCCTGATGGACGGGATCAAGTCCAAGCTTGACCTGGAGCAGCGCATCATTCTTCCGAAACAGTTCGGTGAGCGGATACAACGGGCGCTTGAAGACTCGAAGAGGCTCAAGATCCGTGTGACGTCGATACGTGAGATCGAGCGTGCCGAGCTGGAGTTTCGCTACGAGGTGTTTTCGCGGGAGGAGGCCGCAAGCATCCGTTCGATGATCGAAGAGAATCTCCCCGAGAACGTCGAGCTCGAAGATTACACGACCCACGAGACGGTCGACGAGGATGCCAAGGGTGTCGAGCTGTATGGACCGGTGCACGACTACATCTTGAAAGGATCGGGCCGGCTGAACGGGGATGTTCCGGGCATCATCGAGATGGCCCACCGGCTCACGGGACACGATTTCATCAAGACGGGCAAGATCGTGCTCCATTACCGCTCGTGAAACCCATCGCTCTGTTGACTGATTTTGGCCTTGGCGACGCGTACGTCGGGGTTCTCCACGCGGTGCTGATCCGCGAGGCCGGGCAAGCCCAACGCTTCGACATTTCGCACGGCGTTCCCGCGGGCGACATCTGGACGGGGTGCTACCTCCTCCGCTACGCGTGGCCCGATCTTCCACCGGTGGCCGTGGTGCTGGCGGTCGTCGACCCGGGTGTCGGGACGGTGCGGCGCGCCGTTGCGGCCCAGGTCGGTGAACGATGGATCGTCGCTCCGGACAATGGGTTGCCCGCGGCCGCCGGCACTCCGGCACGGTGTTTCACGCTCGACCCCGGGCGGTTGGGCGCCCAGCGGGTGTCTGCAACCTTCCACGGGAGGGACCTCTTCGCGCCCGCCGTTGCGCGGCTGTCCCGGGGGGAGGACCCCCACACGTTTGCGATGCCGTGCGATCCGGCCACCCTGGTCCCGTGTCCGCTTCCGGATCCGCGGCGAGAGGGCGCCACGATTCACGGTGTCGTGTTGCACGTGGATCGTTTCGGAAACCTGATTACGAACATTCCGTGGACCCAGGCGCCGCCCGGGGCGGAGCTGCGCGCTGGATGGCGGCGGGTTGTGGAGCGATCCGAGACGTACGCCGATGCGCCGCCAGGCAAGGCGGTTCTGATGGAAGGCTCGTCGGGCCTTCTCGAAGTCGCCGTCAACGGAGCATCGGCGGCCGAGCTGCTCGAGCTCGGCGGTGGCGATCCGGTCGAGATTCACCTCCCTCCAGGTGGAGTCGAGTCCGCATGACAGCGCCGTCCAGCACATGTGGCTCTCCCGTGTCGCGTGAAGAATGGTCCTGGCTGAAGTGCTAGGATGACTCGTTGAGGGAACATGTACGAGGTCCAATTTCACCCCGCCAATATCCGCAAGCAGGTGCGGTACTACTTCCTTTCGGCGAAGGCAGCCCGGCGGATCATGGCGTTGGGCGTGGTGCTCGGCGTGATCATGCTGGTGGGCGTGGTGCTTGCCCCGCGTGGGATCGAGGCGTTTTTTCTGAATTCGAAGCTGCACGTGCTGGAGCATCAGAATCAGCTGGCTCGCGCGGTTCTCAAACAGCGCGTGGCATCGTTGAACCGCCTGGAAGCCGGGCTTCGTGTGGCCCGGATTCGTGAGCGCCAGATGAGCCTTATCTTGGGCGCCCCCGAGACGCAACGGGAGGAAGGCCTCGGGGGATTTCCGGAGCCCGTGCGAACGGCGGGGCTTCCGCCCCGTGCGGCGCTGGCATACCGCAGAGCGGTCGATCTTGATACTCGCAGCAAGGCCCTGCTGGCACTTGCCGATGAGCTTGCGCGTTTCGCAGAGAAGAACAGCCGCTTGACGCAGCTCGTTCCGTCGATTTGTCCCCTTCCAATCGGGAGCTTCGTGTTGACCTCGCCGTTCGGTGAGCGAATCTCTCCGTTCACAAACAGGCCTGATTTTCACGCGGGGATCGACTTGGCGGCGCGCGAGGGGACGAAGGTCATGGCGCCGGGTGCGGGGAGGGTGGTCTTCGCAGGCAGGTTTCCGCTGCGCCGGAACGTTCGATGGTGGCGGTACGGCAATGTCATCGTCCTGGCGAACGGGGACCGGTACCTGACGATCTTCGCCCACCTCAAGGATATCCTGGTCCGGCGGGGCCACCGTGTCGCGCGGGGCGAGGTCATCGGGACGGTGGGGAGCACGGGCTGGTCAACGTCGCCACACCTGCACTACGAGGTCCGGGTGCGTCTCCATGCGAGCGGCGAGCCCGTGCCTGTGGATCCGCGTATTTTTATTCTCAACTACCATTGGAAGGGAAGTGAAGCGCTTCTGGCAGCCCGGCGGTATGCGCCGCCTCCGGCGTTCGATCCGCTTCCTTTCCGAATCGGGATGAGATGAGGTGATTCATGAACGAAGAGAAGAACTTCCCAACGATGATCATTCCCTCTGGAACGGAGATCAAGGTCAACGACCAGGGCCAGCTTTCGATCCGGACCCCCGGCAACCTGGTGATCCAGAACTCCGGCGTCTACTCGATGATCGAATCGGGCCAGGGATCGGTCCGGATCGATCCGCAGGTCAAGGTGGAGGCGGTGTCCGTCCAGGCGGCCGACTCGTGCTTCATCGCTGGGGAGCTGACGGCGTGGCGGGTGAAGGCGTCCAAGATCACGCTCGAAAAGAGCGCGGTCGCCTGCATCATGCTTCAGGAATCGGAACAACTCGAGTTGGAACGGGGTGCAAGGCTCGTTGGAAACTTCGCTTCGAACAAGGAGCTCTACCTGATGCTCGGAAAGTTCAGCCAGCAGCTGAGGCGGCTGCCTCAGAGTCTGGCGTCCGGGGATACCGATGCGGGCGAGCCGTTCCTGGCCGCCGCCGTTGGAGGAACTGTGCCGGAAGCCCAGGAGGAGGCCGACGAGCCGTTCGTGACTCCGGACGGCGAGCACGAGCCTTCTCCCAGCGAGTTGCAACAAAGGCAAGAGGTCCTCTCGCTGAGCCGGGTCGTCGTCCAGAGGGAGCTTGGCCGCCCGGACCTCGACGCCAGTGGCCGGGAGGCCCTCGAATCGCTCCAGGAGATGATTCTTTCCGGCCGTTTGGACGATCTGCGCCGTGAATACGGCTACCTGCTGTCCCAGGTCAATTCCCCTTCGGATGACCTTCTTCATGCTCGCCAGATGCTCGAGCGTGTGCTCGGAGAGGAATCGGACAGCTCGTCGGAATAACCCCGCACGTCTCGCACCCTTCCCGCTGCGAGAGCGGATGCGCCCGGGAGGCCCTGCTTGCAGCAGGGCCTCCAGACCGACAGTCGCACGTTGTCAGCGTCGCCGCCGCAAGAAACACTGAAACGGACGGCGTCTTTGCGATCGCGTCAGGAAGTGTGCACGACATGCGGGCTAGTCGGTGATCCTCGTTGTGAAGGTGTCCGAGACCACGGTGCGCTGGTCCGGAAGATGGGCCGTGACACGCCAGAGAATCTTCCGGACCCGGCGCGGGATCTTCTCTGACGGAAGCAGGTAGTCCGGGCTTGTCAAGCCCTTGACCGTGGCCAGGATCGTCACATTCTCATCCGTGACGAGCAGGTCGTACCGCGTCCCCTCGGGACCGGCGCTCCAGCGAAGCCGGCAGGAAGCGCGTGGAAGCTGCATCGTCGCTGGCGCAGCCAGGATTGTCTGGGCGGATCGTTGCTGACGGTAAACCGGCGGGGCGGATGATTCCCGGTGCAGGAGCAACCCGGCACCCAGGCCCAGCCCGATCACGAGCGTGGCCGCCGCTGCCAGGAAAGAGGGCCGCCGCATCAGCGGAACAGCTTTCTTCGGCGTGATCGAGACGACCGGGGTCGCCTCCTCGCGGCCGGGGAGGACCATCTCCCGCGCCAGGCGCCAGATGGAAGCGCACTGGCTGCACTGCGCAAGATGGAGCAGGACCATCCGGTCGGCTTGGTGGTCAAGCTCCCCGGTCGCCGATGCCCACAGCTCGCCAACCTCGGGGCAGTCCGTGCCGGCCGCCCCCCACGGTTCCGCCGAAAACGCCTCGCGGAGGCGGGCGAGCTCGTCGCGCGCACGATCGTTCATGGCGTCAGCCCCTTGGCTGCAAGACAATCCCTCAAGTCCTTCATCCCCCTGTACACCCGGTTGTCCGCGCTCTTGACCGGACAATCGAGACGTTGGGCAATCTCCGGAACTGGACAGCCCAAAAGGTGCAGCGTGACGGCCACCCTGCGGGAGGCGATGATCCCCTCCAGGCAGCGGCGAATCTGCCGCCCGAGGGAACGCGCCATTGCTTCCTGCTCCGGATCGGGCCCTGCCCGGGGGTGCGCCTCCATCTGGTCCTCCAAACCCGTCTGTTCGCGGCGGCGGCTGCGGCGGCGGATCTCGTCGACCGTCACGCCGTGGGCCGCTTTCAAAAGGTATATCGACGAGAAGGTCGCCTTCCCCTCAGTTCGTTCCAGCTTGCGGAGTAACTGCACGAGAACCTCCTGGGCGATGTCTTCCGCCTGGGAGGCCAGGTACGGCGGGCAGCTCCGGCGTACCGCGGCGGCCACCTTCCGGATGAGAAAGTCCATCCGATCGCCGCTCAAAACCCCGGAGGTGTCTGCTCCGTTCTTCGAAGGCCCGGTTGACATTGGAATCATTGTAATCCGGAATGTGGAAATGCGCGAGGCGTACATGCAGAGAAGCGACTCGGGTATCATGGATGCAATGTTCGTCAAACTCTTGCATTGCAGCATTGTTGCCGCCGTGCTGACGCTGAGTGCCGTGCCGGCGGGAGCGCGCCGGCACAACGCTGTATCTCTCAAGGCCTCCCGCGCTGCGATCATCAAGAACCCTGGGAATGCCATGAATTACTACCGGGTCTTTCTCTACGGAAGGACCCCGGCCCACATGGAGGAGGCAGAGTCCCTCCTTCGCTGGAGCTTTCAGAAGTATCCCGGGATCTACCGGATCGAGGTGTTCATCGCCTGGCTGGACCGGATGAGAGGCAAGGCCGGTTGGGAGGCAACGCTCCGCCATGCCATCGACGGGATGGAGTCCACCGGCGATACATGGGGGGTCGTCTATGGCGGGGAAGATCTCGCCTATGCGCTCATGGACCGGGGAAAGTTGGCCGAGGCCGGGGCGCTCTTGGCGCGCTGCGCCCCGGCTGCCCGCAAGACCGGCAACCGGCCGATGCAGGCGCGGATCTGGGCCGCCCAAGGCGTCCTTGCCGAGAAGCGTGGGGACTACTCCCAGTCGCTGCACCTGCTGCTCCGTGCCAAGAAGTGGGCTTTCCCCGACGGGGACTACGATATCCGGTGCTCCGTGATGAACAACCTCGGCACCGTGTACTGGTACCTGTGCCGCTACCAGAAGGCGTACGACTCTTTCCGCCAAGCGGCACTGTTGCGCGCCCAGTCGGGCGATGCCTGGGGAGAAGGCGTACCGGTTTCCAACATGGCCCTGTGCGGCATCAAGCTCGTGCACGAGGGAGACATGGCGCCCCGAGAGCTCCAAAACCTCCTCAACAGAGGTCTCAGGTTGGCTATCCGAAGCCGTAACATCCAGGTGGAAGCCGATATACACAACCTTCTCGGGCTGCAGAGCCAGGGCCGGGAGGCATTGCGACACTTTCAGCGGACCCTGGAGCTCGCCCGGAGGCGTTCCCTTCCTCAGGACGAAATCGAAGCCCTGGAATTCTCCGGCACCGCCGCGGCCGGCATGGGGCCACAATTCCGGACGCAATCCGAGCAGTTTTTCCGCCGGGCGCGAGAGAAGGCCCACACGATCGGCAACGCATTCAATGTGGCAGAGATCCAGGCTGCCGAGGCCCGGATGAAGGCCCTCTTCGCGTCGCGCCAGGAGGGAATCGACGCACAGAGGAGAGCCCTGGATCTGATCGAGGCTCTCCGCGCTCCCCAGGTTCGCGGCACCCTCCGTGCACAGGCATTCTCCCATTGGAGCTACGTCTACTACCGGCTGGCCGGGTTTCTGCTGCAAGGATCGGCGGTTTCGGCAACGCCCCGGAAGGATCGTGCGCTCGCCTTTGGGACCATGGAGCGCTTTCGCGCCCGGGAGCTGCTCGAACACCTGGAGACGCCGCGCCGGATCTCGGCGACCCAGGCTGGCAGCGAATTCGCCGAACGCCGCGAAGCGGTGCTGGCACAGATCTCGAAGGCCCAGCGAAAGCTCGCCGACCCCGAGCTCCCGGCACCCCGACGCGCGGAGACCCTCGACCGGCTGGCAAACCTCGAGGAACAGGAGTCCGCGCTGAGGGACCAGGTGCTCCGGCGCTCGCGCGGCCGCGTCGCGGCCTCCCAGCACGGCATCCCGACCCTCGCCCAGGTCCAGAGCCTCCTCGGTCCGGATCAGGCGATGCTCTCCTTCCAGCTTTGGGACGGCGAGCCGTGGGAGCCCAGACCGCTGGCCATCGG
>JAADFN010000219.1:0-1027 GCA_013152895.1 Acidobacteriota bacterium | reverse complement strand
CGTGCCACCGTCGGAGCCCTCGCCCGGCTCTACACGGATGTGCTCCAGACAGCGCTTGCGAACCTGTCCAAAGAGATTCAACGTCTCGTGATCATCCCCGATGATGCGCTGTTCCGCTGTCCTTTCGCGGCGCTGGCCCGCGACGGGACCGCCCCGCCCGCCGGCAGCCGTTTCGAGATCTCGATCCTGCCTTCGGCCGCCGTGTGGGCCCACCTCAAGATGGCTGCCGGTGGACGCGTACCGGTCCCCGGATCCGCAGCCCTGGTTCTTTTCGCGCCTGAAGTCGGCAAAGACGCCCTTCAAGCACCGGCCTTCCGCTCCGCCGGTCCGTGGACCGTGGGCTTCCGGCTTTCACCTCTCCGCCACGCCGTCGAAGAAGCACGGATGCTGGAGCGCATCGCGGGCGCGGGCACCCTGGTGCTCACAGGCGCTGCAGCCAGCGAGTCAATGCTGAAAAAGACACCCCTGGGGCGCTTCAGGATCATCGATCTGATCACCCACGCGGTCGTCGATGAGGAACAGCCCGAGCGCTCGGCGATCCTCCTGGCGCCTGGATCAGACCGGGAGGACGGCTTCCTCCAGGTCCGTGAGATCCCGGAGCTCAGCCTCGACGGCCAGCTCGTGATTCTCTCTTCGTGCGGCAGCTCGGCCGGCCGGATCCTCGGGGGCGAGGGGGCCCAAAGCCTGGCCAGGGCCTTCCTGGAAGCCGGCGCCGGGGCGGTCCTGGCGAGCCTCTGGCCGCTGGAGGATTCGCAAGCCGCAGCTCTTTTTGGCAAGATTTCGCGGGAACTTGGGCGGGGCCACAGCGTGGCGAACGCGTTGCGGGTGGCACAGCGATCTGCCATCGACCGGGGAATGCCTCCCGCCGCATGGGCCGGCGTGATGGTTCTCGGCGACGGCGACCTGACGCCGCTTCCCGCCCGGAGACCGTGGCGCTGGGTGTGGCTGCTGGCCGGAGTTGCCCTCGCCGTCGCGCTGGGCGCATTCCTTCTGAAGAGAACCCCCTGAGAACACGATCCGGCCCGCA
>JAADFN010000218.1 GCA_013152895.1 Acidobacteriota bacterium | reverse complement strand
CCTGCTGCGGTGTGGCGAGGCTGGCGCGGCGCGCCGGGAGTGGAGACGCCTCGGGCGCGTGCAGCTGACGCCCCCGGGCCAGGCGCTCGCCGCGGCTGCTCTCGAGGCTGGAGGACCGGATCCGTCTCGGGCGATCCGCTGGCTTCGGGCGGCCGATCCACGGCTCGGAACGATCGAGATGAGCCGCTGTCCCAGCGACCTGCTCCGCGCGTACCTTCCGCTTCGCTGGCGCGACGAGATCAGCGGCGCGGCGCGAGAAACGGGCCTGGATCCCTGGCTGATCGCCGCCCTGGCCCGCCAGGAAAGTACGTTTGCGCCTCACGCGCTGAGTCCGCGGGGCGCCATCGGCCTGCTGCAGCTGATCCCCCGGACCGCGCGCCGCCACGCGCGGGCTCTGGGGCTCGGCCCGCAACCGGACCTGCGCGATCCGACGGTGAACCTGCGCCTGGGCGCCCGCGAGCTCGCCTCGCTCATCGACCGTTTCGGAGCGCTGGAGCCGGCCCTCGCCGCGTACAATGGCGGCGCCACGCGGGTTGCGAAATGGTGGAAGCGGTGGCCCGATCCACGACGCTTCACGGAAGAAATCCCGGTGCCCGAGACGTACACGTACGTGCGGCGGGTGATCTTCCTCTCGGGCGCATACCGCCGGCTTTACGCCGCACAGTGGAGGAACCATGATTGAGATCGCACTCCAGAGTCATCGCCGGCGCGAGATGATCGACGTCACACCAGAGATCAACGCGGCGTTGGCCGCCGCGGAGGCGGAAAGCGCAGCCTGTCACATCTTCGTGCCGCACACGACGGCCGCGGCCGTCATCAATGAAAACGCGGATCCCGATGTCGTCCGCGATCTCCTGACCGCCTGGGAAAAGCTCATTCCGCCGGTTCACTTTGCCCACACCGAGGGCAACTCGGACGCGCATTTCCTTTCGACGTTGCTCGGTCCGTCGCTTCTCGTGCCGGTCGAGGCCGGCCGGCTCCGCCTCGGAACGTGGCAGGGGATCTTCTTCGTCGAGCTCGACGGCCCGAGGTCGAGGAGGCTCTGGATCACACCCCTCCCGGCCCAGCGGGAGTCCTGATCGCCGGGATTACCCGCACGGTATTGATCGCTGAACGGGTCATGCGGGGTCCACGCCGCGATCTCACAAAACGAAGCGCATCCGGGATACAATGGCCGCCGCCGCGCCGGGGCGCGGCACATGCGAGGAGAGACGAACAGTATGTGCGGCATTATCGGTTACGTCGGGACACATCAGGCGGTGCCCATTCTTCTGGAGGGGCTCCGGAGGCTTGAGTACCGCGGGTACGATTCGGCGGGGTTGGCCGTCGCCGGGCACGCGGGCATCCAGATCCTCCGGGCGGAGGGCAAGCTGGTGAACCTCGAAGAAAAGGCGTACGGCACGCCGCTCCCCGGCGTTGTCGGGATCGGCCACACGCGGTGGGCGACCCACGGAGCGCCGACGGAGGCCAACGCCCATCCGCAGGTCGACGCAACCGGGACAGTCGCCGTCGTGCACAACGGCATTTTGGAAAATTACGCCGCACTGCGCGCCGAGCTGCGCTCGGCCGGCGTCGAGTTGAGCTCGGACACCGATACCGAGTTGATCGCCCACCTGCTCGGTCGCGAGGAGGGACCTCTGCTCGAACGGGTCGTCCGCGTTCTGCCCCGTTTGGAAGGCCAGTACGCCGTCGTGGCGATGAGCACGAACGCGCCGGACGAGCTCGTGGCGTTCCGGCAGGGGCCGCCGCTCGTCGTTGGTGCCGGCGATGGCGAGATGCTCGTTGCCTCCGACGTGACGGCGCTGCTGTCGCGGACGCGGCGGGTGATCTTTCTCGAGCACGGGGACATCGCCCGGCTCGGCCGTGGCGGCATCACGGTGTTCGACGCCGGCGGCCATCCCGTCGATCGCCCGATCGAGACCCTCGACTGGGACGCCGCGCGGGCGGAGAAGGGCGGCTACCGCCACTTCATGCTCAAGGAGATCCACGAACAGCCGGACGCCGTGCGGAACACGGTCCTGGCCTATCTCGACGCCGAGCGGCGGGGGATCAACATCGAGGGGTTCGGATTCGATCCTCACCGGCTCGAGAAGATTCGTCGCGTCCAGCTCGTCGCCTGTGGCACCTCGTGGCACGCCTGCCTCGTGGGCAAGTTCTACATCGAGCGGCTGGCCCGTCTTCCGGTCGACGTCGATTACGCCTCGGAGTACCGGTACCGCGATCCGCTCCTCGGTCACGAGACGCTTGTGATCGGCGTGACCCAGTCCGGGGAAACCGCCGACACGCTGGCCGCCATGGAGCTCGGACGGCGCGCCGGCGCGCCGCTCGCAACGGTCTGCAACGTCAGGAGCTCCTCCGCGTGGCGGCTCGCCGAGGCCCGCCTGCTGACCCAGGCGGGGCCCGAGATCGGCGTGGCGTCGACCAAGGCGTTCACGACGCAGCTGGTTGCCCTGTTGCTGACGGCGCTCGCGCTGCGGCGCGTCCGCGGCCTCGACGATGCGCGCGACGGCGAGCTGGTTGCCCAGCTGCAACGGCTGCCGCTCGCACTGGAGGAGGCGCTGGGGGTGCCGGACGAGCTGTACCGCCGGGGGGTCGACCTGATCACGGCGTCGGCCGACTCGCTCTACCTGGGGCGGGGCATGCTCTACCCGATCGCGCTCGAAGGCGCGCTCAAGCTCAAGGAGATCTCGTACCTGCACGCGGAGGGGTATCCGGGCGGCGAGATGAAACACGGACCCATCGCGCTGGTCGACGACGGGTTTCCCGTCGTCGCCGTGGCACCCCGCACGCCGGCTCGCGAGAAGCTCCTGGGAAACCTGAGGGAGGTCCGGGCGCGCGGGGCGGCGATCCTCGCGGTTGCCGAGGCCGGGGCGGCCGGCCTGGATGAGCTCGCCGACCTCATCGTGCCCGTTCCGGACGTGGACCCCTTGCTTCAACCACTCGTCACGGTCGTCCCGCTGCAGCTGCTGGCGTACAACGTCGCCGTGGAGCTGGGGCTCGACGTCGACCAGCCGCGCAACCTCGCCAAGAGCGTGACGGTGGAGTGAGCATGGAGACGTTGACATTCAGAGACCGCGTGAAGCTTGGCGGCCGCCGAGCCTACAGCGCGCTGCGGCCTCAAACCACGGGGTTCCTGGTGGTCTCCGTTGCCGTCGGCTCGGCGTCAGGCCTGCTCTCGGTGTTCTTTTCGCGGGCCATCGAGCTGATTCATACCTTCAGTTTTGACACGCTGCTACGGTGGATCCACCAGGAGCTGGGAGTCCCCGTCGCGTGGGCAACGCCCACGGTGTGGCGGCTCCTCTTGCCGATGTTCGGCGCGCTGCTGATGGCATGGCTGACGCTGAAGCTCTTCAAGGCGGCGTCCAACCCCGGTATTCCGATCATCATGATGGATGCGCGTACGAAGCCGGGGAATTTGCCGCCGCGATACGTCGCCGCCGCGTTCATCGCCGGGGCTCTGATCATCGGGACCGGGGGATCGGCGGGCCGCGAGGCGCCCGTGGTTGCCATGGGTGGGATCCTCGGCGGGTGGATCGGAAGTTGGCTTGGGCTGACCAAGCGGCGGAAACAGATCCTGATCGGATGTGGTGCCGGGGCGGCCATCGCTGCGGCGTACAACGCGCCGATGGCCGGCCTCTTCTTCGGCGTGGAGATCATCCTCGGCGACTACACGGCCGCCACGATTTCGCCGGCGCTGCTGGCGTCCGTCGCTGGAACCGTCGTCGCGAGGTCGCTGGAAGGGGTTGGGGCAGAACGTTTCATCGTTCCGCCATACCACTTCGTCGCGTGGTGGGAGATCGCGCTGTACGCGGGGCTCGGCCTGGCGTCCGGTCTCGTGGCCCCGCTGTTCGTTTTCGCGGATCGTGCGCTTCACCGGTACTTTCACGAATGGACGAAGCTCCCGGTGATTCTGCGCCCCGCGATCGGGGGCCTCGGCGTGGGCGTTCTTGCGCTGGCCCTGCCGCAGGTGATGGGGAATGGCTACAACCACGTGCAGGCGGCGCTGGCCGGCGGCATCATTGGGCCGATCATGTTGGCGCTCGTTTTTGGAAAGATTCTCGCCACCAGCCTGACCCTCGGCTCGGGGGGGTGGGGCGGTGATTTCGCGCCGCTCCTCTTCATGGGGGCGATGCTCGGAGGAGCGTATGGAACCGGGCTCGCGCGCCTGTTCCCCCACCTGGGGCTGGTGCCGGGCTCCTACGCCATCGTCGGCATGGGCGCTCTCCTGACCGCCGCGGTACGGTGCCCCATCACCGCCATTCTCCTCCTGTTCGAGGTGACCGGGTCGTACCAGGTCATTCTGCCGATCATGACTGCCGTCGCCGTGGCGATTCCGGTGTCGCGCATCTTCCTCAAGCGCGGGATGTACCACGGCCGGTTGGAAGAGATGGGCGGACCCGCCAGTGAGCTCTCCGAGACCCGGATCCTCGAAACCGTCCAGATCGCCCAAATCGTCAAACCCAACGCTGTCAACCTTGCGGCAGGAACGCCGTACCGCGAGATTCTCCGCGTGATCTCCTCGTCCGATCAGCTCGTCTATCCCGTGCTGCACCCGGGCGGCCGGCTGATGGGAGTCCTGACCCTCCGCGAGCTGCGGGGGTACCTCGATGCCGTCGAGCTCGCAGATCTCGTCGTGGCCGAGGACGTCGCGACCGAAGACATCCCCGTGCTGACGGTCAACGACACCCTGGAACGCGCCATGCACCTGTTCGCCGAATCCGACCTTGAAGAGCTGCCCGTCGTCACGGACCTCGAAAGCCGCCAGTTCGTCGGTCTCCTGACCCGCCGCCAGGCGTTCGCCGCCCGCGGACGGGTCATGGCCGAGTGGGAGATGGAAGAACGGTGAAGGAGCTTCTCGAACACCTCAACCCGTCCCAGCGCGAGGCGGTCACGTGGGGCGCGGGCCCGTTGCTCGTTCTGGCCGGCGCGGGCTCGGGCAAGACCCGGGTCCTGACCCACAGGGTCGCCTACCTGCTCATGGCCGGCGCGGCGAGTCCCGGCGAGATCACCGCCGTGACCTTCACCAACAAGGCTGCACGCGAGATGCGTGAACGCGTCGAACGGCTGCTGGCCAGGTCCTCCGGGGCCGCCCGGGGCGTCTTTCTCGGGACGTTCCACCGCTGGGCGCTGGAGATCCTCCGGCGCAACCCGGATGTGGCGGGCCTGCCGGGCCGGTTCGTCATCCTCGACGCCGGTGATCAACGCGCCCTTGTCAAGCGGATTCTCGGCGAGCTGAAAATTGACCCCAAGGCGCATCCGCCGCGGGCCCTGCTGGCGCAGATCTCGGCCGAGGTCAA
Source organism: Acidobacteriota bacterium (assembly GCA_013152895.1). Classification (GTDB taxonomy): domain Bacteria; phylum Acidobacteriota; class Thermoanaerobaculia; order Thermoanaerobaculales; family Sulfomarinibacteraceae; genus JAADFN01. Next base: position 6,002 of record JAADFN010000218.1, on the reverse strand, counting down.
CCGCGGCCGGACCCCCGAATCGCTGGCAACGCACGGGTCCCAGCCGTTCGACGAGCTGCTGGCGGACGTCTGGCAGGCGTACCGGAAGGCGAAGCGCACAGCCGGGGCGGTCGATTTCGACGACATGCTCGCCCTCGCCCTCCGCGTGCTCCGGGAGGGAGGCGCGCCGCTGGAGGTTGTGCGAAGGCGTGCCCGGTGGTTGCTGATCGACGAGTTCCAGGACACGAACAGCCTCCAGATGGACCTTCTTGAAACTGTTCTCGGCGAGGAGCGCAACATCACGGCCGTCGGTGACGAGGACCAGTCGATCTACCGCTGGCGGGGCGCAGACGTCGAGAACATCCTCTCGTTCGAACGCCACTTCCCCGGGGCGCACGTCGTCGCGCTGGAGCAGAACTACCGTTCGACCGCGCCGATCCTCGCGGCGGCGGGTGCGCTCATCGGCCACAACGCGGGGCGGCGGGGCAAGAAGCTCTTCACGAGCCGAGAGGGGGGCGAGCCGGTGCGCCTCTACGTCGGCGAGGACGAACGGGCCGAAGCCCGGTGGGTGGCGGACCGGATCGACGAGCTGGCGACCGGCCACCCGCTCGGGTCGATTGCCGTCCTCCTCCGAACGAATGCACAGACGCGGCCGTTCGAGGAGGAGCTGACCCGCCGCCAGGTTCCCTACCGGATTGTCGGCGGGCTGCGTTTCTGGCAGCGGGCCGAGGTCAAGGACGCGGTTGCCTACCTCCGGCTCCTGGCCGGGCCCGGCGACGAGATCGCGCTGAGGCGCGTCATCAACGTGCCCGCGCGCGGTATCGGCGCGGCGACCATCGATGTCCTGGAACGGTACGCCGCCGCCGATGGGACGGGGCTGGCTGCCGCCGCGGCGGCCCTCCCGGAGGGGCTGACGCCCCGGGCGCGTCAGTCCCTGACCCGGTTCTTCGATCTCCTTGCCGAGGGGCGGCGCCGCCTCGAAAAGGACGGCCCCGGCGCGGCGACCGCCTGGGTGCTCGAAGCCTCCGGGATGCTGTCGCTCTACGCGGGCGACACGCCCGAGAAGATCACGCGCCGGGAGAACCTGCAGCAGCTCGCCTCCGCCGTCACCGAGGCCTCGGCGGCGGGCCAGGACCTGGACGCATTCCTCGAGTCGGTGGCACTGCTCGAGGAGGGCGATGACGCTGCCAACGGCGATGCCGTCAACCTGATGACGCTCCACGCCGCCAAGGGGCTGGAGTTCGACGTCGTGTTCCTCGCCGGGCTGGAGGACGGTCTCCTGCCGCACGGGGCAAGCCGGAACGAGCCGGAGGGGCTGGAGGAGGAACGCCGCCTCGCCTACGTCGGGATGACGCGCGCCCGGCGGTGGCTCGCGTTGACCGCCGCTCGCACGCGCCTGCTCTTCGGGCAGCGGCAGACGACCACGCCCTCCCGCTTCTTGAAGGAGCTGCCCCCCGGGGCGCTTCTCGACGTGTCAGATGTGACGCTCACCCTGCACGACGCCCCACCCGCCGGTGGCCGGCGGGAACGGGCCACCTCCGCCCCCGCGCGTCCGGCTTCCCCCCGGCCAGCACGTGCGCCGGGTTTTGGCCGCGGAGGCCGGGTCCGGGCCACCGTCACCGACGCCAACGGCAACGCGTGGCGGCCGGGGGACCGGGTCCGCCACGACCGGTTCGGCGCCGGCCTGATCCTCTCCTGCCGGGGCCGGGGGCCACAGCTCAAGCTGGTCGTCTACTTCGACCGCGCCGGCCGCAAGACGCTCGTTCCCACGATCGCCAGGCTCGAGAAGATCTAGCCCGCATGTCTCCGGACCCTCGCCGCGAGAACCGCCGTACCGGTGGTGCCCCCGTGATCGCGGCGGGGGATCGGTGAGATGTGCGGGCTGGCCCCCCATCCGTGGCATCTTTCACGTTTTTCCACGAACGCGAAGGGCGGCAACCGTGGCCCTTCTCGCCGGAAGAAGGGGCGCACGTGTCCCCCGTGGAGGACAGCTGGCCCGCCGGGGCGGTCCGGCGCCGGGCTCGCGTCCTGGCACGGCGGTTGCACGACGGTGTGACGGGAGGATGCCATGAAACGTACAGCGATCCTGTTGCTCGCCGCGGCCGCCACGATGATGCCGATCGTTGCCTTCGCCCAGCTGGCGCCGTCCTGGATGATCCCGGCTGCCGCCAATACGCCGGGGCTCAGAGGGACATACTGGAGGACCGACGTCAACCTGCACAACCCGCACGAGTACGATCTGCCCGTCGTCGTCCAGTTCTTGCCGTCCGGCCAGGCGAACTGGTCGGCAGACGTCATCTATGTCACGCTGAAACCGTGGGAGACGGTCAACCTGTGGGACGTGCTCGGCCCAAAGCTCTTCGACTGGAGCGGTACGGGGGCGCTCCTGATCTATGCCGACACCGACCAGGTCGACTGCAGCTCCCAGGGAAGCTGCGATTTTCTGGCGACATCGCGGACCTACACCCCGGATCCGTTCAACCCGGGCGGCGAATTCGGCCAGGCGTTCCCCGGGGTCTCCGTGGACGACGGGTTGAGCTGGGACACGTACGCCTACACGACCGGCGTCATGAACGACGGCACGACGTTCCGCGCCAACGCCGGCGTCGCTTCCTGGACCGACGCATGGGTTACCGTGCAGATGGACGTCCAGGATGCTGGTGGCGATATCCTTCGCTCGGAAACGTTCGACGTTCCCCCGTTCGGGATGGTGCAGCGGCGGATCCGGACGGCCGTCGATGCGGGAACGGTGGTGTTCAGCCTCGTCGATGGCCCCGACGATTCCCTGGTTTTCCCGTACGCGACGGTCGTGAACCAGCTCACCGGCGATCCCACCTACCTGCCGACCCGTGTCTCAGCGGTCGGAGTCACCATCGCCGCGATTCACCGCGCGCATGCGGGGCCGAGGCCCGTCCCGATGATCCGGAGCGTCCGGCCGCTTGACCGCGGAGCTCTTCACAAGCGTGGGGCACGCGCGCCACGGGCAGCTTCGAAGGGCCGGTAGGAACCGCGTCCCCCCATCCGGGCAGGCCGCCTGCCGCGAGGGCATTCTCGCCCGGCGGGGACCTGCCCGCACCTTCCCGGGAACACCTCGCATTCATCCGCGGTAGAATCATCGGGAACGCTGGATGGTATCGAGCAGTGAAGACCGGGAGGGACGATGGTCCAGTTTGACAACCAGTACCGCCAGATCAAGATCAAGATCGTGTACTACGGTCCCGCTCTGAGTGGGAAGACGACGTGCCTGCAACAGATCCACAGACGAATCGACCCCGATCAGAAGACGAAGCTGTACTCGTTCAACACGGCCAACGACCGGACCCTCTTCTTCGATCTCCTCGCGTTCGATCTCGGCCGAATCCGGGGGTACCGGCTGGCGTTGCAGCTCTACACGGTTCCTGGCCAGGTGCAGTACAACGCGACGCGCCGCGCGGTGTTGACCGGCACGGACGGCATCGTTTTCGTGTCCGATTCCCAGGCATCCGAGCGCCAGGCCAACATCGAGTCTGTCAAGAACATGTGGGCGAACCTCGAGGCAAACGGCATCGACCGGACCAGAGTCCCGATCGTCTACCAGCACAACAAGAGGGACCTGCCGAACCTGCTCAGCATCGAGACGCTCAACGACCTGCTCAACCCGTTCCGCGCCCCTTCATTCCCATCGGTTGCCGTCCGCGGGGAGGGGGTGATGAAGGGGTTTGCCGCCATCACGGAGCAGACCTTGGTGGCCGTCGCCGGGAAGCTCGGCGTTGGAACGAGCCCACAGGCGTTGGATCAGTTGCGCCTGCACGTGCGCGCCGCCATGGAGCCGTTCCTCGCCGCGCCGCCCGAGATCGAGGTCGACAGCGAGCCCGAACGGGAGGTTGTCGAGCCGGCCTCGTCCCAGGCTGAAGGCCCGCTGTCCGACGAGGACCTCGTGCAAGAGGCGGTTCGCGCCAACGTGGCGATGACCGATCTCAACACCCGTCTCGACCAGCTCCGCCGCCAGTTGGAGCGCAAGGTCCGGGTTCTTGCCGGCATCGCCTCCTTCGGCCGGAACCTCGGCGTGGAGCAGGATCCGAACGCGGTGCTCACACGGCTCGTGGAGACGGCGGCCGAGCTGCTCGAGGTCCCCGTAGCCTCGGTGCTCCTCGTTCCCCCGACCGGCGGCCTGGAGGAGTTTTCCGTTCGGGGAGAAGAACGTGATCCCCTGATGGGGGCCGTGTCGGATACCGGCGAGCCGCTTGCGACGGAGCTCGCCGGCACGGGGGATTCCCGGCTGATCGTCAGCGAGCTCCAGGGGGCGGGCGACGGGGGCGATCGCCTGCTCGCCGCGGTCGAGGAGGCGGGCTACAATTCGGCGGTCGTCGTCCCCCTGGCGGGCCGCAAGGGCCTCCTCGGATTGCTCACCGCGTACGGACATCCCAGCAAAAGCCCGCTCGGGGAGAGCGATCTGCAGCTCGCGGAGGTGCTGGCCTCCACGGCCAGTGTCGCGTACACCAACGCGATCGCGTGGCGGGAGCTCCAGAAGCTCAACGAAGGCCTGGAAGCCCAGGTGGCCGCCCGGACGAGGGACCTCGAAGCGAGCCTCGCCGAGGTCCAGCGCCTCAACGCCGAGCTGGAGACCGCAAACGAAGAGCTGAAACGGGCGTACGGGCAACTCGCCGAGCTCGACCGCGTCAAGAGCGAGCTGACGATTCGTATTGCCGACGATCTCAAGGGACCGGTGCGTTCCGTGGTGACGGCGGCGCAGCTCCTGACGGACATGGCTGCCGATCTCCCCGAAAGGGCCGGGCGGTATGGAACCATCATCAGCGAGAAGGCCCGTGAGCTGACGGAGATCATGGAAAACGTCATGCAGGCATCGCTCCTGGCAGCCGCGGGGAAGAGCATGGCGACGAGATCAGTCTCCATCCGGGACCTCCTGAAGGAAACACTGGCGCCGCTGAGGGAGCGGGCAAAGAGCAGGGACGTTCACGTCCAGGTCCTCATCGCCAGCGGGCTCGAGACCGTGACATGCGCTCCCGACCTGTTCTCGGCGGCGCTCCGTTCCGTCGTCAAGAACGCGATCGATTACAACCGGAAAGGTGGAGAGGCGAAGATCGAAGTCCGGCACGTCGATCAGGGCGGAACCCGGATGATCGCCTTCCGGATCAGCGACACCGGGATCGGGATTCCGAAGGACGATCAGCCGCGCGTGTTCGAGGCGTTCTGGCGGGGATCGTCCCACCCCGAGGAGGCGGGGCCGGCCGGCGCCGGCCTTGGCTTGGCGGTCGCCAAGCGGGTCGTCGAGAGTCACGGGGGAACGATCTTCCTCGAAAGCATCGAAGGCGAGGGAACGACCGTCACGATCGTGCTGCCCGACGAATCCGCATGATGTCTCGGGCGGACCCACGCCCCGGCGCCGTCAGCGCGTCGGCAGGGAGATTCCCGTACGCTGGGTGCCGGGTGTGACGGGGACATCGGCGGCGACGGTGCGCACCACGAGCTCCGGTGGATTCTCCAGCGTCCGTTTGACGGCGCACATCGCGGCGGCCCGCTCCAGCGCCGCGTGGTACTTCGCGGGGAAATCGTCGGGCACACGGATATCGAGCTCGACGCGGCCGAGGCGATGGTCGGGTTCCCATGTCCACCTTTGCACGAGGCGCACCCCCTCGTGCGGGATGCCCCGCCGCTGGCAGAAACTGAGCACGTAGATCCCGGCACAGGTCGCCAGGGAGGCCAGGAAGAGGGCGAATGGCTCCGGCGCCGAGCCCTCGCCGCCGGCATCGGGATCTTGGTCGGTCAGAATGTGAAAACCGTTGTACCGGGCGGTCACCTTCTTGCCGCCGGGAAAGCTCACGATCATCTCGTTGTCCATTGTCCCTCCGCAGCCGCGTGACGCGGCATGGCCCGGATTGTACACGTTCGTCTCCGGATGCGGCAGGGTTCGTCGGTCCACACGCCCGGGAGATCCTGCTTGCAGCAGGCCCGCGGTCAGCGCCCGGGAGGCCCGGCCTACGGCCGGCCCGCGGTCTTGATCCCGAGCCGTTCTGCACGCGAGC
>JAADFN010000217.1 GCA_013152895.1 Acidobacteriota bacterium | reverse complement strand
GACCCGCGCTCGCGCGAGGGCCGGATCGACGCGAATGACGCGGGCCGGCCGCAGGCCGGGCCTCCCGGGCGCTGACCGCGGCCCTGCTGCACGCAGGGCCTCCCGGGCGCTGACTGGAGCGGGTGATGCCAGACTCGACGGCACACCGGAACGGAAATGAGATACCCTGAGGCCGTGGAAACGGCCGCGGTCCTCTTCGACTTCGATTTCACGTTGGGTGATTCATCGGCAGGAATCATCGAGTGTGTGAACCGGGCGTTGACGGAGATGGGCCTTGGGCAAGCCAACCCGGAGATCATCGCAACCACCATCGGGCTCTCCCTGGAAACGATGTTCGGCCGGCTGACCGGTCTCGACGCGGCCCGGGCGCTGGAGTTCCGGCAACGGTTCATCCACTGCGCCGACCGGATCATGACCCGACACACCCGCCTGTACCCGTGGGCGCCCGCGCTTCTTCGCGAGCTTCGAGCCCGCGGTTGCGCGCTGGGCATCGTGACGACGAAGAGAAGCTACCGGATCGCCGAGGTCCTTGACCGGGAGCACCTGACGGACACGATGGACATCGTCGTTGGCAGCGACATGGTGACGGCTCCCAAGCCATCGCCAGAGGGCCTGCTGCTCGCTGCGCGCCGTCTCGGGCGGCCGTTGCCATCGGTGCTCTACGCGGGCGACACCGTGACCGACGCCGAGGCGGCGCACCTCGCCGGTATCCCGTTCGCCGCTGTCCTGAGCGGAACCACGCCGACCGAGGCGTTCGAGGCCTTCGCTCCGCGCGCGATCCTGCCCGATGCCCGCGGCGTCCTCGATCTCATCGATCAGCTCCACGCCTGAACGCTCCAGGGCCTTGCGCTCGACGGCCAACCTGTGCGACCGTTGCTGCCGTGCAAAGGAGGTTTCTCATGGTTGACATCGCACGTATTCAGTCCGAGCTTGCCAAGGCCGGCGTGGACGGCTGGCTGCTCTACGACTTCCACAACCGGGACGCCATCGCCTACCGGGTTCTCGGCATGGATTTCGGCACGTTCACGAGCCGCCGCTGGTTCTACTGGATCCCGACCTCGGGCGAGCCGGTCAAGCTCGTCTCCAAGGTCGAGGCGACCAAGCTCGATTCCCTGCCGGGCACAAAACGCGAGTACCTCTCATGGCGCGAGCTGCACGCCAGCCTCACCCAGATCATGTCGCCGGCCCGTACCGTGGCCATGCAGTTCTCTCCGACGGCCAACATCCCGTACGTTTCAACGATCGACGGGGGGACCATCGACCTGATCCGGTCTCTCGGGTTTGACGTCGTCACCTCCGCCGGCCTGGTTCAGACGTTCGAGGCCGTGCTCGACGACGCCGGGTTCCAGTCCCACGTCGAGGCGGGCCGGCGCATCCAGAAGATCAAGGACGAGGCCTTCGAGCTGATCGGTTCCGAGCTCCGCGCCGGGCACACGCTTACCCAGTACGACGTGCAACAGTTCATCGCCCGCCGTTTCGAAGAGGAGGGCCTCAATTGCATGGAGGAGTACCCGATCGTCGGCTCCGACGAGCAGCAGGCCAATCCGCATTTCGAACCGCGGCCGGACAACGCCCGCCCGATCACGCGGGGAGACAAGATCCTCATCGACCTGTGGGCCAAGCTTGCGCAACCCGGCGCGATCTTCTACGACATCACGTGGTGCGGCTACGTCGGATCAAACCCACCCGCGAAGTACGTCGAGATCTTCAAGGTTGTCTGTGACGCCCGGGACGCCGCCCTGGCGTTCGTGCGGGACCGGTTCGGCTCCGGGACGCCGGTCCACGGCTGGGAGGTCGACGACGCGTGCCGGGCCGTCGTCGACAAGGCGGGCTACGGCCCGTACTTCATCCACCGCACCGGCCACAACATCGGTGAAGAGGTACACGGCAACGGCGTCAACATCGACAATCTCGAGACCAAGGACGAACGCCTCCTCGTCAACGGCATCTGCTTCTCCATCGAGCCCGGGATCTACCTCGCCGGAGAGATGGCCGTCCGGTCCGAAATCGATGTGTTCATCACGCCCTCGGGAAACGTCGAGGTCGCCGGCCCGATCCAGAAGGAGCTCATCCTGATCGACGCCGGGTAGTGGCAGGGCGTCAACGGCCTCCGGCCAGCTTTGCGATCGTGGGAATCACGGGATGAGCGATGATAGAGGCTCTGATGATTGGGGTGATGGCCGGTTTCATGAGCGGGATGTTTGGCATTGGAGGGGAATCTGTCAGGATTCCCCTCCAGCGTTCTGACCGGCCAGGTTCCTGCTACCCTGTACGGCAACAACGAAGGAGGCTGCCGTGAGCTGGTATCTGTATGTGATCCTCGCCTACCTGCTGGTCCTTGCCGGGTTCAACTTCTACCGTTCGAAACAGGTGAAGTCCCAGGATGATTTCATGGTCGCCGGACGGAAGCTCTCCCTGACGGTGATGGTCTTCACGCTGATCTGCACATGGATCGGCTCGGGAACGTTCATCGCCGGAGCGGAGTACGCCGCCAAGGCCGGGTGGTCGGCGCTGTGGATGCCTGCGGGCGCATGGTTCGGCATCGCCGTCATCTACTTCCTCGCCGGGAAGATCAGGACGTTCGGCCAGTACACGGTCGGCGATATCCTCGAGGTCCGCTACGGCAAGTTCGCACGCCTCTTCGGTGCGATCGCCCTCGTGATCGCGTTCACGACCATCGTCTCCTACCAGTTCCGGGCGGGCGGCTACATCCTGAACGTCGCCACGAAGGGCGCGGTCTCGGTGGCCGCCGGCCAGACGATCGCCGCCGCTTTCGTCATCCTCTTCACGGCGCTCGGCGGGATGGTTGCAGTCGCCCACACAGACCTGCCCAACGGCATCATCATCCTGCTCGCCTCCTGCGCCGCGCTGCCGTTCATCGTCTACTTCGCCGGCGGCGTCTCCGCTGCGACGACGATCTTGCCCGCCCAGCACATGGCCGTTTTCTCTGCGGACTTTGGGAAGTATCCCGCGCTCAAGGCCGGCGGGTACTTTCTCTCGACATTTCTCCTCCTGCTCGGCATCCAGTCGATGTACCAGAAGTTCTATTCGGCGAAGACTCCCGGGGAGGCACGTCGGGCAGTTTCGCTGTGGATCGTCGGTACGATCCTCGTCGAGACCGTCGTCGTCGCCATCGCCATCTACGCATCGGCCGCCCACTGGGCCGACATCAAGGCTTTCGAGGTCGCGGGCCAGGTCAAGAAGGGAGTTGTCACCGGGATGATCCCAGCCGCCGACGCGCCGCAGGCGGCGCTGAAAATCGCAGCCTCCGAAGCTGCCACCGGCGAGGTCAAGCCGGGCCAGCTCGCCACGCTCAACGCCGAGCTCGAGAGGGCATTTGCCCACGTTTCCACAAAGGGCGAGGTCGCCGGCGTTCATGCCGGCATCGATCCAGCTTCGATCGTCCTGCAGGCCGCGTTCGATATTGCCTCACGGGGCGGGATTGGCTTGCTGGTCGGAATCTTCCTCCTCGGAGCGGCCTGCGCAGTGGTGATCTCCACGGGGATGAACTACCTGCTCTCACCGACCACCAACATCATGCGCGATATCTACCAGCGGTTCATTCGCCCCGACGCGGACCAGGCGAAAATGGTAGCGTTACAAAAAGTGTTCGTCGTACTGCTCGGGCTCGCCGCGTTCCTGATGATCTTCATCCCGACCGTCATGGGACTTCCGATTTCAGTGCTGCAATACGCCTTCTTCGCCTACACGATGTATGGCGTCGCGATCACGCCGGCGCTGCTCGCCGCTCTGACCTGGCGGCGAGCGACCCGCGCGGGTGGCCTCGCCTCGATCATCTCGGGCGCGATCATGGCCATCGCGTTCGAGCTCGTGATCCCGACGATGTTCCCGCAAGTGATGCACGCGGGCGATCCCTGGGGCATTCCCAGCATCTATCCCGCTGCGATCGTGTCGATCGGCGCGCTCGTCATCGTCAGCCTGCTGACGCCGCCGCCTTCGAAGGAGGAGCTAGCCCCGCTGTTCCCGCAGGACGCGTAGCCCCCGGCGCCGGCGCCGTTACCAGGCGTTCCGGCGGGGATCGTTCGGGATATCCCGCTGCAGCACGGCGACGGCGCGGGCCAGCTGGGTATCACTCGCCGCTGCGGTGTCCTGCGCCGGCGGCTGCGGCACGATGACGCCGGGCACGGCGCCGTGGTGCTCCATGTTGATCCCCGACCCGGCCACGTACCAGCCGCGCAACGGCAGCCGGACCCAGGCACCGTTGAGCAGCGTCATGCCGCCGGTCGAGATCACCGCGCCAAAGGTCGGCATCCCAACCAGCGGTCCGCGGTTGAGCGTCTCAAACGCGTGGGAAAAGATCTCGGCGTTCGAGTACGACTCCTCGTCGCACAGCGCGGCCGCCGGGCGCGTCCACGCGGCCAGAGGAAGCCGTCCCTGCGGATACGCCTTGACCTTGGGATCGCCGCCCCTCGGGACGGTGAAGGCGTGCCTCCTGACGTTGAGCACGGTCATCAGGTAGTCGGTCGTCCACCCCCCGCCGTTGGAGCGCACATCGATGATGAGGCCCCGCTTCCCGTGAGCCGCCGCGTAGAGGTCTCGCTCGAACTCCTCGAACGACGGAATGTTCATCCCCTGGATGTGGATGTACCCCAGCATCCCGTTGGAGAGCTTGTCGACGATCTTCCGGCGCTGGGACACCCACTGCTTGTACCGGAGCTGCCGCTCGGCGCGTGCGCTCACGGGAATGACGACCGCCGTTCGTTCGGCGCCATCAAGGCTCCGGATTCGCAGCGGCACCCGCTGCCCAACCGTATCGACGAACAGAGCGTAGATGTTGGTCCCGGCGGTCACGGGATGACCCCCGACGGCCACGATGCGCTCTCCCGGCTTCAGGTGGACGTCGACCCGGTCCGCCGGGGAATCCCGCAAGACCTCGCGCACCTGAACGCCCGGGCCGCCGGCCTGCGGATCGAAGAGGGCTCCGATGAATCCGGTCACATCGCCGTGGGCGCCCCGCGCATGAGCCCCACGGCCGGGGTAGTACCCCATGTGCGAGGCGTTGAGCTCTCCCAGCATCAGGTTGACGAGGTCGCTGAAATCGCTCTCGTCCATGCCGGGTTGAAGCCACCGCCCGTACACGGCCTTCTTGGCCGCCCAGTCAACACCGTGGAAGTGGCCGTCGTAGAACCACTCGTCGAGCGCTCGCCACGTCTCGTCGAAGACCTGGCGATGCTCGGCGTCGCGGTCGACGTCGTACCGCGCGGTAAACGGTACCGCGTCACCCGGCTTGCCGCTGACAGCGACGCGTTTGATCCTGCCGTTCTTGTCGAGATAGAAGATCTGCTTTCCCTTCGGCCCGAGCTGGAGCGCCTCCGGGGCCTGCCCGCCCTTCGTCAGCCGTTTGAGGTCCCTGCCGTCGAAGCGGATGCTGTAGAGATCACGCTCCCCGTCCGGATTCGCCGTGAAGAAGATCCGCGCGCCGTCCTTCGACACCAATGGCTCCGCCTCGTCTCCCTTCAACACCGTGATCCCGCGCGCCCTTTGCCAGAGGCGGCCGAACTCGATCTTCACCTGCGGCGCCGCCGTGGCTGTACCGCCTTGCTTTTTCGCAGCGCCCTTTTCCGCCCCCTTCGCCGCCTTTGCCGCAGCCTTCTTCTTCGACTCGAAGACGTGCAGCCATCCCTCCGGCGTCCGCTCGTCATCCACCCGCCTCAGCCACACGCCCCAGACATCCATCGTGTCCGCGTGCCGCTTCGTCAGCCACACGAGCCGCCTCCCGTCCGGCGACCATACGGGCGAGACGTCCTCGTCCGGGTGGCGGCTGACGTTGTACGGCGTCCCGCCGTCCGATGGAACGATCCACACCTCCGTGTTGTACGACATGTCCGGAATCGCGTACGCGATCCAGCGCCCATCGGGCGACCAGTGGAACTCGGGCGTTTCCCAGTGCGTGAAGAGGACCGTGTTACCGGTCCCATCAGCGTTCATCACCACGAGGTCCCCGCGGCCGCGAACGTAGGCGATGCGCTTCCCGCCGGGAGAGAATCGGCCCAGGCGCTCCTCTGCAGGAGACTTCGTCAGCCTGGTCACGGGAAACTCGAAGCTTGAAAGCCAGCCCAGCTTCGGATCTCGAGGCCGCACGCGGTAGAGATCGTCGTTCCCCGCCCGGTCGGAGGTGAAGATCAGGCTCTTTCCGTCGGGTGCCCAGGCGATGTCCTTTTCACGGGCCGGGGTCGCCGTCACACGAACCGTCGGCGGCTTCGCCAAGGCCAGCTCCTTCTTCGAGCGAATCGCCGTGACGAAGACATCGCCGTGCACCACGAACGCGGCCAGCTTCCCGTCCGGGCTGACGGCCAGCTCCTCCGCCCCCTTGGTTTCCTTCCGGTGCTCGATCGAGGGCCTGATGAAATCGGCCGGCGCCTCGATGTGCAGCCGCCGAGGCTCTCCCCCGCTCGCCGGGACCGTCCACAGGCCGTCCTCGAACTCGTACGCGACCAGCCGCCCGTCCGCCGAGCATCGGGGGGCACGCACGTCCGAGCCGTCGTGATGGGTCAGCTGCGCCACCGCTCCCGTCACGACATTGATCGTAAACACGTTCTTGCGCCCCGACCGCGCCGAGAGGAACACGATCGTGTGCGGCCCCGCCCAGCTCGGAAAGTCGTCGTCCCCTTCGAAACGTGTCACCTGCACGTCGCTCCCATCGTCCGTATGGAGCCAGATCTCCCGGTTTGCAGCGCCCCGGTACCCGCGCCGCCACCACTTCGTCACGCCGCGCACGTACGCAAGATCGAAGCCGTTCGGCGAGAACGCCGCCCAGTCGCCGAGCGCCGCCTGCACGAGCCGCGGCGTTCCGCCGTCGACCTGAACGGCGTAGATCCCGGCCATCCAGCGGACCGACTCGTCCCGCCGTGACACGAAGACCACGGCCTTCCCATCCGGGGTGACATCGACCGGCGTGTCGCCAAGCGACGCGAACGTCAGGCGCCGCGGCGGCGCGCTCCCGTCCGCCGGCATGACGAACACGTCGTCGTTGCCGAACCTGTTCGATGAAAAGGCGAGCAGCTTTCCGTCCCGCGACCACACCGGATGCCGGTCGGCCGCCGGATTCGCCGTCAGACGCCGCGCCTCGCCTCCCTCGGCACTGACCACCCACAGATCTCCCCGCCAGGAAAACGCGATCATCGAGCCGTCGGGAGAGGGTGCCGGATACCGGGCAAACCGCACCTCGACAGCCCCGGCGGACACGCCCATCAAGCAGAAGAAAACAATCCCCAGAACGGCTTTCATCGCGCGCATGACGACCCTCCATTCGAGATGGAGAGAGTATAGACGAGCCGTCACACCCTCCATCCTCCATCTCAGCCGCCCACACGCCGATCCACACAGGCAGCTGACGACAGACGGCGCCTGTGCTCCCTGCAACAGATGACTCACCGTTTCATGGCTTCGCCTTCAGGAACACAACGAGCGCGCCCGAAGGCGCGCCCGTTCGGCTCTTGGAAAGGCGGAGAGAAGCTCAACTCGACCAGTGGAGGCCCAAGGCCTTGGCAAGAAATACTGCCATCTGTACCCTTGTCAACGGGGCGTTGGGACAGAAGTTGCCACCTCCGCATCCGGCCGTGATCCCGGAAGCGGCGAGCGCTTCCACCTGCTGGAAGCCAAAGTCTCCAGGCTGGACATCGTTGAAGGTCGCGGTACCAGGCGCCGGGGAAATAGTTCGCGTCCACTTGACCTCGGATCCCCAAAACCGCAGGTTCGTTGTCGAGCTCGGGGCGCCACACCAAAGTTGAAGGGTATACGTAACTTCGTTCGCGACGCTGTCTCCACTGAGGTCAACGAACCCCCTGATGACAAAAGGGGTGAACGACGAGGTGATATATGTGTAACCGGGCGTTCCGCTAGTCGAGTTGATCGAGCTCATGGAAATGACGGAGGGAGACGTACTGTAGACAGCGGCCTCGTACGCCGTGATCTGGAAGCTCCAATTTGACGAATCGTTGTCGTAAACAAAGGCGTAGGCATTCGTGACGGTTGAGCCGATCGGAAGGTTGAGTTGTGTCCAGTAGTAGGACGTTGCGGTTGCGGCTGGGGCGACATAGCCCGTGCCACTGACATAATTGGGATTGGCGGTGTTGAGCTGTGGCATCCAGTTCGGCGCGTGAATCTCGATCAGTTGGGTGCCGATTCCAAAAGCGTTGGGCGCCAGCTGGCCGGGGTTCGGCTCGGCGGTGTCCGGCACGGAAGCAGGAGCAGAAAGCGCACCGTCGGCATTCGGGACGACACTTTGGGCCGTTGCTACCGGTGTAAGCGCCAGAACAGCACCTACGCAGAGTAACGAACAAAAAAGAGACCGTTTCATGGGACCTACCTTCCTTTCATTGTGTGCGGGGCATCTGGCCCACCGCATATATATTCATCTCGCCAACCTTTCCAATTCGCCCCCAAAGCGACTCCACACATTTTCTTGTTTTATTGAATTTTAGGGCTTGCCGGCCGGTTTGTCAACCCTGACCGCCTTCATTCCGCTCTCGCCTACCGATCACCCGCAAACTTCGAAAGGAGGTGCTTTCCCCATCCATCTCACCCAACTGCAAACCTGTCCGCCAAAGCGGGGTAACTCCAGTAACTCCACTTTGCGTTAACTTGTTCTCTTCTCCATGCGTTCGCGGCTAGATCATCAGCCTGGCTTCTGGGAGCAGCTCGTTGAAGTAGCGGCGCAGCTCGCGTTCCTTCCCGTCACGGCTCAGCTCATCCAGACGCATCACCGCCGCATCGACTTCTTCGGGCGTGTAGGTCGCAATTTGCCCGATGAAGATCTTCGGGTGGCGGGTCTTCGCGATGTGCTCCCCGACGGTCTCGAGCTCCTCGAACAGCTTTTCTCCCGGACGGATCCCCGAGAATACGATGTCGATGTCCTCGAACGGCTTGAGACCGGAAAGCGTGATCATGTCCTTGGCCATGTCGAGGATGCGAACCGGCTCGCCCATGTCGAGGATGAAGATCTCCCCGCCGTTCCCCATCGCGCCGGCCTGAAGCACGAGCTGGGACGCCTCTGGAATGGTCATGAAGTAGCGAACCATCTCGGGATGGGTGACGGTAACCGGGCCGCCCCTACGGATCTGTTCCCTGAAGATCGGGATCACCGAGCCCGCTGAACCCATCACGTTGCCGAACCGCACGGCGACAAACCGCGTGCTGTACTTCCGGTCAAGATCCTGGATCACGAGCTCCGCGACCCGCTTCGACGCGCCCATCACGGACGTCGGGCGCACCGCCTTGTCCGTGCTGATCAGCACGAACGCCTCGGCCCCCATGTCGCCCGCGATCCGGCCCGTCAACCGCGTGCCGAGAACGTTGTTCTTGGCCGCCTCCGTCGGGTTGGTCTCCATCATCGGCACGTGTTTGTGCGCCGCAGCATGGAAGATCACAGCAGGCCGGTACTGGCCCATGACCCATCGCATCCGCGCCTCGTCGCCGACGTCCGCCACGAGCGGCACGATCGCTTGGTCCGGCCACACCTGTCGCAGCTCCCGGTCGATGTTGAAAAGCACAAACTCCGCGCGCTCCACCAGCAGCAGGCTCGACGGCGCGAACCGGGCCACCTGCCGGGCGATTTCGGACCCGATCGACCCCCCCGCGCCCGTCACCATCACCGCCTTCCCCCGCAAGAATGCGGCGATCTCGTCCTCTTCCAGCTGCACGGGATCACGGCCCAGTAGATCCTCGATCTCAATATCACGGATCCGCGAGATTTCTACCTTCCCATCGAGGATCTCGTACAGCCCGGGGATGATCTTCGCCCGCACCGGCACCGAATCGCAGATTTCCACGATCCGGCGGATCTGCCGCCGCGAAGCTTTCGCGATCGTCACGATCACGTGATCTATCCCCAGGTCTCCGACGAGCCGAGCCAGCTCCCGGGTCGTTCCGAGCACCTTGACGCCCTGGACGACGGCGCCCTGTTTCTCCGGATCGTCGTCCACGAAGCCCCGGATATCCAGCGCCAGATCGCCGCGCCCCTGGATTTCCCTCGCCGTCATCAGCCCGGCCCGCCCGGCCCCGACAAGCAGCACTGGCTTCGTTTTCCCGTTGCTGCCCTTTCGCGTCTGGTCCCGCTCATACCGCTCGTACAAGACTCGCCGGACCACGCGCAACGCCACGATCCCCGAAAACGCAAACACCGTATCAACCACGATGATCGACAACGGCACCTGCCACACGTGCAACGCCGCAGGCACGAAGAGACGGAGAACCGCGAGGACCGCGCCGGAAAACGCCGACGCCTTGACAAACGCCCACAGCTCGCCGAGACCCACGTACCGCCAGATGAAGCTGTAGACGCCAAACGCCAGCATCGCCGTCAGCTGCACGAGCAGCACAAGCGGAAGCTGGGCAACAAGTCTCTCCCAGGTGTCCGCCGTCAACACGAATTCAAACCGCAGCAGGTAGGCAGCCAGGAACGCTGACGTCAGGACGGCCAAGTCCAACGCAAACTGGAGCCACCGCGTCGTCCACCGGGTCCACGCCGGCCGTTTGATATCACCTTGAGGTGATGATTCTTCAGAGGAGTACTCAGACGGTCTCATTTCACTCCAACCTTCTCGAACTCGCAATGCCGTTGGTTGTCATCAGTATGGTTCCGGTACCAGTCGTCACGGACAACACATCCCCGGCATTGTACCGGATCCTCTCCCAAACCCGTGCAACCGCGGCTTTCTTCTCCGGGTGTTCCGCCCCCCGCCCAGATCCCTCGTCGGCTCAGCCACCTGACGATGCCTGACAGGTTGAGAACACAATTGCCAAAGCGCAGCTCATCTCCCAGAAGGCGATCGGAAATCTGCTCGACATGCTGAGCCCATAAAGTCGCCCGCTCGCCCGCCGCTACAACACGACCGGCATCTCTCACCCAACACAACAAAAGCCGCCATCCGGCGGCCAACATCTCTCTTTCGTCTCCCAATCCGTGTCTATCCGTGACCGGATATTCTTCTCGTCTTACAGCTCGAACTCCGGCTGCTCCGGGAACACGGATCTGCGCGCGAGGGATTCCTTCACCACCCAACATGCGTCGAGAGCCCTCAGATCGAGCGGAATACCAACCTCGATCATCCATCGAGCCTTCCTCAATGCCCGGACGTCCGCGTTGTCCGTCGGCAGATCGCGGTCCAGCTCAAGGCTGGCCAGGAAGCGCTTCAATCTCCGCATACTGTTCCCCAAGACCATGCTTCTCGAAGTAGCCGCGGATCTCCTCCCGATCCTCCCCCGGCAGGTGCATCAGAAACTGGATATCCGCAAGTTCCCTGAACGAGCGGGATGGATCGTTCTTCATGGCGAACACCTTCATGGCTGC
>JAADFN010000216.1 GCA_013152895.1 Acidobacteriota bacterium | reverse complement strand
CGCGAGACGGGCTGCACGCTCGCGTGCAGAACGGCTCGGGATCAAGACCGCGGGCCGGCCGTAGGCCGGGCCTCCCGGGCGCTGACCGCGGCCCTGCTGCAAGCAGGGCCTCCCGGGCGCCGCCACGGGCTGGATGTGCCCCGGCTTCGGGAAGGGATGCTACCCGGTGGATGATGGGCTTGTGGAATCCAGCGCCCGGGCGAGCTCCTCGACATGGGCGCGGGAGGCCGATGCGAGAGCCTCGAGATCGTAGCCGCCTTCGAGCACGGAAAGCACCCGTCCCTGGCTCCAGGCGTCGGCGGCCTGGACGATCGCGCGGGTCATCCGGCGGTACCCCTCGTCCGTCACGTGCATGCCGCCAAGCGGGTCGGTTTCGTGGGCATCGAAGCCCGCGGAAACGAGGATTGCCGCCGGTTTCAGGCGGCGGCCGAGATCGTCGAGGGCCGCTTCGAGCGCTCCTGCGAAGGTGTCGTCGTCAGCCCCGGCCGCCAGCGGAACGTTCAGCGTCGTGCCCAGCCCGGCGCCGGCGCCCGTCTCGTCCCCGGCGCCAGAGCCGGGATAGAACGGGTACCGGTGCACCGAGAGATACCCAACGTCGGGCCTCTCCCAGAACAGGGCCTGGGTTCCGTTGCCGTGGTGGACGTCGAAGTCGACGATCAGGACCGGCGCCTGGGACGCCCTCGCGATCACCTCCGCCGCAAGCGCCACGTTGTTGAAGAAGCAGTACCCCATCGCGCGGTTCCGCCCGGCGTGGTGACCGGGCGGGCGAAGCGCGAGGAAGGCCCGCCGCAGCCGCCCGTTGACGAGATCGAGCGCCGTGGACACCGCGAGACCGGCGGCGGACAACGCCGCCCGCCAGGTTCCCTTCGAAACGGGGTTGTCCTCGGCGTCGACAAACCTCTGTCCCGCCGCCACGGCCCCCCGCACGCGCTCGATCAGTGCGGGATCGTGGAGCCAACGCAAGACGCCGATCACATCGCCGTCCGGTGGCAACGCCGCTTCCGGCTCGATCTCCCACCCCTCCGGATGCGGCTGGAGCCCTTCGAGGACCGCACGGACCCGCGCGGGCATCTCCGGGTGACCGAGCGTGGGGAGATGCCCCAGCACGTCGGGATGCGAACGGACGATAACGCGTTCTCTTGCCATGGCCAGGTCATCATACTACCCTGAGCCAATGGGAAAAAACTCTCTCCGGGTGGGCATCTCACTGGCGTTGATGGTCGTTCTGCTCGTTTTCTTCCTGTGGAACGTCAATCTCGCGGATGTCGCCAAGACCCTGGAGGACGCCAACCCCTGGTGGATGCTCGCCGCGGTTGGGATCGCGCTCGTCAGCTACTGGCTCCGCGCCGTCCGCTGGGGAATGATCCTGCGGCCCGTCGGCCACGCCCGCCACTCCTCGCTGGTCATCGTCACCGCCGTCGGATACGCCGCCATGACCCTCCTTCCCGCCCGCATGGGCGACATCGTGCGCCCGCTGCTCCTCGCCCGGCGGGACCGGCTCGTGGTTTCGGGAACCCTGGCATCGATCGTCACGGAGCGTCTCTTCGACCTGTGGTCGGTCCTGGTCTTCTTCCTCCTCTTCGTGTTTTTCCCTCCGGCGATGACGATGACCGCCAAGGCGCGGCACGATCTTCACCTGCTCAGCCTCACGGGGTACGTCCTCGGGGCCGGCCTGATCCTCGGATCGCTGGCGGCCCTCGGGATGTTCCGGTACCAGGAACGTTTCATCGCCTGGATCACGCGGCCCATCGGCCGGTTCATTCCCCGCTGGCATCAACCGGTCCAGCATTTTCTGTATCATTTTCTTGAAGGTCTCAAGGTCCTGCAGCGGCCCAGGGATCTCGTGGAAACGCTGGCGATGTCGCTCCTCCTGTGGTGGCTGATCTTCTGGCAGGTCAAGGCGGTCCTGCTGGCATTCGGCCTGGCGATGCCGCTGCGGGCCGGGTATCTCATCGTGACCCTGGCCGTCATTGGCCTGGCGATCCCGACCCCCGGCGGGATCGGCGGGTTTCACAAGGGCGTGCAGCTCGGGCTGGCCTCGTTTTTCGGCGTTGGCCTCGACCGCGCCACTGGCATCGCGATCGCATACCACGCCAGCTGTTTTCTCCCCATAACCGTCATCGGCCTGCTCTGCCTCCCCCTTCTGCACATCTCGCTGAAGGAAGCCACCACGTTGACGGCACAACGGCCCGTCGTGGAGGATTGAACGGATGCGATGTCCCTACTGCTCCAACCCCGACAGCCGGGTCGTCGACTCCCGGGAGGCCCGCGATGGGGCTGAAATCAGGCGGCGGCGAGAATGTGCCGCGTGTGGCCGGCGTTTTACAACGTATGAACGGGTGGAGGAGGCGCCCGCGTCTGTCGTCAAGAGGGACGGCCGCCGCGAGACCTTCGATCGCGAGAAGTTGCTCGCGGGGCTCTTGACGGCCTGCGAAAAACGGCCGGTTCCACGCGGAAAGCTGGAGCACATCGCCGACCTGGTCGAGGCGGACATCTCGTCGAGGGGAGATCGTGAAATGTCGAGCGAAGAGATTGGCAACCTCGTCATCGAGCAGCTCCGGGATCTCGACCAGGTTGCGTACGTGCGGTTTGCAAGCGTCTACCGCCGTTTCGAGGATGTCAACCAGTTCATGCAGGAGCTCAAGAAGCTCCTGCTCAAGAGGGAGATGGAATCGTGAGCCCACGGATCGGACCGTACGGCCAGCTCGAAATCCTCAAGGCTGAGGTCAACCGCCTGATCAACCTGCTGCTGGAGAATCCAACGGAGGGAGATCGCGGCTGGCAGCCGCCCGTCGACGTCATCGACGGTCCGCACGACCTTCAGATCCAGATCGAGCTTCCCGGTTTGACCGCCTCCGACATCAAGGTCGCCTTCACCGACCAGCGGCTGACCGTCAGCGGCGTCAAACGGCGCCTCGCGACGGAGCCGCGAGGCGAGAGGTTTCACCTGATGGAACGGTTCATCGGCTCGTTCCAGGTCAGCGTCGAGATCGTCCAGCCGGTCGATCCCGCGCGGGCCCGGGCGACGCTCGAACGTGGCATTCTCACCGTCATCTTCCCCCGCGTCGACGATCGCCGTCACCACACGTTCAACATCCCAGTGGATGAGGAGACCGCACACAATGCCTGAAGAAATTACGAACGCCGCCCAAGACGCCGACGAGATCATCCAGATTCCAGACGTCCTGCCTGTCATGGCGCTCAAGGACGTCGTGCTCTTCCCCTACGTCATCGTTCCGCTCTCCGTCGGCAGGAACAAGTCCGTCAAGGCCGTCGACCAGGCCCTCGCCCAGAATCGACTGATCCTGCTGATCACGCAAAAAGACTCCAAGGTCGAGGATCCCAAACCGGACGAGCTGTACGAGGTCGGTTGTGTCGCCGTCATCATGCGGATGCTCAAGCTTCCCGACGGAAATATTCGCATCCTCGTCCAGGGAATCTCGCGGGCCAAGGTCGACTACTTCACCCGCACGGAGCCCTACCTCGAGGCCCGTCTCAACCGGATCGAGGAGCCGGAGGTCGCGGAGGGCGATCTCCAGGTCGAAGCCTTCAGCCGGTCGATCAAGGAGGGACTGGAAAAGGCCAACAACCTCGGCAAGCAGATCTCTCCCGAGGTCATGCTGATCGCCTCGAACCTGGACGACCCGCTGCGCCTGGCGGACCTGGCCGCGTCCAATCTCTCGCTGAAGGTCGGCGACGCCCAGTCGGTCCTCGAAACCGTCGAACCGATCGAACGGCTCAAGATCGTCAACGAGCTGCTCTCGCGCGAGATCTCCCTGCTCGAGATGCAGCAGGAGATCTCGTCCCAGGTCCGGGGCGAAATGGACAAGAGTCAGCGCGAGTACTTCCTCAGGCAGCAGCTCAAGGCGATCCGCAAGGAGCTGGGCGAAGACGGCGACGACATCAACGAAGAGATCGAGGAGTACCGCAAGAAGGCCGAGGAGGCCGGGCTGTCGGACGAGGCCAAGGAGGAGCTTGAAAAGCAGCTCAAGCGCCTGTCAACGATGCACCCGGAGGCGGCGGAAGCGTCGGTCGTCCGGACGTGGCTCGACTGGATCACGGGACTGCCGTGGTCCCACACCACCGAGGACAACCTCGACATCACCAAGGCCCGGGAGATCCTCGACGAGGATCACTACGACCTGGAGAAGATCAAGGATCGGATCATCGAGTTCCTGGCCGTCCGCCAGCTCAGGCCGGACAGCAAGGGGCCGATCCTGTGCTTTGTCGGCCCGCCTGGCGTCGGCAAGACCTCGCTGGGACGTTCGATCGCCCGAGCCCTGGGCCGGAAGTTCATCCGGATCTCCCTGGGGGGCGTGCGCGACGAGGCCGAGATCCGCGGGCACCGGAGAACGTACGTCGGCGCCCTGCCCGGCCGGATCATCCAGGGCATCCACCAGGCGGGGACGTCGAACCCCGTGTTCATGCTCGACGAGGTCGACAAGATCGGCGCCGATTTCAGGGGCGATCCCTCCTCCGCTCTCCTCGAAGTGCTCGACCCCGAGCAGAACTACACCTTCCGCGATCATTACCTCGGCGTCGCGTACGACCTGTCACACGTCATGTTCATCACCACGGCGAACGTCACGGACACCATCCAGCCGGCATTCCTCGACCGCATGGAGGTCATCCGTCTCTCCGGCTACACCGAAGAGGAGAAGCTCGAGATCGCCCGCCGCTACCTGATCCCCAAGCAGCTCAACGAAAACGGGCTGACCAACGACCTGATCGAGTTCACGACGCCGGCGCTCCACCTTCTCATCGACGGCTACACCCGCGAGGCCGGGCTGAGAAACCTGGAACGCGAGATCGGCTCGGTCTGCCGGAAGGTGGCCGTCGAAGTCGCCAAGGGCAAGCGCCGGAAGCGGCGGATCACCCCCACAACCGTCGAACGTCTCCTGGGACCCCGCAAGTTCCTTCCGGAGAGCCAGCTCAAGGAGGACCGGGTCGGCGTCGTCACCGGCCTGGCCTACACCGTCTATGGCGGAGATGTCCTCTTTGTCGAAGCGCTCGCCCTGCCCGGGAAGGGCAAGCTGACCTTGACCGGTTCCCTCGGTGACGTCATGAAGGAGTCCGCCGAGGCAGCCCTCTCGTTCGCCCGCTCCCGGGCGCTGCAGCTCGGGATCGACCCCGAGTGGTTCGACACCCACTCCATCCACGTCCACGTGCCGGCCGGCGCCATCCCCAAGGACGGCCCCTCGGCCGGCGTCACCCTGCTGACGGCCATGGTCTCGGCCGCCTCGAACCGTCCCGTACGGCACGACCTCGCGATGACCGGCGAGATCACCCTCCGTGGCGACGTCCTCCCCGTCGGCGGGATCAAGGAAAAAGTGCTCGCGGCGCTCCGCGCCGGCGTGCGCGACATCCTGCTGCCGGCCGAGAACGAGCGCGACCTCGTCGAGCTCCCCCCGCGCGCCCGCCGCCACGCCAGGATCCAGTTCGTCCGCCACGCCGACGAGGTCCTCACCATCGCCCTCGTCCCGGCCCCCGGGGCAGCGCCCGGGTCGGAGTGAGGCAGCCACGAGAGAGCTGGCGCCTTTCTTCGTCAACTGAGTGGCTCTTCGGACGAGTTGGCCACGGCGTTCGAGATATTCGTTTGACATCGAATGATTCGATGTGGTAATACCTGATTCAGACAGGGAGGTGCCAGATGAGAACGATCAGCATCGTGTACCACAGTGGATATGGCCATACGGCCCGGCAGGCGGAGGCGGTGCAGCGGGGCGCGGACTCGGTGGAGGGGGTCGAGGCGCGGCTCCTCACCACCGAGGAGGCGATGGCCCGCATGGAGGAGCTGGATGCTTCCGACGCCATCATTCTCGGGTGTCCCACGTACATGGGCAGCATGAGCGCGGAGATGAAGCGGTTTTTGGAGGCGACGGCGCAGCGCTGGTTCGAGCAGGCGTGGAGCGGCAAGGTGGCCGGCGCCTTCACCAACTCGAGCTCGTTTTCTGGAGACAAGCTCAATACGCTCGTCGGCTTGATGATCCACGGCATGCAGCACGGCATGATCTGGGTCGGCTCGGGGATCCTGCCCGCTGCCAACCGTCCGGAGGACATGAAGACGCCCGAGGGCCCGGGACCTGCCGCCCACAACCGGGTCGGCTCGTTCGTCGGTCCCATGGCCGCGAGCTTTCAGCTCGACGACGGACCGCCGCAGGGCGACTTGGAGACCGCCCAGGCGTACGGCCGCCGCGTCGCCGAGGTGACGCTGCGGCTCGCACGGACGACGGGGTGACGGCCGGTGCCGACCCGTTATCGCGGTGACGCGGGGGAACGGAAAGCGCTGGACGCCTACATCAAGCTGATGCGGGCGGCCGAGTCGGTGACCGCCAGGCTCGCGCGCGGGATCCGCAAGGCGGGCCTGACGACCACGCAGCTCGGGGTCCTCGAGGCGCTCCTCCATCTCGGTCCCATGGCCCAGTGCGAGCTGGCGACCAAGCAGTTGAAGTCCCCGGCCAACCTGACCACGGTCGTGGACAACCTGGAACGCCGGGGCCTCGTCCGGCGGCGGCGGGATCCCGGCGACCGGCGGCGATCCATCGTCGAGCTGACCCCAGAGGGAGAAGAGCTCATCGCCGGGGTTTTTCCCCGCCACGCCGAGGCCGTCGCCCGCGAGCTCTCGGTTCTGAGCCCGGCGGAGCAGGACCAGCTCGCCCGGCTCTGCCGGAAGCTGGGCCTTGCCGCCGCTCCCTCTTGTGCAACCGATCGTGACTCGGGGTCCCCGCACGATTGAAAAAAACCGGCCGGAGGGTTCGACGATGCACGGCTCGGCATCGAAAAAGGTGACCGTTTCGTCGTCCCGGGAGCTTCTGCCCTCCGCGGGTATTCAGCAATCAAACGCCGGGGCGCGAGGGTGCAAGGACGCTCGGCCCCCACCGGTCTTCGTCACATCATGGAAACCTGGATGCCTGGCACGTGCAGAAAGGCCTCCACCAGGTTCAGAGCGCTGAAGTGTCCGGTCGTCACCCACCGCACAAGCCGATCGCCGGGGAAGAGTCGACGTGCGATCTGTTTCGGATTGAGCCCTTCGCGGTGCAGCTCCATCACTCGCTCGCCCATTCCCCTGAGATATGCGATCTTCTTTCCAAGCCGCTCGCGGGGGTGGTCCACGATGGCGCCCGATCCCGTGCACATCTTCTCGATGTCCAGGCGCCTCAGGCGTTCGTAGGTCGCGATCATCTGCCAGACGTCGTAATCCTCCCGCAGCACACGTTCACGGCCCCCGATATAGGCGTCGCCACAGAAGATCCAACCCCGCGATTCATCGAGAAACGAAAGATGATCGGGCGAATGGCCCGGCGTAGGAACAACTCTGAACGTGCCCCTTGCACTACCCACAACCTCGCCGATTTCCTCCCCTTTCGAGGGGGCGGGATAGCCGAAGAAGAAGCGCTGGTACAGGTGCAGCTTGAGTCGCCTGGGATCGGCGAGTACCGGCAGGGCCAGGGCGTGGGCCAGAACCGGCAGATCCCGCTCCTCCTGGAGCACCCGGTTTGCACCGAAGTGGTCTTCGTGTGCGTGGGTGTTGACGATGGCATCGATCTCGTACGTCCCGAGCGCTTCGACGAGCTCCCTGGCCGTGTGTGCCATGCCCGTGTCCACCAGGATCCCGTCCACCACGTAGGCGGCGACCCGGTAGAGGTCCCGCCCAGCCACCCGGCGCGCCATCGTGAATTGCGTGACACCTTCGGCGAGCTCCCGAGCACGTATCATCTCAGAGACTTTCCTGCGCCGGCGCCGGGGACGCCGACCTGTGCGGCTCGAATGGCACGCTCGAACGCCTCGCGGATCTTGGAAGAATAATCGTCGAAAAGCTGCTCGTCATCAGTGACCTCCAACAGTCTCTCCTCATCAAGAACGAAACCATCTCTTCCTTGTTTGTAGATCTTCATTGGAAGCAGCACGTCGCGCTCGATCTCTTCCAGGGCCATTCGGTATGGCTCGAAGCCACGCTCGATCTTCCGGTAAATCCTTCCGATGAGACGCTTTTCCGGCCCCGGCTGGTCGAAGAAGCTCCTCGCCGTATCGAAAATGGAGCGCTGCAGGATGCTGGGAAGCATCTTCCGTGGAAGTGTTGTTACGGCGTGGCCGTTTGTAAAAGGGGTCCAGCTGTACGGTATCTGCAGGTGTGCGTTCTTCCTGGCATCCAAGGCCCCCGGCGTAATACCGTACGCATAGACCTGGATCCCAAAGCAGCCAATCTCACGAGAGAATTCCGCGATGGAAAGCACATCCTGAACGGTTTCATCTCCGTAGCCGGTAACGTAGGTGGCATCAATGTTGAAACCGAACTGGTGGAGCCTCTTGGCTGCAGCGCGATACAGTGCGAGGTCGGAACCTTTCCTCATGGATACCAGGCTTTTCTCCCGGACAGATTCAATCCCAAGCGAGATGTTCCTGACGCCCGCACGGCGCATCAGGCCGAGGAGCGAATTCGAGAAGACCCGGGGGCCGGCGGTGAACTGATCGGCGCGGCAGAGTACCGTGAATGTGGGACGAACGTGCCGGGCCTCGAATGCCTGAACAACCTCGCCAAGCAGTTCCTCGGTGTACTCGAGGTTACCCCCGAAGAGGTTGTCCACTATCATGAAGCTCGTGATACCCGTGTAGTCCATGCCATGCCTGATGTCGTGAACCACGTCCTCGATGGGGCGAACGATGTAGCCGCCCTTCCCGAAAAGGCCCAGCCAGGAGCAGAAAGAGCAGCTGTAGAGACAGCCCCGAGAGGTCTGCAGCGGAAGCTGGGAAAGCCGAAAACGGGAATGTGCCCCTGACGCTCCGGGTACCACGGAAAAGTCGTACCGGTAATCGATAGGTTGGACCCTGTCCCCGACTGGATTCTCCTGTTCGCACCCCGCGGTATCTTCCCAGACAAGCCCTGGAATCACCGCGAGCTTCTCATCCTGCCGCTGCCGATCTCGTTGATCCAACGTCTTGAGAAGGGCCGTCACACTGACGTCCCCCTCCCATCGCAACACAAAGTCAGCGTACGTCCGCGCGTCCCGTGGAAACATGGTCGCGTGTTCGCCACCGGCGATGACAATCACAGGAGTCTCTGTGAGATTGCGCAGCCTTTCGATGAACAGCCGTGTCTGAAGGGCGGTTGTGCTCAATCCATTGACGAGAACATATTCTGGCGCCTTGCGGGCGATATCCCGGGGGTCCACATCCCCCACGTACGGCTCAAAAAGAAGCTCCACCTCGTGAGACGTTCTCTCGGCGAGGATCGAAGCTATGGTAAGGAGCCCCGATCGCGGCATAACGATGGACCGACCAAGACTCGGAACGACAGGCCTTAGCTCTACGAGAACAACTCGTGCCATTGTGACCTCCCAGATGAAGCGGGGCTCCTTTCGCAAATCCTTGGAGAGCCCGGTGCGCCGACGGCGCCGGGCGGACCGTCTCGGGCGCCTCGCGCACGACGATGCTCCCCGTTCGTGCCCGTCCGTGCCACCCATGAGAAGGTGCCACGTGAGCCGTCAAGTAACTGTTCGCTTCCTCTCCCGATCGCCCAAGGCGATGGACGGCATCGAGAAACCCGCGCTCGGCACAGATCACATCTTCCCACTTTACACTTCCCTTGAGCAGCTTGCGGAAAGCCTTCGCTTCAGCCCCCCGTCGCCCCGCCCGCAAGCCGGTTGTACACGTGGTACACCACACCGGCCGGCGGAAACCCTGGTTTCTTCCCCATATTGCTACTCACCAGTTTATTCGAAAACCCGTGAATATGGAATCCCTGCACCGATGTCGAACGACTGAGCTCAACGGTTCTTGCGGGGCGTAGCGAAGTGAGGACCCCGTGCAGCGATGTGCTATATGCGTTTTATAATCTATTCAACTTCAAAGTTCTCGGATTTGAAATGACTGTAATATCTGCCATTGTGCGCCGTAAAGCGCAGCACACAATAATCTGGATCGGTCACACCCTTTGGATAATACATTTCATCTCCATCTTTCCAGATCATTTCTTTTGTTTCCCTGTCCTGCAATACTGACATCGTTCCCCTCAGCATGACTCCCTTGAAAAACCTCTTATCATAGAAATAGACACATGCTTTTGGATTGTTAGTATATTGCTTGACCCTCATTGAAGATGTGTTGGTTGTGAAGAATAAATGTTTTATACCTTCCCTTTTTCTTGGAGGGAGCATGGCTTTTGTATTGGGGAAACCGGCTTCATCAACGGAGCTTATTATTGCAACGTTTGCTTTATCTATCATGTTCCCAACTGTTTTGACTGGATCTTTCATCTAATTGCTTCCTTTCACATAGCTACTGATTATGCGTCCACGATGACGGGTTGCTCTGCAGCGGGATGTCACACGAAGCACTCCTCGTTCGTTAAGCGGCAACAATCTCGTTGAGACCCGAGCCTTGCGCATTCCCTGGCGAATCGCTCTCGCGAAAGCCTGGAGAGTCGTTCCTTCAAGGCCTCCTGGATCGCACGGCTCCGACTCGGAGCATACGCCTTCGACCACGAGCCGGTCGAGGCGTTTGACCGTGTCGTTCTTCAAACCGACTGCGATCTTCGCGCTTGCCATTCAACACCTCCGGTACGACTCATTGTCATACCTGTCGCCACAATCGTCAACCCGCCCAACGCCCCGGCGCTCAACCCCCACGACGGCGAGCATGTCCTCGTCAGTCCCCATTGTCTTATTGCTGGCACAACTCCGGAGGGGAGTAGGATAGATCTTTACGATGTCGAAACCACGGCGGGGGCGCAGAGGAGGCGCACGAACCGGCTGTGGTCATTGTCTTCACTGGCCGGGGCAAGGGTTATGTGGCCTCCGCTTGTGAGCTGTAGGGTTGCCCTCTCCGCCAAGCTTCCTGGTAATTCTTCGCGAGCCCAGCCGGAATCCGCCGGTCAGCGTTCATCATCCTGACGAGACCAGCGTCGGCCGCGGCGCCGTTGATGACTCCTCGCCGCACCATCTCGTCGAGCAACCAGAGTGTCCCGTGGACGGGACAGGATTCTGATTCTGCGGCCTTTCTGAGGTCGGCATCCCCGGTCACGAGAGCCGCTCCTAGATAGAGGCCCAAGGCCAGCGCGAAGAGGTCCTTTCGACCCGGCCGGCGGTAACGCTCGGCCAGTTCCATCAAACGGACCACGCCATCTGAAGGTAGCCCCGTCGCTGTGACTCCCGCCTCTCGGAGATGCCTCTTCCATCGTATTCTCGACTTCTGCTTGAGCTCATCCGCATTGACATCGCAAATGAAGAGCTGGTGTCGAAGTTCCCGTAGATTGGGGAGCACCTCACCTTCCCGAAGGTCGATCAACGAGGAGCAGTCAAAGACCAGCAACAATTGGAAGGTCCCCTGAGTCCTCGGAACGCTCCTGGACAAACTCGTCCCAGGGCCGCCCGAGC
>JAADFN010000215.1 GCA_013152895.1 Acidobacteriota bacterium | reverse complement strand
CGGGCTTCGATCCACCGCGGTTCCTGGGGCCCGGCGACGAGATCACGATCGAGATCACCGGCGTCGGAACGCTGTGCAACACCGTCAGGTAATTCGCCATGACGGCGCCAAGACGGTTGATCCATCGCCGCGCGAAGAAAAAACCGGCCGGGGGTCGGCCCGGCCGGTCGTGGTGCCCGGTGATGGGAGCTAGCGCCGGCCTCCGCCGCCGCGATCGTTCCTGCGGTGGTCCGAACGTGGCGGACGGCCGCCACGGCGGTCCGAGTCGCGGCGAGGGGCTTCTCGCTGGGGGATGTCCTCGCCGCGGGCGCGAGCCTCTTCCTCGAGCAGGACGCGGTGGGACAGCTTGATGCGGTCGCTGGAATCGATGCCAATGATCTTGACCGTGATCGTGTCGCCTTCCTTGAGCACGTCCCGGATGTCCGGGATGCGCTCCATCGAGACCTCGGAGATGTGGAGGAGCCCGTCGTGGTTGGGCAGGATCTCGACGAACGCTCCGTACGGCTCGATCCTGCGGACGGTGCCGTCGTAGACCTCGCCGATCTGCGGCATCCGGGTCAGCCCGTTGATGATGTCGATCGCCTTCTTCGCGGCGGCCTCGTCGTTCGTGGCGATCTGGATGGTTCCATCGTCCTCGACGTTGATCCGGGCGCCCGTTGCATCGACGATGCTGCGGATGGTCTTGCCGCCAGGCCCGATGACGTTGCGGATCGTGTCGGGATCGATCTTGATCTGGACGATCCGGGGCGCGTACGGGGAGATGTCGTCGTGAGCGGCGGGGATCGCCTCCTCCATCTTGTCGAGGAGGTACAGTCGGCCCTGCCTGGCCTGCTCGAGCGCCTGCTCCATGACCTGCCGGTCGAGCCCGGAGATCTTGATGTC
The DNA here is from genome assembly GCA_013152895.1 of Acidobacteriota bacterium. GTDB lineage: Bacteria > Acidobacteriota > Thermoanaerobaculia > Thermoanaerobaculales > Sulfomarinibacteraceae > JAADFN01. Next base: position 10,546 of record JAADFN010000215.1, on the reverse strand, counting down.
CATCTGGAGGGCGGTGACACCGTCGCGCGTGCCGGTGACCTTGAAGTCCATGTCGCCGTAGTGGTCTTCCTGGCCCGCGATGTCGGTCAGCACGGCGTGCCGCGACCCGTCGGAGATCAGCCCCATGGCGACACCGGCGACGGCCTTGCGGATCGGGACGCCCGCAGACATCAGCGCCATCGAGCCCCCGCAGACCGTGGCCATCGACGACGATCCGTTGGATTCGAGGATGTCCGAGACAACCCGCATCGTGTAGGGAAACTCCTCCTCGGGCGGGATGACCGGCGTCAGCGCACGCTTGGCGAGGTTGCCGTGGCCGATCTCCCGCCGGCCCGGAGACCGGAGGAAACGAACTTCTCCCACCGAGAACGGCGGGAAGTTGTAGTGCAGGAGGAACCGTTCGCGGGATTCGCCCTCGAACGCCTCGATGATCTGCGTATCTTCGGAGGTTCCCAGCGTGCACGTCACCATCGCCTGCGTCTCGCCGCGGGTGAACAGCGCGGAACCGTGCGTCCGGGGCAGGATATCGACCTCGCATGAGACCGGGCGGATCTCGTCGAAAGCACGTCCGTCGAGACGGCGTCCCTCGTCGAGGATCGTTGTCCGGGTGATCTCCTTGATCATCGTCTCGAAGATCTTCTTGACCCAGGGCCCCTGCTCGCCGGCGTCTTCGTCGGGAAGGGCGGCGATCGCCTCATCCCTGAGGGCGCGGATGGCGTCCTGCTGTTCGAGCTTGCCCTTGATGTTGAGCGCCTCGGTCAGCCGCCCGGTCCACTGCTCGCGGATCGATGTCTCGAACGCCTCGGGCCACGGATCTTCCGGCTGGATCCACGGGTCCTTCTCGATGCCGAGCGTGGCGAGGATCTCCCGCTGGGTCGCGATGATCTTCTTGATCGCGGCGTGCGCCAGGTCGATCGCGTCGAGCAGAATGCTCTCGGCAAGCTCGCCGGCGCCGCACTCGACCATCACGACGGCGTCCTCGGTCCCGGCAACGACCAGGTCGAGGTCGCCCGCGTCCCGCTCTTCGTGGGTCGGGAAGAGGACGAGCTCACCGTCGACCCGCCCGACGCGCACGCCGCCGATCGGTGTGAAGAAAGGAATCTTCCGGGCCGCCATCAGCGACATGGAGGCGCCGTTGAGGGCGAGCACGTCAGGGTCGTTGGCGCCGTCCGCGGACAGCACCATGCCGATGATCTGGGTCTCGCGGTGGTAGCCGGACGGGAAGAGCGGCCTCAGCGGCCTGTCGATCGCGCGGCAGGTGAGGATCTCCTTCTCGGTCGGTCGGCCTTCGCGCTTGAACCAGCCGCCGGGAATCCTCCCGCCGGCGTAGGTGTACTCGCGATAATCGACGGTCAGCGGGAGAAAATCGATGCCGGTCCGCTCGCTGGAAGCCCCGCACGCGGTGACAAGTACCATCGTGTCGGCGAGGCGGATGGTACACGATCCATCCGCTTGCTTGGCGAGCTTGCCAAGCTCGAACGTCAACGTTTTTCCGCCAACTTCGACGGACTTTTCAATGTGCATACTGCCTGTTCCTTACCCGCGCAGCCCGAGCCGCTTGATCAGGTCGCGGTAGCGCGAAATATCTTTGCGCTTGAGGTATTCAAGAAGGCGGCGGCGGCGTCCAACGAGCCGGAGCAGGCCCCGGCGCGAGTGGAAGTCCTTCTTGTGTGTTTTGAAGTGCTCCGTCAGGTACTGGATGCGGCGCGTCAGCAGCGCCACCTGAACCTCGGGGGAACCGGTGTCCCCCGGGTGGGTACGGAACTCGTCGATGATTCCGGGTTTTTTCGCGTTGAAATGACTCACGTTTTCCTCCAAAGCTTCTCCAGCCTTCCGGTGACGAAGGCCACGCTACGTTACCAGGACACCGCGGATCTCGCAATATCGAGGGGTTTGCATTCAGCCCTTTCCTCCGTCAAGGACCATCCTGGGCCGGACGACTACCGTCCGGCCGCGGGCGAGAACCGTACCGACGGTTCCGATGCCGAGCAGGCCGCCGTTGCGCCCTCGAACGGCGAGAGAATCGCCGGCGGTCAGCTCCGCCTCACCCTTGCGCAGGATGATGACCTCTCCCCCGTGAAGGAAGCGGTCCTCGGTCGCTGGGTTGAGATCGACCGACGGGAATGGGAGCTGGATCTTGTGAAGCGGTATCCAGGGATGGCTTGTCAGCACCTCCTCCGGAGAACCAGCGGCCTCGAGGGCCTCCTGGTCGAGCGCATCGTCGAGCGAGTACGGTCCGATGGCCACGCGCTTGAGGTGGATGAGATGGCCGCCACACCCCAGGCGGATGCCAAGGTCGTGCGCCAGGGAGCGGACGTAGAATCCGGACGACGTCCGGACCTCGAAGCGCAGCACACCCGGCGCGTGCACGCTGAGATGCAGCTCGAAGACGGTGACGGACTTCGGCTCGACATCGACGGCCTTGCCCTCTCGGGCCAGCTCGTACAGCTTCTTGCCCGCCACCTTCTTGGCGGAGAAGGGCGGTGGCATCTGCTCGATCCGGCCGGAGAAGGCGGTCTCCAGGGTGTCAAGATCGTCCCGGGTCAGGTCGGGAACCGGCCCGGAGGGCTCGATCCTCTCTCCCTCGATGTCGTACGTCGTCGTGGCGTGACCGAGACGGATCTCTCCAACGTACGTCTTGTCCCAGCCGAGGAGGTACTGTTGTAGCCGCGTGGCCTGTCCGGCGAGCAGCAGGAGGAGCCCCTCGGCCGACGGGTCCAGCGTCCCGGTATGGCCGATCCGGCGCTGGCGTAACGCCTTTCGCGCCATGTCCACTACGTCGTGAGACGTTGGCCCGGGTATCTTTGCAATGGGAAGCAAACCGTGCCAGCGGGCGGGGCGGCGGCTCATGAGGCATCCTCCAGAAGGCGTTTGAGGCGGGTTGCCAGCTCTTCTCTGACGGCAGCCAGGTCTCCCTCGGTGCTGCACCCGGCCGCGTTCGTGTGGCCGCCTCCTCCCAGCTGGACGGCCACGGAACGGACGTCGATCGATCCCTTCGATCTCAGGCTTATCCGAATCGTGGGAGGCTTCCACTGCTTGAGGAACGCCACGACCTGGACGCCGGCGATCGAACGGGGTACGTCGATGACGTCCTCGGTATCGGTGGGGGTAGCGCCCGCCCGTTCGAAGGCGCCCGGATCGGCGACGATGGTCGCCAGGCGGCCGTCGCACTCCAGCTCGAGGGTGCGCAGGGCCTCGCCGAGAAGCCGGATCGACGCTTCGGTCCTCCGCTCGTGGACCCATTCGGCCACGCGTTCGGGGCGCGCTCCGGCGGCGACCATCTTCGCGGCAGCCAGGAAGGCGCGGGGCGTCGCGTTCGGGTACCTGAAATCGCCCGTGTCGGTGCTCAGCGCGGCGAACATGTTGGTCGCAGCGTCAGCCGAGGGCATCAGCCGGGCGACGTCGAACATCAGGAAGACCATCTCGCCGACGGCGGGAGACGCCTCGTCGAGATAGTTGATGTCGCCGTACCGTTCGTTGGCCTGGTGATGGTCAATGTTGAGGATGGGGACGCGATCGAGCCCGTCGAAACCGGTGCGGTCGAGCCCCGGGCATTCCATCGTGACGACGAGGTCGAACGCCTCGGGGAACGTTTCGGGCAAGCTCTCCTGGACCACGATCGATTCGGCTCCCGGCAGCTCGCCCAGCCCGGACGGCGCCGGGTCGCGGTTGATGATCTCGGTTTCGACGCCGAGCTTGTGTGCCAGCTCGGCGATGGCGAGCTCGGAGCCCAGCGCGTCGCCGTCGGGGCTTTGGTGCGACGTGACGAGCGCGCGCCGCGCCCGGCGAAGGCGATCGACGGCCGCCGCGGGACCGGAAGGCGTGGGGGTCATTCGTTCTCCTTGCCGTTCGGAGCATCGTCTTCGGGCGGGATCAGGCCCTCCTCGTGCAGTTTTTCCAGGACGCGCTCCATGTGGTCTCCGTATTCGTACGACGTGTCCCGCATGAACCTGAGCTCGGGAACGATCCGGAGCCGCATGCGGCGGCCGAGCTCCCGGCGGAGGAAGGACGATGCGGCGGCGAAGCCCTCGACGGCGCGAGCTTCCAGCTCCTCGCCGCCGATCAGGGAAAAGTAGATCCTTGCGTACGCGCGGTCGCCCGAGAGCCGCACTCCGGAGATGGTGACGCCTTCCAGGCGGGGATCCTTCACCTCGAACATCAGGAGGTCAGTCAGCATCGACCGGATGGCCTCTTGGAGACGGGCGTTGCGGTCAAAAGATGTGTGAGGCATGGTGTCTCCTTGTCTTTTCAAACCTGGACCAGCTCGACGTCCCAGCTCAGGATGACGCCGGCCCAGATCTCGTCCACCGTCCTGTGGACGCGATCAAATCGTTGCTCGAGATCGGCAGCAGTTGTGGAAACGCCACAGATCGCGAGCGCAGCGCGTTGGTGAAGATCGGTATGGCCGGTCTCGATGACGAGCACGCGATGCCGGTTTCTGAGACGTTCGATCAACGGCCGGAGCGCTCGTCTGCGGTCCTTGAGACTCCGGGCTTCGGGGATGTGCAGCTCCAACCGCGCCACCCCGACGAACAGGTTCTGACTCACGTTCATCTCGTTTGAGCCCGGCGCTACAGCTCGGGCTCGACCTCGATCATCTTGTACGCTTCAATGACGTCGCCCACCTTGATGTCCTGGAAACGTTCGAGCCCGATGCCGCATTCAAAGCCCTGCCGGACTTCCGCGACGTCGTCCTTGAAGTGCCTCAGGGACGCGATGGTGCCGTCGTAGATCACCACGTTGTCGCGGAGCAGCCGCACCTTCGCGCTGCGCGGGATCACGCCCTCGATCACGAAACACCCGGCGACGGTCCCGGCTTTCGGGACGCGGAAGACCTCGCGAACCTCCGCCTGGCCGAGCTGCTCCTCCGTGTACTCGGGCTCCAGGAGGCCGATCATGGCCTTCTTGATCTCGTCGATCACCTCGTAGATGACGGTGTGAAGACGGACGTCGACCTTTTCCTTCTCGGCAAGATCGCGGGCCGTCCGCTGCGGCCGCACGTTGAAACCGATGATGATCGCGTTGGAGGCCGACGCGAGCATGACATCGTTCGTCGTCACGGCGCCGACGGAGCCGTGTAACACGTTGATCTTGACCTTTTCCGTCGAGAGGTTCGTCAGCGTATCCCTGAGGACCTCGACAGATCCCTGCACGTCCGCCTTGATGACGACGTTGAGCTCCTTGATTTCGTCGGCCGCGATCTGGTCGAAGAGGTTCTCCAGCGAGACCTTTCGCGTTGCCATCAGGGCCTCGTCCTTCTCCCTCTGCCGTCTGAACGACGCCACCTCGATCGCCTTGGCCTCGGTCCCAACCACGTTCAGCAGGTCGCCCGCGCCGGGGACGTTGTCGAATCCCATGATCTCGACAGGTTCGGAGGGTCCCGCCTCGTCGACGCGGTTGCCGAGATCGTCGGCCATGGCGCGTACGCGTCCCCACGTCGAGCCGCAGAAGAAGTAATCGCCGACTTTGAGCGTTCCCTCCTTGATGATGACCGTGGCGACGATGCCGCGGCCCTTCTCCTTGCGGGCTTCGAGGACGATGCCCCGGGCCGGCCCCTCCCGCGTCGCCTTGAGGTCCCTCATCTCTGCAACGAGCAGGACCATGTCGAGCAGATCCTGAATGCCGATCTTCTTCTTGGCGGAAACTTCGACCGAGGGCACGTCGCCGCCCCACTCCTCGACCAGGACATCGTGCTCGGCGAGGGCCTGCTTGACACGGTCCGGGTTTGCGTTCGGCTTGTCGATCTTGTTGATCGCCACGACGACCGGCACCTTGGCCGCCCGGGCATGGTTGATCGCCTCGATCGTCTGGGGCATGACGCCGTCGTCCGCTGCGACGACGAGCACAACGATGTCCGTTACCTGGGCGCCGCGGGCGCGCATCTGGGTGAACGCCTCGTGACCGGGCGTGTCGACGAACACGACGGCCCTTCCATCGGGCGCCGTGATCCGGGAGGCGCCGATGTGCTGCGTGATGCCGCCGGCCTCCTGGTCGGCGACGCGGCTCGAGCGGATGGCGTCCAGCAGGGACGTCTTGCCGTGATCCACGTGACCCATGACCGTCACGACCGGCGGACGCGCCTCGAGCGGCCCGGCAGCCTCGTCGCTCTCCTCGCGTTCGAATTCGAGAACCTCTTCCATCGACGCCACCATGGCATCGACTCCAAGGTCCGCGCACACCTGTTCGGCGAGCTGGTGGGGGAGGGACTGGTTGGCCGTCACCATCATGCCGCGCTGAATCAACAGGCCGAGCAGATCCTTGACGTTGATGTTGAGCTTCTCGGCCAGCTCCTTGGGGGTGACCATTTCCGAGAGGATGACGGGACCTTCTGGCTTGACGCCGTCCTTGAACGTGATCACCCGTCTCGGCTGCGGCGGCGCCGGGGCCGCGCTGGTCCTTTGCTGGCGCCGTTTCTTCTTCGCCGCCCGTCCCGGCATCCGCCGGCCGGATGGTTTTGCCGACGGCGCGGCCGCTTCCTGCTGGCTCTTGAGCTTCTGTTCCTCGAACTTGTTGAGCAGCTCGCGAATCTCCTGGGCGTCCGCGGCGGCCTTGTCCTTGCGGCTCCTGGCTTTTGCACCGCGCGTCTTTCCGGCTTCCTTGCGCCGCTTTTCGGCTTCGCGCTGCGCCTTCAGGCGTTCCTTGATCTCGTCCTGGGAGAGCTCGCGCAGGCCGGCCTCCAGGGGCGTGCGGGCCGCCTTGCGCGCACGGACGCGTTGGGGCTCCTCTTCGGTCCCCTGCCGGGCGCTCGTGAGCTCCTCTTCCGAGATCTCGGGCGCCGGCTTGATCTCGGCTTCCCTTTCTTCGGCTGGTGCTCCTTCGCCGGCCGGTTCAGCGGGCGCCTCCACGGCCGGCTCGGGGCCGGGTCCTGCGGCAGCCTCGACGGGCGCGGCCTCGGCCTCAACCTCGGGTTGAGCGGGGAGTGCAGCCTCGTCTGGCGGCGCTGCGGCCACGGACACTGCGGGCTTGCCTTCGGGAGGCTCACCAGCCGCCGGCGCCGCCGGAACTGCCTCGGCCGTCTGCGGTGTCGCCTGCGTTTCGACCGTGTCTGCCGTGGTTGCGGCTCCCGCTGCCGCAACCTCCTGGATGGGCTTGGCAGTCTTGATGACGCGCCTCCGCTTGCGGCGGGCGAGCCTGTCACGGGCGCTGCTCGCAGCGGCTTCCTCTTCGGTCGTTTCTTTGCGGACAATGACCTCGCGGGGACGCTTCTGGAGCGTTTCTCCAGTGATGATGGAACGAACGGTCGCGAGATCCAGCGTGTCCTCTTCGCCGCCGACATTGACGCCGATCGAGCGAAGCTTGAAGATCAGCTCTGTGGAGCTGATGCCCATGGTCTTCGCGAGATCTATGACTCGAAGCTGTTGAACCATGGGCACCTACTCCTCCTCCGCCTGTTCCTCCGCCGCCTCGGCACGGGCGTTGTCGAGGGTTTGCTGGGCCATATCGAGGAGACGCCGGGCCGTCATCGGCCCGATTCCCGGAATATCGGAGAGCTCCTCGGCGGTGCGCGCCAGGACATCTTGCGCCGTGTGAAGCCCGTGGTCCTCCAGGCGCTCACGGAGGCGTTCGGTCAGGGCTGGCAGATCCTCCAGCGGAATGAGCTCGTCATAGTCGATTTCAGCCGCCGGAACTTCGACGTCGGGAAGCTCGGCCTCTTCTTCCTCGACGCCTTCCATCTCTCGAAGCATCGAGGCCAGGGCCGAGGCAAGCTCATCTTTCACGGCGTCTTCGCTCTTGATCTCGATGCGGCTCCCGAGGAGCTTCGAGGCCAGCCTGACGTTCTGCCCCCGTTTTCCGATCGCCAGCGAGAGCTGCTCGCTGCCGACGATGACGTCGAGCACCATGTCCATCTTCTCCTCGTAGACTGCCTGACCCTCGTCGTCGACGAGCGGGTTGCCTTCCTCGTCATGGACCCGCACCATGACCGGTTCCTCGCGCACGGCGACCCGGTTGATCTTGGCCGGCGCGAGCGCGTTCTGTGCGAAGGTGACCAGGTCGTTGTTCCAGGGGATAATGTCGATCTTCTCACCCTTGAGCTCCCGGGTAATCGACTGGACGCGGGAGCCCTTGAGCCCGACGCAGGCGCCAACGGGATCGACGTCCCGGTCGCGCGAGAAAACGGCCACCTTGGCCCGTTCTCCGGGCTCGCGCACGCACTTCTTGATGATGACCGTTCCGTCGTAGATCTCCGGGACCTCCATTTCGAGGAGCTTTTCCAGGAGTCGTGGATCGGTGCGGGAAAGAACGACCTGGGGGCGGTTGGCGTCCATGGTGACATCGACGACGACGCCGCGGATGCGGTCACCCTGGCTGTACCGCTCGTGACGGACCTGGTGTCCGCGCGGGATGATGCCTTCCGTGTCACCGAGCTCCACGATGATGTTGCCGCGGTCGACCCGCTTGACGATGCCGTTGAGCATCTCGCCGATCCGCGCGGCGTAGTTCTTGTACACGACGGCGCGCTCGGCCTCGCGAACGCGCTGAAACAGCACCTGTCTTGCGGATTGCGCGGCGATGCGCCCCAGCTGCGACGTATCAAGCGGCTCCAACCGGACCTGTCCCCCGATCTCGGCCTCGGGGTCGATCTGGCGGGCTTCCTCGAGGGTCATCTCGATCTCGGGGTCCTCGACCTCCTCGACAACGGCGCGGGTCTTCCAGCAGAGCACCTCGCCGGTCACGGGATCGATCTCGGTCAGGACGCTCCGCTCCTTGTAATGCTTGCGGGCGGCCGACGTGATCGCCTCGGCGACGGCGTCGAGGAGTTTTTCAGGCTCGATGTCGCGCTCCGCCGCCACCTGGCGGATCAGCGTGTTGATCTCCAATTTCATCTCCGGCACTTCCTCTCATGCATCACGGCGTTCCAGTCGATCTCGAGGCGGGCCTCGAAGATTGCCTGTAGCGGCAGCTCCAGGATGTCTCCACTCTCGGCGGCGAGGCGGACCAGCCCGTTTTCAAGGCCGAGCAGCTCGCCTTTGGCAGACCGGCATTCCCGGTATTCCGGGCGCATCCTGATCTTGACCCGCCGCCCGGCAAAGCGGCGGTAATCGCCTTGGGAATAGAACTTCCTGTCCAACCCCGGTGAGCTCACTTGCAACGTGTAGCTGTGCGTGAACGGCTCCTCGACATCGAGCAAGGCGGACGCTTCCCGCGAAATGCCGGCACACTGGTCCAGCGTGACCCCGGCGGGGCCGTCGACGACGAGACGCATCACCGTCTTGGCGCCGCTTCCCGCGATCTCGATGTCGAGAAGCTCCAACCCCTCGGCCTCGACAAGGGACGCCAGCCGTTCTCTCAACGTGTGTGCCAGCTTCATATCCTTCCTCGCTGCGTTAAAAAAAGTGGGCCACCGGCCCACTTTCTTCCGAAAGCAGCCTGTGTTGTATACCATAACCCTTTCTTTTTCGCAACCTGGGCATGGGCGGAAGACGCGATGTAAGGCCACGGAACGTGTACACTTACAGCCGATGTGGATCCACGATGCGATCGAGCGCCGGGGGGGCGCCATCCCGTTTGACGAGCTGATGGAGCTGGCCCTGTACGATCCGGCTCACGGCTATTACAGCGGCGAAGAAGTCCGGTACGGCCGGCGGGGGGATTTCCTGACGGCGCCGACCGCCTCGGGATGGTACGCGGCCACGCTCGGCCGTTTGATCGGTAGCCTCGCCGCGGGTGTGGGCAGCGTCGAGGTGGCGGACGTCGCCTCGGGCGACGGCGCCTTCCTCCGCGCCCTGATCGACGCCGCGCCCCCCGGGGGGGACGCCGGGATCCGCCGCATCGTCTCGGCCGAGCGCTCGCCGGCGCGCCGCGCGCGTCAGGAGATGGTATTCAGGAGCGATCACCGGGTGAGGATCGTTGCGGATCTCGAGGAGGCCGATCAGCCCCCTGGTCCCGCGGTTCTGCACGCCTCGGAGCTTTATGATGCTCTGCCCGTGCGGCGCGCCGTCCGCCGGGAAACGGGGTTGATGGAGATGTGGGTGACGGCGGTCGGGGAGGGCCTCGGCTGGCAGGAACGGCCGGCGAGGGACGCCACGCGCGAGTACCTCGCCTCCCGTGGGATCGTCCTCGAGGTCGGCCAGATCGCCGAGATCAATCTCGGCGCGGAGCAGCTCCACCGCAGGCTGCTCGCCTGGGCAGGTGAAAACGCCCTTGCGATCGTGCTCGACTATGGCTACCCGGCCGACAGGCTATACAATCCGCGCGGCCGCAGGAACGGCTCGCTGGCCTGCTACCGCCGGCACCGCCTGAGCCGGGACCCGCTCGAAGCGCCGGGCGAGCAGGACATCACGGCGCACATCAACTGGGACGATCTCAGGCGTGCCGCAGCCTCGCTCGGCTGGAAAGAGGTCGGCCTGTGGCCGCTGGCCGAGTTTCTCATTCGCGCCGGTCTCGGCGACCTCGCTGCAGAACGCGGCCTGGGAATGGAGACCGATCTCAATGCCGCCGTCTATGCCGAGCGCCAGGAGATCAAGAGGCTGCTGAACCCCGAGGGCATGGGCGCCGATCTCAAGGTCCTCGTCCAGGGCTGCGGCCCGCTCGCCGATGCCGCCGC
>JAADFN010000214.1 GCA_013152895.1 Acidobacteriota bacterium | reverse complement strand
CCGTCGCCCTGGTGCTGCAAGGGGTGGCAGGGGTTTACTTGCCCAGTGTCATTGGTGCGCAGAACGATGAGCACGCCGTGCTCAAGGAGGGGTCGAAACGGTCGGTCAACCGGCCGGTGATCGAGGAGGCGCGATTCTTCTTGCTGCTGTCCAGGCCGGGATCGCTGCACGCGGAGATCGCCCGGCGGTACATCAATCTCCTGGAGATCCGGACCAATGAACCGGCGTTTGATCCCAACGCCGGCCAACGCGTGCTGGACCTCGACCGGCGCATCTTCGCCGTCGTGCGGAGCCCGGAGCATCCGGAGGATACGATTCTCTGTCTGATCAACGTTTCCCAGATCCCGGTGGAGGTGACGGCGCCCTGCAGCGAGCTGGGCCTCGGGGGGATGCTCCGAGATCTCGTTACCGGTGAGAAGTACGTGTGCGGCGAGGGTCGCCTGCGTCTTCGCCTGTGGCCCTACCAGGTCCTCCTGCTCAAGCGGGGCACGTAGACGCCCCCGCGTGAAATGACCGTGATGATCACTTCGCAGACGTCGTGTGTTCGGACCGGATCGCGTCCCACGCCCACCTGTACGCGATCTGGGACTTGATGCGTTCGATCTCCTCCTCCTCGGTCTCGGCGCCAACGAGGGCGGCGAGCGTGGCGATGACCTCGAGGCTCGTGGGCAGGCGCCCGGTGACGGAGAGGTACGTGTGACGGATGATCTCGAGACGCCGGGGCGTCGCGAGGGTCCCGAGAGCGCCCACCGTTTCCAGGCCGCGGCTGTAGAGGAGCTTGAGAATGTTATTCATGTCCCGCTGGGCGCAGGTCAAGCCGATCTCCGCGAGGACGGATGGCAGGTTCTCGACGCTGAGCGGGTCGTCCCTGCTGTAGCTGACCGTCTGCTGAAACCGGTTGAGCTCTTCGTACAAGAAGTTGAAATGCTCGTCGATGGCGGCGATGTGCTTGGCGAGAATCCGGAGCTGCCGCCGGGCCGAAACGTTGGAACGCCGGCCGGGCTTGTACCCGAGGTGGTGCTCGATCTCACTCCAGAGCTCCTGGGCGAGGGTCCGGACCTGGAGCTCGAACCACGGGCGCTCTTTCCTGGGAACCGACGTGTGGCGGAGACGGATCGTGTAATGAACGGATGAATACCCGCTCTCCTTTTCTTTTTGGACGAGGTGCTCCAGCCCGAGCATGCGCGCTTGATCTGCGCTTGCGTAGATCATCGGCGGCTCCTTTTTTGAGATCTCGATCTCGTTGGACGACCTGATCTCCCGGTCGACGAGGGCCAGGTGGGACAGGACGAAGACGATGACGCGGACGCCGAGCGCATCGCTCATGCTCCTGAAGCTGACGGGTTGCAGGCCGGCCGGGAAACGTTGCGGCTTGCGGAGGATCTTGTCGACTACCTGTTCGGGACGCTTGATCCGGGAGAAGCTGGTGCGGATCGGGGAGGGGAGGGCGACGCGCTGGCCGGACCTGTGACGGCTCCAGTACGCCGGGTCTTGCCGCTGCCTCAGGAGCCGCATGACCTCGGTCTGCGTTGGGCGAAGGACGTGTTGCACGTACTCCTGGTAGGCTGCCAGAAACCGTTCGAGACGTTTGGGGGCAACCGCCATGCCTCAACCTCCCCTGCATACGATACACGACGCAACCTCCGGGCGCGACGGCCCGGGGGCCTGTGGTACCCTGAGCGCCGGCGGGGCCCGAACACGGCGCCCTCACCTCCGAAGGGACGATGAGCGAACGACAACGATTTGGAACGTGGCTTCCTTGGGTTGGCTGGTTTGTCGTGGTGGCCAGCTTTGTCGCGTTTTTCGGGGCGCTGCACCACCGGCGTGTCGTGGAATCGCGGGGTGAAAGTGTCATCCGGATGCTCTTCGTTCCGTCAGTTGAGCAGGGTACGCTCGTCAGGCGCGGCGATCAACTGGCGCGTTTCATTCGCGCGGATTCGGGGTTGCGACTCCGCAGCGAGGTGCCAACGAGCTACGCGGCGGTCATCGAGGCCGTTGGGGCCGGCCAGGCCGACGTTGTCTGGGTTCCAGCATTCGCCTATGTGCTGGCCCATGCCCGGTACGGCGCCGAGGCCAAGTTGCAGGTGGTTCGATCGTACGACCTGTTCGGCATCGTCGTGGCACGGGTGGGACCCGGCCAGCCGGGTTCGCTTCATGATCTCGCAGCGAGGAGGATCGCCGTTCCCGGGAACCTGAACCACAATCTGAGGAAGATCATCGTCAGCCGTCTCAATCGCCTCGCACCTGGATGGGTGGAAGTGCCGGCACGCTCGGACAAGGATGCGGTCAAGAAGCTGGTGGATGACCCCGGCCTGGTGGATGCGGCGGTATCCAGTCACGTCTTTTCGGGACCGTTCGACCTGGTCGGCGATGGCCGCAAGGAGCTCGAGTACGACCGTCCGGGAACCTTGAAGGACACGCGGGTCATTGACATGACCGAGAATCCCGTTCCCGAGCTGACGACGTCGTACAACGGGTGCATCCTGACGAGGACCGACTCGGGCATTCGGCGACTTGAAGACCTCAACGGCCGGTCCTTCGCGTTTTCAGACGAGACCTCGACCTCGGGCCATATTTTTGCGAGAGCTTTGCTCAACCGGGCCGGGGTTGTGCTCGGGCACACGTTTTTTGCCGGGGGACATCCCAACGTCGTGCAGGCGGTGATGGACGGGAAGGTCGCGGGGGGTGCTGTTTTCTACTCCCCGCCCGGAAAGCTCGAAGCCAGGGATCACTCGCTCGTCGGGGACGCCCGCCGGCTCATCATCAAGCGTCTCCCAACGGAGGAGAAGCGGCGCCGGTTGCTCGAAGAGGTACGCATCATCGCCTTGACCGACCCGATCCCGAACGACGTGTGCTGCATCCGCCGGGGATTTCCGCCCAAGACGTGGGAGCGGTTCGAGCGGTCCTTGCAGCGGTTCTTGAAGACCCCCAATGGCCGCGAGGCGTACTACGACCTCGTGGCGGGCGTGGCCGCCGCCCCCTGCTCGGATGCGACGTTCGATGGCTTTCGGTCCGCGTTGAAGGCTGCAGGGGTCTCGGCGAGCCGGCTCCTGAAGGCGGAGGAGGCCAAGTTGAAGCGGCGGCATCGGCGCGCGGGACATGGCCGATGAGCGGAGGCGACGTTCCGGCCGTCCGGATCGAGGGCCTGGGCAAGGTTTTCGATGGGCGCATCCGTGCGCTGGCAGATATCAATCTCACGGTCAGAGAAAAGGAGTTCCTTGTGGTCCTGGGATTGTCGGGATCCGGGAAGTCGACGTTGCTGCGGTGCATCAACCGCCTCGTCGATGCCACCGAGGGACACGTGTGGATCTTTGGCGAGGAGATCACGGCGGCCACCGGCGCGAGGCTGCGGGAGCTTCGACGCCAGGTGGCGATGATCTTTCAGCAGTTCAACGTCGTCCGGAGACACTCGGCCCTGATCAACGTGCTCTCGGGGACGTTGGGACGGGCGTCGCTGCTCCCCAGCTTGTTCCTGAAGTTCTCCCAGGATGACCGGGAACGGGCCGTCGCGGCGCTCGAGCGAGTCGGTCTTGGAGGCCGCGAGCATCACCGGGCCGATACGCTGTCCGGCGGGCAGCAACAGAGGGTTGCCATCGCCCGCGCGCTTCTGCAGGAGCCGAAGCTGATCCTGGCGGACGAGCCGGTTGCGTCGCTTGACCCGGCGTTGCGTCATTCGGTGATGCGGCATATCGAAGCGCTCAACAGGGAAGAAGGTCTGACGGTGATCTGTTCCCTCCACGATGTTGACCTCGTTCGCCGCTATGCCACCCGGGTGGTCGCGCTGCGCGACGGCCGTCTCGTGTGGCAAGGGGCGCCGGACGAGCTCAACCGGTACACGTATCGAGAGATCTACGGAACCGAGGCCGAGCCGGCCACGAACACGGTGATGTGAGGTCGTGATGCCCAAGGGACACGAGGTCATCCAGCCGTCGCAACGTTTTGAGAAGAACATCGCCAGGCTCAAGGCGCTGGTTGCCGACGCCATTCTGATCGGGACCTTTGGCCTGATGATCGAGTTCTTGCTGGTCGTCTTCTCGTGCCGCCGTGGGCCGACCGGCCTGGTGATCACCGCCGAGGAGGCGCTCGACACGCTCCATTACGGGTGGATGATCGCGCCGCCGCGCTCATCCTGGCGTTCGCATGGAACCTGTTTTCCAGCTGGATCGGCGCGTCGCCGGGCCGGGCGCTGGTGCGAGGCGTCCCCCGATGGGAGCAGGATCTGGATTGGAACCGTACGCTGCGCGGCTGGTTCACCGTTCTGTTCATCGAGCTGACCTTCTTCTCCGGCTGGTTGATCACCGAGGTCGATCTTCCCTCCTTCTTCACCAAGTTCTCCAAGGCGTCCGACATCGTTCGCGGCCTGGTTCATCCCTCGGGCGTGGTCCTGCACCAGGGGCTCGTCCTTCTCGTGCAAACCGTGTTCCTCGCCTTCATGGCCACCGCCTTCGCCATCCCGTTGGCATTCGTGCTCTCGTTCGCAGCAGCGCGGAACCTCACGCGCTCCAGCCGTTTCAGCCGCGTCATGTACACGGCCGTCCGAACCGGGATGAACTTCACACGGGCGGTCGAGCCGCTCGTGTGGGCGCTGATTTTCATCTCATGGGTTGGCATCGGGCCGTTCGCGGGCGTCCTCGCGCTTTGGGTTCATTCGATCGCGGCGTTGACGAAGCTGTATTCGGAATCGGTCGAAAGCATCGATCCGGGTCCGATGGAGGCGATCACGGCCACCGGCGCGGGAACCTTCCAGGTCCTGAGGTACGGAGTGGTACCGCAGATCATTCCACCGTACCTCTCGTTCACGATCTACCGCTGGGACATCAACGTGCGCATGTCCACGATCATCGGCTTCGTCGGTGGAGGCGGGATCGGCTACATTCTCAAACCGCGGGTGGATCTCGGGGAGTGGGGCCAGGTGGGAACGCTGGTTCTGCTCATCGCGGTGACCGTTTGGTTGATGGACCTCGTTTCGGCAAAGATCCGCGAAAGGATCGTGTAAGCTGACGAAGATTCTTTCGCCCGGCCCGCGGCTGGATCGGGCTGCGATCGGGGCGGGGTATGAGGCCACGTGGAGGGCTTTGCGCGCGGGTTCTTCAGCGCGAAGAAATGGTATGCTACCAAACTACGAGAAGACACGCCCTTTCGACATGGTCGTCGGTTGAGACGCATCTTCCAATAATCAAAGGAGTTTTCAAGAATGAGACGAGAGGTTATCAGTGGAATCGGAATCGTGTTGCTCACCGCCGCATCGGCGGTGGCCGGCACGGCAACGCCAACGAAGAGCGACGTAGTTCTGAAGGTCAACGGGACGCCTGTGACTCGTACGGAGATCGACATGGCTGCTCAGGGCCTCGCTCAGCAGATGGGCCAGCGCGGAAAAAGAGTTGGGAAGGATCAGCTCATCAAGATGGCAACCCGGGAAGTTGTCGACGAGAAGCTGCTCGTCCAGGCTGCGACCAAGCAGGGACTGAAGCCCGACACCGCCGCGGTAGATCAGCGGATGCAGCAGCTGGTCAAGCGTGCGGGAAGCCGTCAGAAGCTCGATAGCATGCTGGCAGCGAGCGGCATGACCTTCGACCGGTACCGGCAAGCCATGCTCGATTCGAACGTGGTGCAGCAATTCGTCCGGACGAAGATCGCTCCAAAGGCCAAGGTCACCGAGGCGGATGCGAAGGCCTTTTATGACAAGAATCCCCAGTTCTTCAAGCATCCGGCACAGGTTCATGCGCGCCACATCCTGTTCACCGTCAAGCCGAATGCGACCCCCGCTGAAAAGAAGGCGGCCAAGGCCAAGGCGATCGCGGCCCGCCAGCGCGCGCTGAAGGGCGAGGATTTCGCCAAGCTCGCAAAGGAGCTATCGCAGGGTCCCAGCGCCAAGAACGGCGGTGATCTTGGGTATTTCTCCAAGAGCCAGATGGTCAAGCCATTCGCGGATGCGGCATTTGCCCTCAAACCGGGAGAGATCTCGGACGTCGTGGAAACCCGCTTTGGGTACCATGTCATCAAGGTCGAGGATCGCCGTCCCGCCGGAAAGCGTCCCTTTTCCGAGGTCAAGGGGAATATCGAGGGCTTCTTGAGCCAGCAGAAGGTTCAACAGGCCGTTCGGAATTATGTCGATGGGCTTCGTGCCAAGGCGAAGATCGTCAATCTCGAGGCGAAGCCGGCTGCCAAGCCAGCGGTGACGAAAAAGTAAAGGACCAGGGAGTCCACACAAAAAGCCCCGCTTCAGCGGGGCTTTTTGTGTGCTGGCCGAGTTTACCAGCGTTCGGACCGGCGTTGCCTGGGTTCGCGGGGGTGCGCCTCGTTGACGCGCAACGGGCGGCCGTCCACGGCCGAACCGTCGAGTGCCTTCTGCGCAGCCTCGGCTTCCTCGCCGGAAGCCATCTCGACGAAACCGAAGCCCCGGGACCTGCCAGTGTCGCGATCACGAATCACGATGGCACTTTCGACGGACCCGTACGCGCTGAACGTCTGCTCGAGATCGGCATCCGTCATGCTGTACGGCAGGTTTCCAACAAACAACTTCTTTTCCACCTACGTTCTCCTCTGTTTGGGCAGCCTTCCTACACGCTCACCGTTCCGGCACCATGCCGCGAGGATGAAGGGGGTAGAAACAATGGCCGCATCAGTGAATAACTCCGGGCCCCCGTGAAGGACCCGCAGCGCCTTATACCACAGAGAAACAGCGCCCGCAAACCCGTTAGATCGCGTCTCCATCTCCGGGATTTGAACGCGCCTGGACACGCGTCTTGCGGCTGACGTTCTCCGTATTCATGCCGGGAGTCCACAGGATCACGAAGTGAGGGAAACAGCTCGGCCCGACGATTGAACACTATCAACGATGGGCTGGGACGAGACTCGTCGCCCATTTCATTGGGATGGTGCTCGCACGGCCTGCAACATGGAGGTTTGCTATGAAGGTCTTCTCGAAAATGCTGTCGTTTCTGGTTGTCCTGGTCCTGGCGCCACTGGTGGTACCGAACGTGGGAGCGCAGGGCCGGGCGTTCACCTGCCCGGACCAAGTGGCGGTCGGTATTCCACCCGCCCAGGCCATCTCGGCTCTCGCCCAGCCGCCGCAGAGGAAGCGGCCCGACTCATTCGGTGGAGGTTTGCAGTACATGTATGTTCACGCATCGCAATTCCTCCCCTTTGGACACCAGGTTTTGCCGGACTACTCTCCGGGTACCGGCTACGTAACTCCCCATGACGACGGCTCGAACTACAGCCCCGCGTACTGGGTCCAGCTCAACCTTCCGAACGGCGCCGAAATCGATGATGTCTATGCGAACGTGTACGACAACACGCCGAACGCCTCCTGGAGACTGTTCGTCACCGTGTATGAGCATGATGGATCGCCCTCGTACTCCTATCTCTCCGACACAACGGAGAGCGGCACACCTGGATACACATCGCTGCCGGCGAGCTTCTCGACCCCACCGGTTTTTCACGAGTGGGCGAACATCGATGGGGATAGCTCGTACGGTGATGTCGCCTTTACGTTCGCCCTCGTACCCCAGGGTACCTATTCGGAGGTGTTCGCTCTGAGATTTGGGGGAGTGAGCGTTGGCTGGAAACGCACGATATCCCCCGCCCCGGCCGGCGCGACGTTCAACGACGTTCCGGTGGGGAGCTTTGGCTTTCAGCAAATCGAGGCTCTCGCAGCTTCCGGAATCACCGCCGGGTGTGGCGGTGGGAACTTCTGTCCTAACGGAACGTTGACGCGGGCGCAGATGGCTGTCTTCCTGGCCAAGGCGCTCGGACTTCACTGGTCGCTCTGATACGTCAGTTCGCTCGGGGGGCCCGGGGGGCGCGCCTCCGGGCGCGCCGTTTCTTCTTCAGTTTGCCGCCGGGTGAGGGTATGATTTCAGTGTTCCCACTGGAGGTTCCGATCATGAAGAAAGCGACCCGCACCCTCGCCCTTGCGGCCCTGTTGCTTTTCCCTCCGGCCGTGGCCGGTGCCGTCCCCGCGGGAGATCACCAAACTCCAATGGACCGTGGTATGGCAGCGTACACGGCCGGAGACTATGCCACTGCGCTGAAGCTCTGGCGTCCGCTCGCAGCGCAGGGAAACCCCGAGGCCCAGTTCCGTATTGGCTACCTCTATGCGATGGGCCAGGGCGTACCGCGGGATCCGGAACTGGCGGTGACGTGGTATCGGAAGGCAGCCGAGCTCGGCCACGCCAAGGCGCAGTTCAACCTCGGGATCGCCTATCTGAAGGGCAGAGGGGTGGAGAAGAACCCCAAGACGGCGTTTACGTGGATCCGGAGATCGGCCTCGCAGGGATGGGCGCCAGCGCAGTACGCGCTCGGGACCCTCTATGGTCGGGGCCTCGGGGCTCAAAAGGATCTCGCCAAATCCGCGCGCTGGATGATGGAAGCTGCCAGCCAGGGCCACGCTGGCGCCGAGTACGCTCTCGCCATGATGTATCTTCAAGGCGGCGGGGTTGAAAAAAACACCCAGAAGGCTCTCGCGCTCCTGCGCCAGGCGGCCAAGAGGGGGAGCCTCGAAGCCATTTACAAGCTCGGTGTACTCAACCCAGCCCGCGGCGTCAAACCGGATTCGCGCGAGGCCATCGCCAAGATTCGCAAGGCTGCTGAGCTGGGTTACGTTCAGGCTCAGTATGACCTGGGTGCGGCGTACGCCAAAGGTGCTGGAGGTCTGAACAAGGATCTCGCAGCGGCGGCCCGGTGGTTCAAAAAGGCGGCCGATCAAGGACTTGCCGCTGCCGAGTACGACCTGGGGTGGTTGTACGAAGAGGGCGGTGGGGTGAAGAAGAACGAGAAAAAGGCGGTCGAGTGGTACACAAAGGCAGCGGACAAGGGTTTCGCGCGCGCGCAATACCAGCTTGGAATGCACTATGCCTTGGGGCGAGGCGTCGAGAAGGATGCCAACAAAGCCTTCCAACTGGTCCTCGAGGCTGCGCGGGCGGGTTTCGTCGAGGCCCAATATGCCACAGGCGTCATGTACGACAACGGCAACGGTGTGCAACAGGATTACTCCAAGGCGATGGAGTGGTACAAGAAGGCCGCTGCAAACGGCAACGCCACCGCCATGTTCGCGGCGGGGAACCTGTACGCCAACGGCTACGGCGTCGCCAAGGATTTCAAGGAAGCCAAGAAGTGGTACTGCAAGGCCGCCCGCCTTGGCCTGCCCCAGGCCAAGCAGATGCTCGGTGACAACGTGGATGTGGACAAGGTGTGCCAGTAGCCCGCATTTCTACGGACTTTCGTCGCGAGACCGCGGAGGTGGCGGTGCGGCGTTTCGATCGAGGCGTGGCCAAGGGAGCTCGAGGCACGTTGTTGCTGGCGCAGCCGCGAGAAACACCGCGTTCCAATCGATTACGAGAGACCCTCTCAGAGGTGTCACCTCGGGGGTATCGGGGTTGAGCTTGTATCGATGGCCTGCCTCGTTCGTGGCCATGATGTCTTGACCGCCGAATTCAAGCCTCGTGATCACTGCTGTTCCAACGTTCGAATAGTACCGGTTGATTGCAGACGGGAGGACGGTTCGCGCCAGCCGTTGTGCTCACACTTTCTTGAGCAGGTTGCGGCCCAGGATCGAGGAGGCTGCGAGGACGCCGCCGAAGAGGGCGCCGGCGATGCCGGCTGTGCAGACGTCGGCGCCGGTCAGGTAGAAACCGCGCAGGGGCGTGCGGGGACGCAGGGAATGCTCGCGGAACCTCCGGGGCGTGTGATCGAGGCCGTAGATCTCGCCGTGCTCGTAGTTGCAAAACCACCGGGTGGTCAGGGGCGTGGACAGCTCCGAGAATGCAACGTGTCCCGTGACCTGGGGGACGTGTTGCTCGAGCACGTCCATGTACCGCGCCGCCAGCTGGTCCTTGAAGGCTTCGTACTCGTCGCCCCGCCGTTTCCAGGACGTGTGCCGCCACCGTTCGAACCAGGCGAACGGGACCCAGCCGACGACCTCGATCGTCGCCTTGCCGGGATGACGCGTGGTAAAGGTCGGGTCTTTCGCCGATGGGAACGAGATGAAGGCCAACGGCAGGGGCGCCGAGGGGTCGTGCCGGTAGATTTCCATCGAGGCGTCGTGGCCCGGCCCCGGGTAGACCCACAGGTTGGAGCGGCCGAGGCCGAGCTCCTCGGCCGTGGCGTCGAGACCGACGTGGAGGCAGGCGTGCCCGGACGAGGGGCCGATCCGCTCGACCGTTTCCAGGAGCTCCCGGCGGCCCGGCGCCTCTTCCGGCAGCAGGGTGTGCGCGGTGACGGCCGCGCCTGCATCGCTGATGACCACGGGCGCCTTCAGCTCGAGGCCATCTGTCAGGCGGACGCCTACTGCGCGCCCGCCTTCCACCAGCACCTCGCGGACCTCGGCGCGGGTGACCACGCGGCCTCCCGCGCCGGTGATCACCGGCGTGATGGAGGCGGCGAGGGAGGCGCTGCCACCCACCGGGTATCCCGCGCCGTCCATGTAGTGTTCCACGACCATGGCGTGAATCGCCCAGCTTGCACGGGACGGGGGCAGGCCGTAGTCCCCGTACTGCGCGGTCAGCACGGTGCGCAGCAGGGGGTCGTCGGTGAGATCATCCAGGACCTGGCCGACGGTTCGGTCTGAAAACGAGTGGAACCGCCGCCGCATCGCCCAGCCGGCTATGACATCGACCGCGGGCGGAAGCGCTTTCGATTCGAAGAACGTCAGGGACGCCGACACGGTCTTGGAGACGAGCTCGAGGTAGTTATCGAGGACGTTTCTGGAGCCGGGGAAGGCCTCGGTCATCCGCTCCAACCACTGTCTCCGTCCCGCGGCGAGCTCGAATGTCCGGTCCCCGACGATCACCGTGTCGTACACCTCGCCCAGGGATTCCCACGTCAACCGACCCTGGCTGATCCGATCGAAGAGCTTCCGGATCGGGGTTTGCCGCCCCATGACGCCGCCCACGTAGTGGAGACCCACGTCCCACTCCCATCCATTCCGGCTGAACGTGTGCGTGAATCCGCCCGGCACATCGTGCCGCTCGAGCACCAGAACGCGCCAGCCGGCCTCCTGCGTGAGCAACGCAGCCGCCGCCAGGCCTCCGATGCCCGATCCGATCACGAGTGCATCGAAAGATGCTCCTTCAAGCTCTGCCAGCTCCGGGTTTTCCATGTTGGCCTCCTGCGGCGTATCCATGGCCATTGTAGCGGTATTGCGGATCGCCCGGCGTGAAACACCGACGCGTCGGTAACGCCCGCAAGCCCAGAAGCCACAACGCCAGCGAGCGGGAGACAAAGGAAGGGTACGGCGCCCGGGAAGTCGAGCGCTCGCGGAGACGCCTGAACCGGGTATGATGGCAGGAGTGACCCGCATCAGGATCCTTCCATATGTCCTTCCGGCGATTTTGTGCCTTCTGGCAGTCTCAGCGCCGGCGGCTCCGCCATCCGGGGCAGAGGGACCGGATACGGTCAAGAGCCTGTTGCAGCGGGCCGGGGACCGGAAGCTCACGATTGAAGAGCGCATGGAGGCGGCGAAGAAGGCGTCGAAGATGGCCACCGCACAGGGCGACACGTTGGCCCGGGGTCACGCCCAGTACGCGCTGGCGCAGGTTGAGTGGGATGCGGAATCTCTCGGGGATGCGCTTGAGCGCAGCCGGGCCGCCCGGAGGCTGTTGATACGGGCGAGGGATTCCGAGGGAGCGCTCAGAGCATTGCGCCGGTCCGGAGATATTTTCGAGCGTCTTGGCGACTATGCGGATGCGATGGATGTCTACGTGAAAGCCCTTCACGAGGCGGAGGCGCTGCTGGCCCGGAGTCCGGATCGTGAGCATCGCCTCGCCGTGGGGCATATACATGTCACCATCGGCAACGTTCTTCGAAGAACCGGCGACAGGAAGCATGCCCTGGCTGAGTATCGGACGGCCCTGAGAATCTACAAGGCGGAAGGGTACGAGCTGGGGTGTGCCGGCTTGGCGCTGAACATAGGAAACCTGCTTGCGGACCAGGGCTACCACACGAAAGCGCTCCCCTTGTTCGAGGAATGCGAGCGCCTCGGAACGAAGCTCGGAAACCCCGCTCTTGTCTCCATGGCGTTGACGAACATGGCCTCGTCGGAGGTGCAACTCGGCCGGCTCAGCTCGGCCGGTACGTTGCTCGAACGTTCTTTCGCCATCTGCAACCGGATCGGTCGCACGAGGGGCAACCTTCACAACCAGATTGTGATGGGCGATCTGCTGGCGGCGGCCAACCGTCCAAAGGAAGCGATTCAACGGTACGAAACGGCGCTGAGAATCGCCACGACGCTTCACGACCGGGCCAGCATCGCGGAGATCCATGGCCTGATGGCGGACGTTTTCCACACGTTGGGAGAGGACGCACGCGCGTTTTCCCACCTCGTCCGGCAGCGGGACATGTCCAAGAGAATCCTCGACGCCGAGGAGGCGGCCCGGATCTCCGGGCTGCATACGGCCTATGAGGCCAAGCGGCGAGAGGCTCAAATCGCCCTGCTCCAGCAGCGCGAGTCTGCGCAACGTGTCAAGAGCCATCTTCTTGCCATTGCCCTGGGCGCCGTGACGCTCTTGCTGATCATGGCTGGCGCTGGGACGGCGTTGCGCGCCCGGGGTCAACGCGTGATCCTCCGGCAGAAGAACGAGTTGGAGCGCGCGTACGTTCGCATGGAGGAGCTTTCCCGCACGGACGAGCTGACCGGGTTGCCGAACCGGCGGGACGCCCTCCTGCGTTTGACTGCGGAAGTCGCCCGGTCGCAGCGGACGGGTGAGAGCTTCGGCCTCGGGATTGCCGATATCGACGGCTTCAAGGAGGTCAATGACCGTTTTGGCCACCAGACGGGTGATCGTCTGTTGACAGGCGTTGCCCAGGCCGTGCGGGCGTGTCTGCGCGAGCCGGATTATGTCGCGAGGTGGGGCGGCGATGAATTCTTGTTGATCCTTTCCGCGGTCGATGCCGCCGGGCTCCGGACGACTTCTGGGAGAATCCATGCAGCCGTCAGCGAGGCCGAGACGGTCCACCCCCAGGGAACGTTCCGGCCGACCTTGTCGTGCGGTTTCGTGCTTTGCCGCGGAGGCCGTTCGGATAACTGGCTTCAGCTGGCCGATGAGGCTCTCTACCGGGCGAAATCGAAGGGACGCAACGTATCCGAGATTGTTGCCTCCGAACCGGCGTGAGCCCTCCCCCGGGCCTTCGCGGTGCTTCACGGGCCGGACGGCACGCGGGGTGAACCGTTGTATACTTGAATCGATCGGAGGAGGCGGGCGTTCGCTTCCGGCCCCGGCCGGGAGAGGAAAGTCCGGACTCCAGGCGGACAGCACGCCGGGTAACGCCCGGCCGCGGTAACGCGAGGGAAAGTGCCGCAGAGAGCAGACCGCCCCCGTGTCAGCACGGGGGTAAGGGTGAAAGGGTGCGGTAAGAGCGCACCGCTTTCCCGGTAACGGGGAAGGCATGGTAAACCCCGTGCGGAGCAAGGCCAAATAGGGAAGCCAAGGGTCGTCCGCCCCCGCAACCCGCTTCGGTGGGGGAGGCTTCCGGGTCGGCCGCTGGAGCCGTGGGGTGACTCACGGCCAAGATGAATGAACGCCGCTCCCGAGGGAGCACAGAATCCGGCTTATAGCCTCCTTCGATCGTTTTCTTTGGCTTTGAGGGGCCGTGCTACACGGGATTGACGAGGTCGAGAAACTCGACATCGAGGTCGCGTTCCTCTTCGAGCCAGCGGCCCAACGCCACGACCCCGAAGCGCTCGGTTGCGTAGTGCCCCGCCGCGATGTAATGCACGCCATCTTCGGCGGCCTGTTCCTGGACCCACTCGCTTGCCTCGCCGGTGATGTACGCGTCAAGCCCGGCGGCGACCGCCTGGTGGTACTCCCGTTGGGCTGCGCCCGTGACAATACCGACTGACGAGACGGCCCGCGGTCCGCCCTCGAAGAGCTGCGGCTCGCGATGGCAGGCGGCGGCGACGGCCTCGGCGAGCTCCGCGGCCGGAACGGGCTCTGGAAGCACGCCGCAGACGCCGATAGAAACGCCCCGGTGCTCTCCGAACGGCTCGAGTTGCTCCAGGCCGAGACGACGGGCGAGCTGTGCGGCGTTGCCGAGCGCCATGTGACGGTCCAGCGGAAGGTGATAGGCCGCGAGCGACACGCCGTGATCGAGCAGAAGCTTGATCCTTTCCCGGAACGATCCGGCGATGCGCGGAGGCTCGGTGCCGTTCCACAGGATGCCATGGTGGACGAGGATGAGGTCCGCATCCAGCTCGATCGCGTTCCTGAACAGCGCCTGGGACGCCGAGACGCCGGTGACGATCTTCCGGATCTCGTGACGCCCCTCGACCTGCAAGCCGTTGGGGCAGTAGTCGCTGACCGCCTCGATCTCGAGGAGCTCGTCCAGGTCCGAGATCAGGGTGAACAGATTCATGCTTTCATCCTACCGCAGATGCGGAGGATGGGAAGACCGGGAAGCGGCCTGTGGGTGGTGGGCTTCCGGGGGGACCTTGAAACAGGAAGCGCGCCCCGGGATGACAGGAGGAGAAGCCTTCGCCGTGGCGGTCCGATCCCTCCGGACCACCATCGTTGGACGGAGGTCCGTCGCGCTACCCTCGGTCTGCCGCCGGTACCGTGGAGCGTGTGTCGGCCCTGTCAGCTGCGCGCTGGCTCACCCTCGTCTGCGGAGGAGAAACATGGCCACGCTGGCGATCGTCAGCAGGAAGGCCGAGAGCCCCCAGGAGCTCATCATGGGAACGCGAGGATTCGGAGCTCCGGTTGGCGTCGCGGTGACCACCGGTGTCGCAGTTGGAGTCGCCGTCGCCGTTGGTGTTGGGGTTACTTCCTGGGCCACAATCGGGGTGACGATCAAGAGAATCACAAAGACGCCGAGGACAATGCTTCCAATCAATCTCA
Organism: Acidobacteriota bacterium; assembly: GCA_013152895.1. Classification (GTDB taxonomy): domain Bacteria; phylum Acidobacteriota; class Thermoanaerobaculia; order Thermoanaerobaculales; family Sulfomarinibacteraceae; genus JAADFN01. The sequence goes on along the minus strand of JAADFN010000214.1, from coordinate 9,070 downwards.
TCATGTTCGAAAACCCCCAATGTTAAACGGTGCCCTTACCTTAGCATATCCGGCCGCCCAATCAAGACAGGGTGTTGCGGCGGCCCGGCACCGGGCTGCACCGTTCGTCAGGGAGATGAGATCGAACCGCACAGGCGGCGCACAGCGCCCAAAGGTTTTCTCGCATCGGCATTTCCACGGGAATGATGGCAAACCGTTTGCGGCGCGTGGCGATTGCGTTCAGCACTTCCCGGGCTTCGCCGAGATCGAGCCGGTCGGGGCTGAAGAGGTCGAGCTGAACACCGGCGCCGTTCATGGGCGAATCATTCTTGATCGCCGCATTTCAAGCGCGCGCGAATGCGGGTGAGCGTTGGACGTCATAGAATGTTCAAATGCGAATGACGCACTATTCTTCCGGGAGGGAAGCCGGGCTGGCCGATGCCGACGTCTCCGGGAATGCGGCGAGGCGGCGAGAGTGGACGTACCGCAGCGGACCGTTTGTCCGAGCGCCTTGGCCTCTTCGGGCGGTGGGTGGCCTGGTTCACCTATCTCGCGCACTTCCCGGCACGACCGCGGGTACGCCAGTCATCGTGCGATTTCTCCCGGCTGCACCACCTGCGACCTGCCACGATCTCGCCTCGGCCCCACCTCGGTCGAAACGCCACACTGACAGGCGTGCTCGTGCTCTCGCGACGAAGGCCCGTGAGGCATGCGGGCTCGCGCTGTGCTGACGCTCCTCGGACCAGCTGGCTGTCACCGCCGCAAGGCGCCTCCGCCCGTTCCCGCAATGCGGGTCGGTCTGATCGACGCTCTCCCCCCCGGAGAGCTTCCGATGGCGCGGCAGGCACGGATGGGCTTGAGACGGCTGAAGGCTGATCTCGATGCGGCTGGCCAATTCCGTTCCGCGAGATCGGAGCACGGTGCGCGGCTGGCGCTCCGCGCGGCCGGGCGGGCGCGGGAGCAAATCGTCTTCTGCCTCGGCGCGGGTTTCGCGGATCTGCTTTACGAAGAAGCCGTCGCCTACCCGGCAAGCTGGTACGTCGTCATTCCCGGCAAGATCACCGGCCCAAATATCGCGTCGATCGATTTTGCAATGGGAGAGCCTGGGTACCTCGCGGGCGTGGCGGCGGGTACGGCCCGGGCCGGGAAACGTGCGGTGGCCGGCATCATCCGGGAAGGTGGCAAGGACCTGTTTTTCAGCAGGGCCGAGGGCGGTTTCATCAAGGGCTTCGAAGCGACCGTGCGGCGGGGCAAAGTCGTTGTTGCCGATGGCCCGGCGGGAGTCCCTGGACTGGCCAAGGAGGGTGTCCGTGTCGCCTTGGACACCTCTGAGGTCACGGATCCGGCCGTCGTAACGGCGTGCCGGAAGGCGGGGATTCTCCTGGTCAGCGCCGATCCGACGCTTGTTCACACGGCGCCGGACCTGGTGCTTGGGACGTTACGCATCGACCTCGGGGAGGCGATGAGCCGCGTGGCCCAGGAAGTTTGGGCGGGCACGATGACTGCGAAGCTGTACCGGTTCGATCTTGGCTCCGGCGTGGTGAGCTTTACGCTCAACCGCTCCAACGACGCGGCCTCACTGCCGGGCGTTCACGACGCCGTCGAAAAGGCGAGGGCCGATGTCACCGCGGGGATCGTCGAGATCGAGGAGCTTGGCTGGTGACTCGCCGGGAAGCTCTCGTTTGGCGGAGCGTGGCGGCGCCACCGGGTGCGTCGCCAGGCTCCGGGTCACCCAAACAACCGCGTGGAGACGCCTGATCAGGCGGCGAGAGCGTTGTAGAGCCAGGCGAAGATCGCCCCGCAGATCGCGCCGTCCACGAAGCCCCATGCAAGTCCGATGAAGGCTCCGATCACCGAGAAGCTGTATCCGAAGTAGAAGTGGTTGAGAACGGTGATGAAGTGACCGCTGTAGCCAAAGACGAGCAGCCACAAGGTCGCAAGGAAGATCGTCAACCCCCAGAGGATTCCGGCCGTCAAACTCAGCGCCTTTACGTTCAGTTTCATGCTTACCTCCCTTCTTCATTTCAGATCACACGGTTGCCCTGAAATGAGCATACCACTGAATCCGGGCGCCGCTTGCATCTTGGGACGCGGATGGCTCACACTTTGGCCATGGCAAGACGTTCACGGCTCGTGTTCTTCATCGTGGCCTTGATTCTGGCGGTTGCCGTGGTGATCGTGTGGCGGCGAACGCAGAACCCGTGCGCGGGTTTTCCCGGACCCTCCGTTACGGAAGCGGAGCTGCCACCGCCTCCTGAGCCTGGAGACCTGCGCATCTCGGCGTGGAACGTCCGGAACTTCCCGAGGGACGACAGGCCGCAGTATCCAGACCTGGGGTACTCGCGGAGGACGAACTTCTGCGATCTGGAGAAGGTCCTGGCTGGGCTGGATACCGACGTGCTCGGGCTCGAAGAGATCCACGAGCCGCACCTGTTCATGCGGCTCTTCCGCAAGGTCGAAGGACGCCGCCGGTATCGCGGCGTCTTCAGCAAGGGCGGCGGCCGGTGGGATCAGCACGTGGGGATCGTCTGGGATTCCAACCGCCTGCGGGAAGCGGCGAAGCCCGTGGAGATCACGTCCGTCGCGCTCGATGCCTCGTTGCGGCCGGCGATGGCGGTGTACCTGCGAAGCACCCGGCCGCACGGAATCGACTTCACGGTGGTCGAGGTTCATCTGCGGGCCGGCCCCCGGGGGTATCCCGAGCGCCTCCGGCAGTACCGGAAGTTGGCCGCCTGGATCAACGCCTGGGTGGCGAAGGTCGGCGACCAGGACGTTGTTCTTCAGGGGGACTTCAATACGACCGGTCCCGAGGGAGGATCCGTGAGCGAGGAAGTGGCGGCAGCCGACCGGATTCTCCAAACTGCAGGTTTGCGGCGTGTCGTCAACGCGCGCGGATGCAGCGAGTACTGGGAAGGTGCAGACAGGCACGACGGCATTCAAGTTCCGGCGCTCCTGGACCGTGTGTACGTCCGCAGCCTGGCGGAACGCAACAGGTCGGTCCAGCTCGAAACGTGGCTCCACTGTGCACGGATGGGCTGTCGGCCGCTCGTGTCTCGCCCCGGCGCAGAGGATGGAACCTTCTGGGACGTGTCGGATCATTGCCCGCTGACCTTCGAGGTCCGTGACTGTGACCTCGACCTGCCGGGCATCCCGTGCGGGGGTTGATGCTCGTGGCGATGATGGCCGGGCCGAGCGCTGGGAAGCAGGCCGGGGCAGATGCCCCTGGCTCGATGCCGGCATGTCCGCCTCTGGGCGTGCAGCCGCGGGAGGCATCTGGAGGTCGGTCGAACGTGCTCACGATCTCGGGTGCACGGCGATGCAGATCTTCACCCAGTCGCCGGGACGGTGGGAAGGACCGGAGCTGACGGATGCCGCCGCACGGCGTTTCCGCGACGCGGCGCTCGAGGCCGGGATTCTCGCAACGAGCTTTGTGCACGCGCCATACCTGATCAATGTCGCTTCGGGAGACGGTACGCTCAGGAGGCGTAGCCTCGAGCTTCTCGCCGATCAGCTCGAGAGGGCGAAGCGGCTCGGGGTGGCCGGGGTCGTGCTGCACCCGGGGGCGCACGGGGGGGATGGCGCCGAGGCAGGGCTCGAGCGGGCCGCCGCGACGATTCTCGAAGCGCTCGAACGAACGCCTGGGGCGCCCACGCTGTTGATCGAGGTTACGGCTGGTCAGGGAACAACGCTCGGACGGTCATGGAACGAGATCGGACGGGTACTGGCGGTGTTGCCCGCAGGGCGTACGGGGGTGTGCTGGGACACGGCCCACCTGTGGGCCGGGGGCTACGACCTCGCGAGCCCCGAGGGGTGGGAGACGATGTGGGCGGCCTTTGGCGAGGCCACGGGCCGGTCCACTCCGGAGCTGGTGCATCTCAACGACACGAATGTCGCCATGGGATCGGGCCGGGATCGTCACGAACGCATCGGATACGGTGTGCTGGGGGCGGCGACGTTTGCGCGGATCGTGCGTGATCCGCGCCTCGAATCGACGCCAATGGTCCTGGAAACGCCGAAGGGGCCGCCCGGTTCGGGCTGGGACCGCGAGGCGCTGGAGCTGTTGCGCAGCTTCTGCTGACGCACGTCCCGGATGGATATAGCGGATCGAGCCGTGACTTTCTACGTATGTTCTTTCGGATGCGCCCTCTTGTGAGCGTGCCGGTAGCAATCGATCAATTTCCATCCGCCGCGGATCGCAGTGTTCCTGCAATACCCCTTCCCGCCGCTCCTCGGGTTGTTGAGATACGCCAGGATGCTGGCGCAGGTCTCGTCCTTGGTGGGGGTCACCTTGCAGACACCGGCGTACTGGGGTTGCGTGAAACAGCAGACGCGCTGACCGTTGTTCTGGCCGCCCTCGGCGGCTGAGCTGACCGTGGCGAGCGCCCCGGCAACCACCAGGATGACAGCCAAGGCCATCACCATCTGCCATGGCCCCCGCACCGTGTGAAACGTTCTCCGCATGATCGCCTCCTTGCAGCTCTCCGGCTACTTTCTTGATTCATTATAACTTGTCGTGTTTCGCATCCGTCCTCGGCGATTCGAAGGGCGTTGGCGCACCGTTGCGGTGGCGAACGCGGCGGGTGGGCGGAGCGAAACTTGAAACGGGAGGTGCCCGGCGGGCAGGGGCGGGGGATAATGGGCGTATGGATGCCGGTAGCAACGATGGCGGTCACCGCATGAATGGACCACGCTCACGGAGCAGGCTCGGTTTTCAGCTCACGCGCTCCCGGGTCAGCCTGATCTCCCTGGGTTTTGCGGCGACGGTCTCCCAGGCCGTCCTGCTCCGGGAAGGCATGGCTGCCCTCGGGGGGTCCGAGCTGTCGTGGACGGTGGTGATGACGCTCTGGCTGGTTTCCATGGCCGTTGGGGCCCGGCTTGGCGCCCACAGCCGGGTTGGCTCCCTTGGCGAGGCGGCGCCCTTCCTGGTCGTGGCTTTTGCGATGGGGGGCGCCGTTCTCCTGCGCGCCGCGCCGGCGCTGGCGGGTGCGGCCCCAGGTGAGGCGGCTGCGGGGTGGGCGGTCCCGTGGGTGTGGCTGGCCGCGGTCGTTCCCGCGGCGGTCCTGGGAGGCTGGGCCTTTCCGGTGCTCGCATCCGGGCTGACGCACGCCGGACCCGCGCGCTCCTACGCGATGGAGGCCACCGGTGCCCTGCTGGGCGGTCTCCTCTTTACCTTCGCCCTCGCGCCGCTCGGGAGCGCTGCCGCGCTCATTGGTACGGCGGGGTTGTGCCTGGCGGTGGCCCTGCGCCGCACGCCGTGGCTCGCGGTGCTGGTCCTCGTGGCCTTTGCGGCTGGCGCATGGCCGTCCGGCGGTGTGCTGGCCCGGGCGGGATGGCGATGGGCGAAGCGGGAGGGCCGCATCATCGCCTGGCGTGAGACCCACGACGAACGGCTGGAGCTGGGGTCTGGTCCCCCGTTAACGTTGTACGGGGATGGCCGGCTCCTGGCGACCTATCCCGATCCGTGGCAGGTCTCGATGCGGGGCAACCTGTTGATGCTTCTGCATCCGGATCCAAAGAGAGTCTTGACCGTCGGAGGCGTGGCCGACGGCACGATCGAGGTGCTGCTCCGGCATCCGCTCGAGAAGCTGATGGTGGTTTCCGATGACCCCCAGTTGCCGGGGATTCTCGCGGGATGGTACGGTGGCGGCCTCAAGCGGGCGCTTGACGACCCGCGGGTCGAGGTGTGCCACGCGGACCCGGTTCGCGCCGTGCGGCGGAGCGGCCCGTGGGATCTGATTCTTCTCCTGGACCCGGACCCGGCGACGCTGAGGGCGAACCGGACCCGGACGGCCGGGTTCTTCCGCCGTTGCCGGGATGCACTGGCCCCGGGAGGCAGGCTCGTCGTTCGTGTTGGAGTCAGCGACGTGTACCGTGGTGGCGCAGCGGGACGGCTGCTCGAGGTGCTGTCCGCGACGTTGCGGTCGGTCTTTTCCAATGTCGCCGGGATTCCCGGCGACGAAGTGCTCCTGGTGGCAGGGGAGCAGCCGCTCGTTGATGACCTCGATCCAGCCGTGCTGGCGGAGCGCTGGAAACGGAGAGGCCTGAGAGATCCAATCTTCGTGCCAGAGGTGCTGCCGATGCTGGTGCCGCCCCACCGTGCGCGGGAGCTGACCCGGTTCCTGGCTGGAAGCCGGGCGCCGGTGAACCGCGCTCAGCAACCGGAAGCGGTGTTGCCGGCGATGGCACGGGTGGAGGGGAGGGGCCAACGCCGGGTTGTTCGCTTTCTCCTGGACCTGGCTCACCTGCACAGGGGCGCCCTCGATCTTGGCGGCGGCGTGGCCGTGTTGTTGATCCTCGTGATCGGATTGGGCAGCCGGCGGCGCTCCGGCGAAGTTGTCGCGGGGGCCGCCGGGGCGGCGGCGATGGGCTGGTGGTTTCTCCTGCTGGCGAGCTGGCAAGCTTCCCGGGGCTCCGTGTACGGGGAGATCGGTGCGCTGTCGGCGGCGTTCATGGGTGGAGCGGCCGCCGGCGCGCTGTTCGCGGCCCGCTGGAAAGAGCCCCAGCGAGTGTTGCCGGCCCTGCTCATCGCCGGGAGTCTCCTCTCGGCGGTGATCGCCACGCCGGCGGCGCTGGCGTGGCCGATGCCCCTGGTGCCCGCGCTGCTGGCAGCCGGAGGTGCGATCGCGGGCGCGATCTTTCCCGGCGCGGCCCGTCTGCTTGGCGGAGCGCACGTGCAGCGGGCCTCCGGACGAGGATTCTCCGCGGACGAGCTTGGTGCCGCCGTGGGCGCGCTGCTCGCCGGAAGCCTGCTTCCCGTGGCAGGCAACGTCTGGCTCGCCGTGCTTCTGGCGGGTGTCCTGGCCGCTGCCGCAGTGACGGTCATCATCCCGCATCGCAAGCCCACCGGGCGTACACTGACGAAGGACTGAGGATAACGGCGTCGTGATGGCGCGTGCTCGTGTGGCCGTGGTCTGTGGCGGTCCGGCGTAGTTTCACCGAGGTTTGATGCTTCCATGACAGAAAGCTTGACGGTGGTCAAGCGCCGAGGGGCCGGCTCAGGCCATGATCGTCGTGTGGAGGCGAGAATGCGGCCAGCAAAGGTTTTCAGCTACCGCCGTACGGCCCAGCTGGTGATGCTCGCTGTGGTCGTCGTGATCGGGGTGCAGTTCACACTGTGGCTCGGACCCCAACTGGCTGGGCGTTGGCCCCAGGTTGGGCGCCCGGCAGGCGTGGAAGGCTTCCTCCCGATCGATGGGATGATGGCCCTTCGGCATTTCCTTGATACCGGCGTGGTCGATCCGATCCATCCGGCGGCGCTGGCGATCTTCCTGGGGATCTGCCTGATGTCGGTGGTGGTTGCCAAGTCGTTCTGCTCGCACCTGTGTCCCGTTGGCCTCTTCTCGGAGTTTCTTGGACGCACCGGCTTCAGGGTGACCGGGAAGCGGCTCACGCCGCCGAAGTGGATCGACATTCCTCTTCGCAGTCTCAAGTACCTCGTTCTCGGGTTCTTCGTCTGGGCCGTCTGGTTCAGCCTCAGCCCCCGCGGCATCGACGCCTTCCTCCACAGTCCCTACGCCAAGCTCGTCGACGTCAAAATGTGGCTCTTCTTCGCGCACCCGTCGCGGCTCACGATCGCGGTGCTTGGCGCGCTCGTCGTGGCCTCGGTCTTCGTCCGGGATTTCTGGTGCCGGTACCTGTGCCCGTACGGCGCCCTGCTCGGCATGTTGGGAAGGCTGGCGCCATTCAAGGTCACCCGGGATCCGGATGTATGCACCGATTGCCGGGCCTGCACCAACGTGTGCCCGGCGCGGCTCGAAGTCCACCGGATGACACGGGTGGCGTCGTTTGAATGCACCTCCTGCCAGGACTGCGTGATGGCCTGCCCCGTCGACGGGTGTCTCGCCGTCCGTTCCCCGTTCGCCCGATCCTCGAAACGGTGGCTCCGGCCGATCGTGGCGACCGGCCTGGCGCTCGGCATGTACCTGGCTGTGCTTGGCCTTTTCCGCCTCACCGGTCACTGGAGCACCGCCATCCCGGCGGCCGAGTATCATCGCCGCCTTCCGGAGGTCACGTCGCCGCTGTACACCCATGTCGGAGGGGTGGCCATGGCGGAAGGCTCCGGCGCGCCCACGTCTCGAGCAGCCGTGCCGCACGCGAGCCCTCCTGGGGAGAGCTCTTCGCACCCGTTGCAGTAGCTCCGTCATTCACACCTGATCGACAGCGAGATCACTACCCCCGTGGCGTTTCTCGCCTCCGCCGCTCACCCGCCCTATCCATCCCGCTCTGCGGCTCCGGAGCATGGCGCTTTGGACGACGGCCCGCCGGGGTGGGCGTCCCTACTTCGAGGGAATGCCGCCAGCCAACACGACCCGGTACAAGGGGTGAGGATACGGATGAATGTTGGGCATCGCCGCGAAGAGCCAGCCCTTGAAGTCCGGTTTCCCGTTGTCCGAGATCACGACCTGCGCTGCGGGGTTCTTGGACTCTGCCGAGCGGGAGGTAATCCCGTCGGCTCCCATGACGAAGTCGGGGACGAAGCTCTTGACCGTGATCTTCAGGCCGCTGTCACCGAGGACCTTGGTGCTACCGATGGCAACGGTGAACATCTCGGCCTTCTTGGTCTTCGTATTGATGACCTTGATCTTGACGCCCGACCATGCCTTGCGAATCGCTTCGGGCAAGCTGACTTTCGTGTTTAACGCCATGGAGTGACCGCTGCCCGTGCCCATCGTGTCTCCCATGCCCTGATGCACCGCATCGTTGGGCATCTGGGAAGATGCTTGGTGAGCAGGCGCCGGCGCGGCGGGCTGAACGACGGTTTTGGCTGCCTTCTTGCTCCCGCAGGCGGGGAGGATCATGGCCAGGGCGATAACAGGGATAAGGGTTCGTTTCATCGTCGTCTCCTTCGACCGGGATTATACCGTACGCCTGCAAGTGCCATTAAGCGCCGGACGACACCTGTAAGGCCGCATGATGATCAGGCATCTTGGCGAGAGGCGCGAGAGTGTGTGGACGGCGCCTTGCGCCTGGGAGGCCCTGCTTGGAGCAGGGCCGCGGTCAGCGCCCGGGAGGCCCGGCCTGTGGCCGGCCCGCGTCATTCGCGTCGATCCGTCCCTCGCGCGAGCGCGGGTCCGGCTCGAAGCTCATGCCG
>JAADFN010000213.1 GCA_013152895.1 Acidobacteriota bacterium | reverse complement strand
CACGACGATAGCATTCTAGCCAGATGGCGGTTCCCTGAACCTGATGCTTGCCCCCGGAAACGATTCCAGGACGCTTACGGTGGAGGCAGCTTGATCCTGGAGACGGGCATGGCGGGGGCGCCGTGCTGTTGCTGGCGTCTCTCGGGGAATCCGCCGGCGAGGCCGACCGTGATCGTCGGGCCGACGTGCCCTACCGGCGTTGGGAGCGGGGTGGGCACGAGGCCGCCTCCGGCGCCCCAGATGTACGACGCCAGGTTGGCCATGTCGGTCAGCGCGTGGGAGAGCGAGACACCTGCGATACCGAAGGCTACCGAACGATCGTCGAACGTGCGCCAGTCCCGAAGATGTCCGGTCCGGTAGAACTCTTCCCCGATCAGTGGATACCAGGAGCGGCTCCGGTTGACCACCCCTGTCACGAAGGCGTCGAGCCGGCCTTGGCGCACGATGCCGGGATCTTGGCCGTAATAGACCATCTCGACGCGCGGCAGGATGGTCTCGACGTACTGCTCGTACCCCGCCCGGTAGTATGGCTCCCGTGGATCGCCGCGTCCAATGGCCAGGGGATCGTTCGCATCGGCGACCCGGACGGCGAGCTGGCCGAGCTCCTCCACGATCTGGCTGAGCGGAACGGGGCGTTTCAGGTCGCGAATGCAGGCCCTCACCTGCTCCTCAAGCGCCGGGATGAGAGAGCCCGGCGGGCCGCCGCGCCAGGCCGGGGGCGACGCCAGCCCTTCCCGGATCCCCCGATCGTAGAACCGGTGGTTCGTGCGGACCTGTTCGGCGAGATCCGGCGGAAAGAACTGCACCGCCCTCCAGGCGACCGTCCGGGTGACAACCGGGCTCCAGGCCGCGGCTGGCAGGGCCGCCAGCACACCCACGGCCCCCGCAAGGATGACGTGCCATGAACTCTTACGATGCACCAGACGCGATCTCACGCACCCGCATCACGATCCTGCGGGTGCCCCGGGCCGTCCCTGATGCCGTCCGCCGCCGTGCTTCGGCAGGAGAGAGACGATTCTGCTCCGCAGATCCTGCGCCATCTCCGGCGAGTACCCCTGGTACACCCGGTTCACGCGGCCCTCGGAATCGAGGAGAACGCTCGTGGGAAGGGCCCGTATGCCGAGCTCTCCGAGAACACGAAGATCCACGCGGAAAACCGGGAGGCTCAACTTCATCGCTTTGAGAAACGGGCCGACCGCGACAGGAGTGCGGTCGACGTTGATCGCCGCCACGGTCAAACCACGTTTCCCCAGCTCGTTGTACAGCTTCTGGAGCTCTGGCAGCTCGACCCGGCACGGTGGGCACCACGTCGCCCAGAAGTCGATGAGCACGGGCCGGCCCCGGAACGAGGAGAGCTGGACGGGTTTGGCACCGGTGACGGGCATCAAGGTCAGATCCGGAAACACGGGGGCCGCCGGCGGGGCGGAGAACCCGGTCGCCACAAGCAGACCGAGGATGGCAATACCGAGCAGGAGCTTCTTCATGGCGCCACTATACCAGCGCATCTCCCGCGCTGCACGGTCCGCAAAGTTGTTGCGGTGTGACGTATGCCGCGAGGCCGCCGGGCACCCGCCCGCGGAACCATCAGACTGAATGCCGATTCACTTTTCCCTCAGTGGTGATAGAATCCGATCATGAGCTGGGAACTGCACCACGTTTCGATCATCGGCGCCGGCATGATGGGGCGCTCGATTGCCACCAAGGTCGCCCAGGAGGGCATCAACGTCTGTCTCAAAGAGATCTCCATGGAACGGGCCGAGGAAGCCCGGAGCTCTCTCGAGGAGACTCTCGACCACGAGATCGCCCGCTTCAACCTCACCGAGGCCGAGAAAAAAGCGATCCTCTCGAGAATCACGTGGGTCACCCAGTTCGACTGCGCCGCGGCGTGCGACCTCGCCATCGAGACGGTCCAGGAGAACTTCGAGCTCAAGCGTGAGATTGTCCAGGAGCTGGACCAGAGAATGCCGCCCGGGCACCCGATCGTCATCAATACATCAACGCTGTCGATCACAGAGATCGCTGCTTCATGCCGCAACCCGGAACGCGTTCTGGGGATGCACTTCCTCTACCCCGTCACCTCGACGCGCGTGGTCGAGGTCGTCAGGGGGCAGCTGACGCGGGACGAGGTATACGACCGCGCCATCGAGTTCGCACGACTGCTGGACAAGGTCCCGATCAAGGTCTTCGAGATGCCCGGCTTCGTGACGACGCGGGTCGTGCTCCCCCTGATCAACGAGGCGATGCACGTCGTCATGGAAGGGGTCGCCACCGCTGCCGAGGTCGACCTGGCCCTCAAGCTTGGCTACGATTTCAGAACCGGTCCATTGGAGTGGGCAGATCGCGTCGGGCTCGACCGGGTCTTCAACTGGATGCAGCACATGTTCCAGGAAACCGGGGAAGCGCGATTCCGCGCCTGCCCCCTTCTGAAGCGCCTCGTGCGTGCCGGGTTGCTCGGCGCAAAGACTGGCCAGGGATTCTTCGCATACGATACCAACCGGCGGCGGCTGGACCGTCTTCCGGATGATAAGCCCGGCCTCGCATAAACAGCACTATTCCCAGGTTCCAGCTGGGGCTCAAGGAGAAAAAGATGAAGATTCTCGTACTCAACAGCGGATCTTCCTCAGTGAAGTTTCAGATCATCGAGACGGATCTCGAGCGGATGAAAGCCCACCAGGACAAGACCCTGGCAACGGGGCTCGTTGAGAAGATCGGGCTCTCGGATTCCCGGCTGGTCTTGAAGATCCCCGAAAAACCGGTGTACCAGGACTACCACGAGATCCTGGAGCACCGGGCCGCGATCGACTGGGTTCTCCGTGCCCTGGTCGACCCGGACCATGGCCTGCTCGAGAAGGTCGAAGAGATCGAGGCGGTCGGGCATCGCGTCGTCCACGGCGGCGAGGAGTTTGCATCGTCCGTGCTCATGACGCCCGACGTCGTCGAAATGATCGAGTCATGCTCCGTCCTGGCCCCGCTTCACAACCCGGCAAACCTCCGGGGCTACCACGCCGCGCATGCCATTCTTCCGGACGTGCCGCACGTCGCCGTGTTCGACACCGCCTACCACCAGACGATGCCGGCCCACGCGTTTCTTTACGGCATTCCGTTCCAGTTCTACAAGAAACGTCAATTGCGGCGGTACGGGTTTCACGGAACATCCCACCGGTACGTTTCGTTCCGCGCATGCCAAATCCTTGGCTGGAAGCGAGCCGACAAGAAGCTGATCACGTGTCACCTTGGCAACGGCTGCTCGGTTGCGGCCATCGATCACGCGAAGAGCATCGATACCTCGATGGGCTTTACGCCCCTGGAGGGCCTCCTCATGGGCACCCGCTCCGGGGACCTCGACCCGGCGATCATTCCCTGGCTGATGGCCATGGAGGAGATGACGCTCCACCAGATCAACACCATGCTCAACAAGCATTCGGGCCTGTACGGCGTGTCCGGCGTTTCATCCGACATGCGCGAGCTCCTCAAGGCGCGCGCCAAGGGGAACCAGCGCGCGGACGTCGCATTCCGGATGTTCTGCTACCGCCTGAAGAAATACATCGGGGCCTACGCAGCCGCTCTCGGGGGAGCCGATGCGGTGATCTTTACCGGCGGCATTGGAGAGAACAGCCCCGAGGTCCGGGAATGGACGCTTCGGGGCATGGAGTTCATGGGCCTCGTGCTCGATCGGGACAAGAACGCTGGCATCATCGGGAGCGAGGGTGAGATCTCAACTCCCGATTCGAAGGTCAAGGCGCTCGTGGTCCCGACAAACGAGGAGAAGGTCATCGCTCGTGACGTGGTTCGCGTCCTCAACGGTCTCATGCCGAGCTTCAATCCTCCAGAGACGTTCGATTGATCGAGCCCTGAGCCAACCGGCAGGTTGCGACCGCTGCTACTCCCGGTCCTCCACGGCTTCCAGCATCTTGCTGGCCCGGTAGATGTAGTTGAAGCCAGAGATGATCACGAAGCCGAAGGACACGTAAAAAAAGGTCAGGAGGAGCCAATCCGGTACGCTTCGAATGTTGGCCACGAGAACGAGCGTCACGGTCGAGACGTGCATGAAGGTCGTCAGCTTCCCCCAGATCGTTGGCCGGAACCGCCGCATCCCCGCCGCCACGTACAGCAAGAGCGCGACGATGACGATCAACGCATCCCTGAAAAGGGCCATGATGGTAAGCCACAGGGGGATGACCACAGCCTGCCCCTGTGGGATCGTCAGGGCGATGTACGCCGTCGAGAGCAGCAACTTGTCCGCGATGGGATCGAGGTACGTTCCAAACAAGGATTCCATGTGGAATGATCTTGCGATGGCGCCATCCATGGCGTCGGTCACACCGGCCAGAACAAAGATGAGCGCCGCCAGTTGAAACTCGTGCTCGTTGACCGCGAGCACGAAAAACGGGATCATGGCCATCCTGAGAAACGTAATAAAGTTCGGCAACGTCATCGGGCGGAGGGATTTTTCGACCCGCGTCCGGATTTTCCCCCGCTCGGAATCGTGCGAGGACCCCATCAGTCTCTCACCCCAGAGAGATTCTTCAGCCACAGAAGGCGCAGCCCATCGAGCGTGAGTCGCGGCTCGACATGGTCGATCAACCGGCAATGCTCCGCCACCTCGTTCGCAAAACCACCGGTACCGATAACGGGCGCTGGCCCAAGCTCATCGAGGATCCTTCGCGTGATCCCCTCGACAAGTCCCAAGTAACCATAAAAAATCCCCGATTGAATGCTGTCCACCGTTCCCTTACCGATCACCCTTGGAGGCGGCGCCAGGGCCACGTGCGGAAGCTTCGCCGTTCTCGAAAACAGCGCCTCCGAGGTGATGCCGGGTCCCGGAGCGATCACGCCACCGAGATATTCTCCCCGTGATGAGACGACCTCCCAGGTCGCCGCGGTGCCGAAATCGATCACGACGCACGGACCGCCGTATTTTGCATGGGCTGCCACCGCGTCGCACAACCGGTCCGCGCCAAGCTCCTGGGGAACGTCCACACGGAGCGGCATCCCCGTCCGGATTCCGGGCTCTACAAAAAAAGGATCGGCCTTGAGAAACTTGACGATGGCCTGACGGAGATGGGGATCGAGTGGCGGCACGACGGACGCAACGGCAACGCCCGTGAGATCGTCGGGCGTGAGCTGCTCCCACTCGAGAAGCTGCCGGAACCACAACCCGATCTCGTCCTCCGTCCGGTCAGCATGTGTCGAGAGCCGGTACTGCGACCGGTGTTCCTCACCGTCGAAGATGCCAACCACGGTGTGTGTGTTTCCAACATCCAGGGCAAGAAGCCGTTGTACCATCGTTTCGTTCCTTCCCGGCGACGGCTTGCCTCGTATCATCGTGACCCGAGGTCCGCGTGGCAGCCGTGTGTACGCATTCTACCGTGTCCGGAGCCGTCGTCACGCTCCCGAGCCGGGCTGGGCGAGGCTGGCCCGCATATCTCACGAACTTTCGTCGCGAGACCGTCCAGGTGCCCGTCAGCGTGGTGTTTCGACCGTTGACCTCGTCCCTTCGGTACCGCCTGCGCGCGAACGGCGGGGCATCCCAGGTTCCCGGGTGACCCGGCCCATGCCCCGCTGGCCCCGCCAGGCCGGGTTATAATTCTTCGTCTCGATACAAGGTCGGCGGGAACGCTCAACGGGAGGAATGAGAATCCATGAACACCAAGATCTGGTACGTCGCCGAAAACGGGAAGACCATCGGACCGATGAGCGAGGAGGAGCTTCGACAGGAGTTCGAGAGCGGGCGCTACCTCGCCTCGACCCTCGTGTTCAAACAGGGGATGAGCGGCTGGACAGCCGCGGGCGAGGTCCCCGGGCTCGCCGGTATCGCCACGGCCTCCGCCGCTCCTGCGGTTCCGCCTCCACCAAAGACCGGCCGGGCTGACGAAATCGATTACGGGCTCTTCGGCGACGAGATGCAATACGTCGTTGTCGAGCTCGATCCCGGGGAGAGCGCCGTCGCCGAGGCCGGCGCCATGATGTACATGGAGGATGGCATCCAGATGGACACCATATTCGGCGATGGCTCGTCCTCGGGCGGCGGTCTGATGGACAAGTTACTGAGCGCCGGGAAGCGGGTGGTCACCGGGGAGAGCCTCTTCATGACGGTTTTCGAAAACCGAGGAACCGGGAAACGCCACGTCGCCTTTGCAGCGCCGTATCCCGGCAAGATCATCCCGATGGACCTGGCCAAGCTCGGTGGCACACTGATCTGTCAAAAGGATGCGTTCCTCTGCGCGGCCAAGGGCGTCTCCATCGGAATCGCCTTTCAGAAGAAGATCGGCGTGGCGCTGTTCGGCGGCGAGGGCTTCATCATGGAGAAGCTCGAAGGGGACGGCATCGCGTTTGCCAACGCCGGCGGGACCATCGTCGAAAAGGAGCTGGGTCCCGGGGAAACCCTCCGCGTGGACACCGGCTGTATCGTGGCGTTGATGCCGACGGTCGGGTATGACATCCAGTTCGTCGGCGGGATCAAGTCGGCGCTGTTCGGCGGCGAGGGGTTTTTCTTCGCCACGCTGACCGGTCCCGGCCACGTCTGGCTCCAATCGCTGCCGTTCAGCCGGCTGGCGGGAAGGATCTGGCAGGCCGCACCGCAAGGGGGTGGCAAGGACAAGGGCGAGGGGTCCATTCTTGGCCAGCTGAGCGGTATCGGTGGTATTTTCGACGGGAGCTGAGGCATTCGGATACAATACCGCCACCGCCTGACGCGGAGCTGGAGGAGCCAATGACGGTCTACCACCTGAGCCCGGGAGCGAACCTGCTGCTGTGGGTTTTCCCGATCGTGGTTGTCGTCGGCGTGGTCGTGTGGGGTTTCCTCGCGAGCCGGAGGGAGGCGCGGCACACGTGACCCCACCGCCACCCTCGACCGTCATGACCGTGGCCGTCGTCATGGTCATCTATCTTGGGGTGCTCCTCTTCATTGGATGGCGCGCCGCCCAGCGGACCCACGGGGGCGAGGACTTTCACCTCGCGGGACGCAGCCTGGGCGCCTGGGCGGCCGGCATCTCCTCGACGGCCAGCTCGGAATCCGGGTGGGTCACGCTCGGCGCCGTCGGCATGACGTATGCCCACGGCATTTCGGGGCTGTGGTTCGCTCCCGGTTGCCTGCTGGGATATATCGTCAACCTCTACTTCGTCGCGCCACGGCTTCGCACGCTTTCCGAGGATGAGGGCTCGTTGACGTTGACGGATGTGCTCACCCGCCGGTGGGGAGATCCTCACAACGTTGTGCGGATCACCAGCGTAGCGATCATTCTCCTGTCGATGATGGGCTACGTCGCCGCACAGATGACGGCGGCGGGCAAGGCCTTCTCCTCGACGCTGGGGCTCGAGGGTTCGCGCGGCTACATCATTGGCGTGCTGATCGGCGCCGCGGTCATCACGGCCGTGACCTCGCTCGGGGGATTTCGCGGTGTTGCGTGGACCGACCTCTTCCAGGGGCTCCTGGTGGCCGCCGCCCTGATCGGCCTGCCGCTCTACGCCATCGTCAAGCTTGGTGGCTTCGGCCCCTTGATCCAGGGCCTTGGTGCGATCGATCCCAACCTCCTCACGGCAACGGGGGGCCGGACCGGGCCCGCGCTTCTGGGCTTCGTCGTCGGAGAGCTCGGCATCGGCCTCGGCTACCCCGGGATGCCGCACGTCGTCACGCGCTACATGGCCGCGCGGAACCTCCGGGAAGTTCGCCGTCTCAGCGTGATTGCCATGCTCTGGGGCGTCGCTGTCTTTTACGGCGCCGGGCTCGTCGGCCTCGCGGGGCGCGTGATGCTCCCCCACCTGGCGGACGGCGAGAAGACGCTGATGATTCTCTCCTTGAAGCTGTTCAACCCCGTCCTCGCCGGCCTGATGCTTGCGGCGGTGATCTCCGCCATCCTCTCCACCGTCGACTCTCAGCTCCTGGTGGCCGCCTCGGCGGTGTCGTACG
The DNA here is from genome assembly GCA_013152895.1 of Acidobacteriota bacterium. GTDB lineage: Bacteria > Acidobacteriota > Thermoanaerobaculia > Thermoanaerobaculales > Sulfomarinibacteraceae > JAADFN01. The sequence goes on along the minus strand of JAADFN010000213.1, from coordinate 3,708 downwards.
ACGTGGTCGAAGAGATCTTCGGCCAGGCCTCGGACGACAGGCGGAGCCTGCTCCTCGGCCGCTGGACAGTTGTGATCGTCGGCATGATTGGCATCCTTCTCTCTATCGGTCACGTGCGCGTCGTCTTCTGGTTCGTGCTTTTCGCCTGGTCGGCGTTGGGAGCGAGCTTCGGCCCGCTGGTGCTATTCGCCGTGGCCAAGAAAAACCTGATCAACCGGCACGGTGCACTGGCCGGCATGTTGACCGGCTTTGGCGTCACACTCGCATGGAAGCTCGGCCGGGACATCGCATCGAACCCGCAGGCATTCTCCCGCGTGCCGTTCTTCACGCTCGCCGTCACTGCGTTCATCCTCGTGATCGCCCGGGTGTCCGAGCGGGTTGATACTGGCGACTACGCCGCCGTCCTCGCAGCGGCGGCGCTTACGCTCAGCAGCTGGTGGCTCGTGCAACAGGATGGTCTCCACCACCTGTACGAGCTCGTACCCGCCTTCGCCTTCGCCGCCGCGGCCGCGCTCGCCGTGAGCGCTGCGTTCCGCCACGAGCTCGCCTCCGAAGCAGGTTGAACCCTCGCGCGGCTCCACCGCGCGAAAGCTCGTGAGGTTTTGCCGCAATGCGGCTTGACGGCGCGCGCGTGGAGTCGTATAGAGGTATCACGTTATGTTGCGAAAAGTATTTTCTTCACAGCATGCAAGTTTTATTGTTTTCCCGCTCCCAGCTTCCCAGCTCGGTGAGAAAACTCGGGGATTCGAGAAGGAGGTTCTATGAAAAAGTTCGTTCTGTTCGCGTGCCTGCTGCTGGTTGCATCGCCCTTGCTGGCGAACACCGGCGTGGCGTTCGTCCACGGGACCGGTCATCAGACCGACGCCTACCACGATTACTGGAAGGCGGATTTCGTGGATTCGGTACGCCAGGGTCTACCCAATCCCAATAACTTCGTCGTCGTGAACTGCGACTTTACGCAGTACATGTGGACGTCGGGAGCGGCTGGATGCCTTGCCACGCAGCTCTACAACTTCATCACGACCAAGAACATCGACGACCTCGTCGTGATCACGCATTCCGACGGTGGCAACGTCATGCGATGGATCCTCTCCAATCCGACCTGGGATAGCCGGTATCCAACGATCATCAATTCCATCCGTTGGGTCGATGCGCTGGCGCCGTCGAGCCTGGGTACGCCGCTGGCCGATGCCGTGATGAACGGAACGGTTTTCGAAGAGGCGCTGGGCTGGCTGCTCGGGTACCAGAGCGACGCGGTCCGGATGCAGCAAACCAGCTGGATGGCGTATTACAACGCAAACTGGCTTCTCGGCACCAGCGGTCGCCCCGCGCTCCCCGTCGGTTTCTGGGATGTCGTTGGAACGGACGTCGAAACGGCGCCGTGGGACCCGGACAGCTACTGCGGCGGTTATGCGCTCAACGTCGGCCTGGAGATCACGCAGGCCTGGCTTGACAGCTGTTCCGATGGGTTCCTCAACTGCACGAGCCAATCCGGTGCGGGAACGCTTTGGTTCAAGGACGTGTGGGAAACCGACGGCGCCGAGCCGCTCTGTCATAACCAGAGCCGACGGAAATGCTTCGGTCTCGATGTCATTCTAAGAAACGATCTGTAGGGGGGCATTCATGAAGAAAACATTGTTGACACTGCTCCTGTGCGTCGTCCTCGCCACGGCTGGCCAGGCGTTCGGCGCTGTCCACACAACGTTGCTGCAACCGGGTGCGCATGATCTCGTGGCCACCAGACTGGTCCCGGCGTCTGTAGCTCCTCGGCCCGCGTACAACACCAATCATGATCCAGTCAGCTTCAGCTGGACTCTCAAGGCCGACCAGAAGATCGAGCTCGGCGTGCGTCCCGTGACTCGTGTGAGCCGTGAATACTGGCAACGCGTGACTGCGGGCCAGCTTGCCAAGGGCATCTCCGTTCCGGTCGTCACACCCGGCGCCGTGCTCCGGATCAACCCGATGGGCAAGGCGGCGGCCGCGAAGGCGCAGGACATCAACCTGTCCCAGCTCGAGATCATCACGGGCTCGCAGCGCCATCTCGACATGAACGCGGCAACCGAAACCATTGCGCGGGAAGCCGATCTCGACCAGGCCGGCTTTGCATTCCCCAAGGGCACGATGGCGTTCCGGCTCAAGCCTGAGCTGGGAACGGGCACATTTACGATCCGGGCGCAGGGGCTCAAGGAAGCGGCCGCAACACCCTACCTGGTCTCCGTCGTCGAGCCCCACTCGCCGGTCGTCCTGGCCGTCACGGCGCACGGGCAAGCGATCCTTCCCGGCTCGGCGTTCACGGCGAGCGTTCAGCTGGAGAATGGCACCCAGCCGATACAGGTTACCCGCGTGAGCGCGGCCGTCATTTCACCGGACGGGCACATCACGCCCGTGCAGGTACGGAAAACCGCCAACGGCACGCTCGTTGCCTCGTACCAACCGCAACGCCTGGATCCGAATGCCGTCGGCATGTGGGAGATGAAGATCTCCACGGAGGGCACGCTGAAGGGCCAGACCGTCCTGCGGGACATTCGTACCGCTTTCGCCTACAGTCTGCCCACCGCACGGTTAACCGGCGACGTCGCAATCGACACGGTCCCCGGCGGCGGCATCGTCGCCCATCTTGGCATCGAATCCTCTGCCGAAGGACGCTACGAGGTACGCGGCATCCTGTACGGAACCGCCGCCAACGGCACGCTCCAGCCCATGGGCATCGCCGACACCGCCGCATGGCTGCCCGATGGCGTCAACAGCCTCGCCCTCACCTTTGGACCGCGTATCATCAAGCGCGCCGGGTTCCACGCGCCGTACGAGGTCCGTGGCCTGAGGTTGATGGATCAGAGCCGGATGTCGGTGCTGCGCCAGCAGGCCCGCGGCTTTGTCATTCCCGGGCTCGGCCACTCCCAACCGGCGCCGAAATCCCCGCGCCTTCGCTGAGCTTCCTCATACCATGACCAAGCGCGCCCCTCGCGGGCGCGCTTTTTTGCGCCCTCGTACGACCCACTCCAGAAAAGAGCGGGCTCCGAAAGTCGGCACCGAGACCGCAACCGCAGGTCGAGGCACGGCGAGCCCTCCCGCCCCAAGCAAGCCAACGCCGAAGGCCGAGGCACGGCGACCAGCCGATCAACTCGCAGCATCCCCACCGTCCACGCTCCTCGAACGCTCCCAAATGCGCCCGCCGAGGTGACGACCCGATGACCTCGCGAACTCCCAGGCCCCGAATGAGATCCCCGTACGGGAATAACCCGCCATACGCCGTCAGCCCGCTGCGAGAGTGATCCGCGTCGATCCGGTACGTAAGAACGCCTTGTGCAACCATGATTTGATCCCGCTGGTGCCCAAAACGTCTCGGATAGACTCATCTGCCAACTCAGCAGGACCAGCGAGGTATTGCACGTCCCTTCGCGGCGGATCCGGGCCAGCCCCCCAGGCAGGCGGGACCTGCCGCTACCAAGGATGGAGATGATCCGGAGTGACCCAACGCCCCCTCATCCCGAGGCAACCGCCTGCCGGGTTATGGAAAGCTGGCCTGCGGCCACCTTCCCACAGCCCTTGGAAAACGCCTACAGCGTTTCCCACAGCCGTCTGCCTACGACGACGAGGGACCATCTCTTGATGACCAGAAACAATTGTCGCCAGCGCTCAGAAATAGTCGACGTCGGCCAGCGCACGCTCTCCCCATCCGCTGCAAGCCGACGCCGAGGCGAAGCCGAG
>JAADFN010000212.1 GCA_013152895.1 Acidobacteriota bacterium | reverse complement strand
CGCGCCACGTGATCCGTGGCCGGTCGACGAGATTGTGCGTGCGGAACGCCCGCCCTCCAACGCCGCAACGCTGGCGGAACCACTCGCGTTCCTGAAGGAGCGATCCACGCGTGCTTCGAACCTGCACGAGCACGATTCTCGGAGTGTGATGGATCCGTATCATGTTTCCTCGATCGGCCCCGTCCGCGGCCCCATATCTCCAGCATCTCACCCGATTGTACCTTCTTGGCGATACGGATGTTATGACGTTGCGATGACCTCGCCAGGAGCTCCTCGAGCCTGCTCTTCCTGCACCGTGATATCATGCGCATGATGAACGAGTTAGCCAGTTCCCGTCCAGAAACGGCGTTCGATTGCAATCTCGGCGTCATCCTGCGTATTGCCTCGTGCGATCAGAGTATGCCCCCGCAGAAGATCGCGCGTTTCTGCCCGGAGGGCTTCGGCGTTCCCATCCGGCGTCCTGGATGGGAACGAGCTCAGACCGTTGAGGCCATCTGCCAACCTGTTGGCGGGGTGTCTTTCGACGTCTTCGCAAGACCTGTTGAACGACCGGGAGTATGAGCATGGTTCGAGCCGAAGGGAAAACGTATCCGTTCGATGATCCAAGCGTGGTGGACCCCTCGGTTCTCGAGACATTTCCGTACGAGTATGCCGGACGCGACGCCGTCGTGGAAATCTCGACCGACGAATTCACGGCGGTATGCCCATACTCGGGGTTACCGGATTATGGATCGCTGAGGGTGCGGTACATCCCTGCGGAGCGCGTGATCGAGCTCAAGTCATTCAAGTACTACCTCCTTGGGTACCGGAACGTTGGGGTCTACCAGGAGCATGCGGCCAACCGGATCCTGGATGATCTTGTGGCTTTAGCGGATCCAAAGTGGATGGAAGTCGTGCTCGACTACAGGCTGCGTGGCGGCATCCATACCGTGGTGACGGTTTCCCATGGTGCGCGCTCTTCATGACGTGTGATACCATGATCGGGATGTGTGAGCCGGAGTAACCCACATGAGGCATGGGGGCGAGCGAACGTGAACACGAGCTTCCCGTAAGGGAAGTTTTTTTTGAAACTTGAAGGGGGGCGCCATGGGAGTGGAGCGAGCGCCGGTGGCAGGCCGGGTGCAGGTGCTGGATCACGACGGGCACGAACGATTGCCAGGATGGCCGCCGAGATCCGTGAACGGGACGGCGATCAGATCATGCTGGTTGGCATCCATACGCGCGGGGTACCGCTGGGCGAACGAATCGCCCGGATCCTTGGGGATAAGGCAGGCCGGAAGATCGAGGTTGGCCGGCTGGACATCTCGCTGTATCGCGATGACGTCGGGCCGTGGCGTCCGGCCCAGAGTCAGCCGGTGCTCAAAGACACGATGCTCCCGGAATCGATCGACGGCGAGATCATTTACCTCGTCGACGACGTGCTCTTCACCGGCCGCACCGTCCGGGCCGCGCTCGATACGCTGGTGGATTATGGGCGGCCGCGCGCCGTGCGGCTGGTTGTGCTGATCGACCGGGGGCACCGGGAGCTCCCCATCGCGGCCGACGTTGTCGGGAAGCGGGTGCCAACGGCCCGGGCGGAAGACGTCCAGGTGCATTTCAAGGAGATTGACGGGGATGATGGCGTTTGGATCGGGAAGGAGGCCACGCATGCCGGGTGAAGCCACCAGAAGACTGGCCGCAAAGGACCTCGTCGGGATCGCCTCTCTCACAGCCGGAGAAATCAAGCTGATCCTCGACACGGCGGAGGAGTTCCTCGAGATCGCACGCCGTCCCATCAAGAAGGTACCGACGTTGCGGGGCAGAACCGTCGTCAACCTGTTCATGGAGCCGTCGACCCGGACCCGTTTTTCGTTCGAGGTGGCGGAAAAGCGGTTGTCGGCTGACACGTTGAACTTTTCCGCTTCGGGGTCTTCGGTGAGCAAGGGAGAAACGCTCATCGACACGGCGCGAAACCTGATGGCGATGGCGCCTGATTTCATCGTCATGCGTCACCCGGATTCCGGCGCGCCGCACCGGTTGGCGGCGCTCGTTCCGGCCTCCATCATCAATGGGGGAGATGGCATCAACGAGCACCCCACGCAGGCCCTGCTCGACGCCTTCACCATGAGGAAGCACCTGGGGCGGCTGGAGGGTCTCAAAGTCGTCATCGCGGGAGATATCCGGCACTCCCGTGTCGCGCGTTCCAACGCATTTCTTTTGAGCAAGATGGGCGCTGAAGTCCGTTTCGCCGCACCGGCCTCCCTGATGCCGGTGGCCGTCGAGAAGATCGGCGTCATCCCGTTCGACCGGCTGGAGCCCGCGCTCGAGGGGGCCGATGTCGTGATGATGCTGCGGATTCAACGCGAGCGGCAGGGAAACATGAACTTCCCCTCCGTGCGGGAGTACTTTGACTTCTTTGGCCTGACGCCCGAGCGGTTGGACGCGGCCGCGCCGCACGCGCTCGTGATGCACCCCGGTCCGATCAACCGCGGCGTCGAAATCGATTCGCGCGTCGCCGACGGAAGCCGCTCCGTGATTCTTGAACAGGTAACGAACGGCGTCGCCATCCGAATGGCCGTTCTGTATCTCTTGGCTGGAGGACATGGTGAGTAATCTCCTCATTCGAAACGGCAGGGTAGTGGATCCTTCACAGAGCCTCGATCAAGGCGGGGATATCCTGATTGAGGACGGGGTGATCGCCGAGCTCGCGGAGAAGATCGAACCGAAGCGGGATGTCCCGGTCCTCGATGCGGCCGGCCTCGTCGTCGCGCCGGGTTTTATCGATATCCACGTTCATCTGCGTGAACCGGGTTACGAGTACAAGGAGACGATTGCGACCGGTTCGGCGGCGGCGGTCGCCGGCGGGTTCACGTCCGTGTGCTGCATGCCGAATACGAAGCCGGTCAACGATGATCCTTCCATCACCCGGTTCATCCGCGAACGCGGCGCAGCCGCCGGACTGGCACGGATTTACCCGATCGGCGCGGTTTCAAAGGGCGAGGAGGGTCAGGAGCTGGCCGAGATCGGGGAGATGGTCCGCCAGGGCGCGGTCGCGGTCTCGGACGATGGAAGACCCGTGATGAACGCCGAGCTGATGCGCCGGGCGCTGGAGTACTCCAGGAGCTTTGGCGTTCGGGTGGCTGCACACGAGGAGGATCTCAACCTGGCCGCCGGCGGATCCATGCATGAGGGACCGGTGGCGACGAGAATCGGGATCCGTGGGATTCCCTCCGCGGCGGAGGAAGTGATGGTGGCACGGGATATTCTCCTGGCCGAGCTGACTGGCGGGCGGCTCCATCTCTGTCACCTCTCAACGAAGGGAAGCCTGGACCTCGTTCGCATGGCCAAGAGGAAGGGGCTCGACGTCACGTGCGAGGTGACACCCCATCACTTCACGTTGACCGACGAGGACCTGGCGGGGGCCAACTACGACCCGAACTGGAAAATGAACCCGCCCCTGCGGCCGAAGGCCGATCTCGAGGCCATCCTCAATGCGATTTATGACGGCACCGTCGATGCCATCGTCACGGATCATGCTCCGCATCACCAGGATGAGAAGGACCTCGATTTTTCAGTGGCGCCGTTCGGTATCGTTGGCCTGGAGACGGCGGTCAGCCTCGCGCTCGACCGGCTGGTCGCCCAGCGCGTGATCGGGCTGAGCCAGCTGGTGCGGTTGATGTCCACGCGCCCCGCCGAGCTGTATCACCTCCCCGGCGGAACGCTCCAGGCCGGCTCTCCCGCCGATCTGACCCTCCTGGATCTCAGAACACGGGTGACGGTGGACCCTTCCACGTTCCGCTCCTTGTCGAGAAACACTCCGTTCGGTGGGATGAGCCTGCGCGGCCGCCCTGCAGCGACCATCGTCGCCGGCAGGGTCGTCTGGGAGGCTGAAAACTAACGCGTGACCGGAAAGCATGTGCTATCCTTACGGCCCTCACGCGGGGACCGCGTGGAGCTCAAGCTGCGAGGCCCAGATCATGGATCAACAAAACTTGGAACAGATCAGCGAGTTTGAACAAGCCCTTCAACAGAATCTCGACGCAAAGATTCTCAAGGCGGGCGCCGTCGTCGACGGGACGATTGTTGCCATTCACGGCGATGTCGCCCTGGTCGATGTCGGAGGAAAATCGGAGGCTGTCCTGCCTCGCGAAGAGCTCGATGAGCTCGGGACCGGCGATCCGGTCGAGGTCGTCGTGGTCGAGTCGGGCGAGGAAATCCGGGTCTCCAGGCGTCTCGCGCTGGAGAGAAAGCTCAAGGAAGAGCTTGCCCGCGCTGTCGAAGAGGGGTCGCCGGTCGAGGGGAAGGTCGTCGGCCGGCGCAAGGGCGGTTTTGATATCACCATCGCGGGCGTACGCGGCTTCTGCCCGGTGTCACAAATCTCCGACCGGCGAACCGAAGATCTCGACCAGTTTCTCGGCCAGAGCTATCCGTTCAAGGTTCTCGAGTACAGCCCCGACGACCGGAAGCTGGTCGTGTCACGGGCAGCATTGCTCCGCGAGGAAAAGGCCAAGCGTCGCGAGGAGACCCTGTCCCACCTGGAGCCCGGAGCCGTCGTCGATGGCGTCGTACGATCGCTGACCGATTTTGGTGCCTTCGTCGATCTCGGTGGCGTCGACGGGCTCGTGCACGTGACAGAGATCTCGCGCCGTCGCGTCGGCAATCCGCGGGAGGTTCTCGAAGTCGGCCAGGAGGTCCGTGTCAAGGTTCTGGAGATCGACTTCGAGCGCAACCGGATTTCTCTCAGCATCAAGCAGCTCGAGGCCGACCCGTGGGAGGGAGCCGAAGAGCGGTATACGCAAGGCGCCGCGTTCGAGGGAAGAATCGTGCGGAAAGCCGATTTCGGCCTCTTCGTCGAGCTGGAGCCGGGTATCGATGGCCTGCTCCACGTCAGTCAGCTTCCTCCCGGGATGGAGACCACGGATCCGGAGCTCGAGGTTGGTGAGACGGTCACGGGATGGATCAGGGATTTTGACGGCGAGCATCGACGTATCGGGCTGTCACTGCGCCCGATTCCGTCCGGAGATCCGTGGCAGCGGATCGAGATGCACTACCAGCCGGGCCAGGTGGTCAAAGGCGTGGTGGAAAACGGTGCGAGCTTTGGTGTCTTCGTCGAGCTGGAGCCAGGCCTCAGCGGGCTTGTTCCGGTTTCAGAGCTTGGGATGGGCCGCGACGTCGATCCCAAGACGGCTCTCAAGCCGGGTACCATCGTTCATGCCAAGGTCATGACGGTCGATTCCGAACGCAAGAGGATCAGCCTGTCCATCCGGGCGTTCAAGCAGGATCAGGAGCGCAGCGAGTACAGCGGCCACATGAGCTCGCAACCGTCTGAAGCGCCCACAACGACGGTGTTTGGCGAACGCCTCCTCAAGGCGCTGGGCAAGAGACCCGAGTGATCGGCTGAAACGGGGCGATGGATCGATCCACGCCGTCTGGGGATTCGTCCTCCCCATCACACACATCCTGGTGTTCCCGCTGATACGCCGGCTGTCGCGGCGTTTCTCTCGACGGAACTCGCCCTTGCTCGGAGTTACCGCCGAGGGGGAGATGGGGATGTACTTTGGGAATAATGTGTTGGAGGCGACGGGCGGATTCGAACCGCCGGATGAGGGCTTTGCAGGCCCCTGCCTTACCACTTGGCCACGTCGCCAGGGAAGGTGATTCTAGGGGACCTTCCGAGAGACGTCAAGGCGTCGGAGAATCGAGGATCTTCCGGATGGTCCGCAACAACGTATCGAGGCCGAACGGCTTTTGCAGGAACTCCAGCCGCATTTGACGTGAAGCCTCGTCGAAGATCAGATCTTCGGCGTAGCCGCTCAGGAGTAGGAACCGCAGGCCGGGGTTGCGGCGGGCGACCTCGGTGGCCAGTTCAATGCCACCCATGACGGGCATCACGAGATCAGAAATCACGAGGTCCACTCCTCCGGCGAGCGATTCGAGCGCGCGCAGGGCGGCTGCGCCGTCCTCGGCCGGGGTCACCGTGTAGCCCATGGCGCCAAGCGTCGCGGCGAGGGCCTCGCGGACGTCCCGGTCGTCCTCGACGAGCAGGATGGCCTCATTCCCGCCCACCACCGGTCCCTCGATCGCGGCGGAAACCTCGATGGCGCGACGGTCGACGGCGGGAAGGTAGATCTTGAAGCTCGTCCCGAGCCCCGGTTCCGAGTAAGCATGAATGAGTCCGTCGTGCTGCCTCACGATTCCGTAGACCGAAGCGAGGCCGAGGCCGGTTCCCCCTCCCTTGGTCTTGGTAGTGAAGAACGGCTCGAAGATCTTCTTGAGCGTGGCCTCGTCCATGCCCCGGCCGGTATCGGCCACGGTCAGCAACACGTACCGGCCCGGCGTGGCCCACGGGTGAGCCGCAACGAACTCATCGTTGATCAATATATTCCTGGTTTCGATCGTGATCGTTCCGCCGTTCGGCATGGCGTCCCTCGCGTTGGCGCAGAGGTTCATCAGGACCTGGGAAAGCTGTCCCGGATCGGCGTGAACGGTTGCCAGCCCGTCGCCCTCGATCAGCTCGATGGAGATGTTCTCGCCGATCAACCGCCGGATCATCGGCAAATCGCGGCTGATCGCCTGGTTGAGGTCGAGGTCCACCGGTTGGATGAGCTGCCTGCGTGAAAAGGCCAGGAGCCGGCGGGTCAACTGGGCGGCATGCTCGCCGGCGTCGTGGATCACCTTCAGCGAATCCTCGAGGCCGTCACGATCGCCCGTGTTTTGCAGAAGCTCCACGGTCGATAGAATGGCGGTCAACGCGTTGTTGAAGTCGTGGGCGATCCCCCCGGCAAGCTGGCCGACCGTCTCCATCTTCTCGATCTGCCGCACCCGTTCCTCGAGCTGCCGTTGCTCGGTGATATCCCGGTCGAAGGCGACGAAACCGGTAATACCGCCGTTGGCCGATCCACCGATCGGTGTAATCAGCGAATCCACCTCGTAGATCGTTCCGTCCTTCCTGCGATGGGCGAATGTTCCCCTCCACGTCCCACCGGACTGCAGACGGTTCCACATCTCCTCGTACGTCGCCGGGCCGGTGTGGTCACTGAGGAGCTCCTTCAAGCTGCTTTGCAGCAGCTCTTCTCGCGTGGAGCCGGTGAGCTCGCAGGCGGCACGATTGACGTACGTGATCTTGCCACTGGCGTCGGTGACGCAGATCGCCTCGGGCGAGCGCTCGACGAGGGACGCCAGACGCCGTGCCTCCTCCTCCGCCATGCGGACCTTTGTCAGGTCGACGACGAAACCGAGGCCGCCTGTCACGGCGCCGGACTGGTCCACCTCGGGGAGGGTTACGATCATGCCGAACAGGTCGCGGCCGGACAGGGCCGACCTGTAGACGTCGGTGGCCTCCCTGGCGTTGCCCGCGAGGGTGTCCCGGAGAAGGGAGACGAGGCGACCGTTGGGAAGGGTGCTCAGATCGAGACCGAGGAGTCTATCGGCAGGAACACCGATGATCTTCGCCAGGAGGGGGTTGCAAGAAGTCACGACCAGGTTCTGATCAAAGGTGAAGACGCCGATGGGCAGCCTGTCCAGGATGTCCTGGATTCGCTTGGAGGTCCGGACGGCCTCTTCCTCGTTCTCCTGGGCCTCGCGGAAGAGTCCGCCGATGAGCCAGACTCCGGCGAACAGCAGGGCGGATACGGCGAGCATCAGCTGTTCCCGAATCATCTGGTGGGGGCACGGGGCGTTGGGGGGCATCATCCAATGCCTCATTATGAGCGTCCAGACCCGTTCGCCGGCCAGCACGAGGAACCCGGCTGCGATCAGCCCCCAGGCGAGCCGCTTCCCGCTTCGCCTGATCTGCCAGATCGCAGTCACGGCCACCGCGATCTGGAAGGCCGCCGAAAGCTCGGTGAGCAGCGTGCTGGTCACGACGCCCTGCTCATTGCGTTGACCTTGGCGTCAGCCGCGCTGCGGAGTGACGATCCAGACGCGCCCGGTATCCCCAACGAAGGCTATGGGGTGACCGTTTGTCCGAATACGACGTTTCTGGTCTCCTCTTCGACATCTTGTGATGGCTCGCCACCTTTCGAAACAGGATCTAATAAGTTTACGCGCGCGATCACTCGCTGTCAACAGCGGTTGTTACCTCGCGCATCTCACCGGCATCTTTGCGTGAGGGATCCAAGCCCGGACAAGGTCGTTAAACGGAGCAAGGTCATGGAAAAATGGAGCGGGAGACGGGATTTGAACCCGCGACTTCGACCTTGGCAAGGTCGCACTCTACCACTGAGTTACTCCCGCTCATTCGACCGGCGTTGCGCCGGGGAGCGTCAATCTAGCAAGACATCCTTTGCCTGTCAATACCAGGAGCGCGCACCGTGTGGCCCATTGTGCGGCTGATTCCGGATCGGTCCCGCCGCATTCACGCTGCAACCCCTCGTCGAGCGTCATGGATGATCCGGAACCTGTAGAATGGTTATAGAGGATGTGCCGACCGCCGGACGAATGAGGTGTGTTCTGTCGCGAGCACACACCTCCTCGCGGAAAGCCGCAGGAGGGAATCATGATGCGCGTGAGCTCACAACGCGATGCTCCAGAGCCTCCGTTGGCAGCGGGCGGCAGCGAGAGCAGCGAAGACCGCTCACGCATGCTGGCACCCGGGCTCATAGCGGTGGCGCTGGTGGCAGCCGTCCTGATCACGGTCGGGATCGGGCGTGCGCTTCGTGTCTCGCTGGAGCGAAAGGCCGTGTCGGATTGCCGATCCTGGCTGCCCGCAGTTGCACAGGGACGGCTTGAGAATGTTCAGAACTGGCTTGAAGAAGGTCTCCGCGATGCTGCCGTGGTGGCAGATCATCCGGATACCATGAGGGTACTGAGCGGGACGGAAGACGCGAGGCGGCTGACCGAGCTGCTGGACTCGGTGGTGCGCTCGCACGGGTTCACCAGGATCCGGTTGCGCGGACGCGATGGGCGTATCCTGGCAGATTCAGGTGAAAACCAGGCAGCGGCAACGAAACCCTTCCTCACGGTGCTCGACGCTGGAGGTCTGCCCTCGGTAGACCTCACCTCGGATCCGAAAGTGGGCGATGCGATCGTATTCCGGCAGCCCGTGGCGCAAGGCGGCCGTCGGGGGTTCGTGGAAATCGTGGACCATTCAGTGAGCGACCTTGTCCGGCTGATGGCGCCGCCCCGGGGATCGCCGATGAATGTGCAGACGTCCATGGTTTTTCCCGGGAAGCGGTCTCCGGTCGTCGTTTCGAACACGAGCCTCTCGGAACCCGCAAAGGAGGCGATCGTTCGGCTGGCTCTGGATGCCATCGCCCATCCAGGGCAGCCCCACTTCACACGGGTCGCTCTCAACGGTCAGGGGCAGAGGTTCGCGGCGCTGACGCCTGTTCCGGGAACATCGTGGTGGATCGTTGCAACCGTCGGACGGAAGCGGGTGCTCGGCATGGCGGACTCGCGGGCGCGGCGTCTCACGTGGCTAACTGCATCGTTGATCGCAACGATTTTTGCCATCGGTCTCGCTGGATGGCGGCACACACATGTCGTTCACCTTCGCGAGGTAGCCCGGTCCCAGGCACGCTACCGTGCGATATTCGAGTCTGCGCCGGTGGCGCTTATCGAGGCTGACCTGACCGGTGTTATCTCGGCAGTCAGCGCGCTTCAAGAGCAGGGGATCAGGACTCTCCGAAACTATTTCAAGGAACACGAGGCTGAGACCCGCCGCATCATGGGACTCGTCCGGATCCTCTCGGCCAACGAAAGCGCCATCACCCTGTACGGTGTCAGCTCGGCCGGAGAGCTTGCACAGACCGGAGGAACGCTGGCGTTCGGGGATGACTTCTCCCCGTATGCCCAGTGGCTGGGCTCGCTTGCCGCCGGCGATCCTCTCTTCGAGGCGGAGATCTCCATGGTCCTTCCCGGTGGCGAGCGCCGCATTGGGTTCGTCCGGATCCAAAACCCGGCATCGCCGGAGGAGGCGCGACATAGCGTCGTCAGCATTCTCGATATCACGAGCAAGAAGCGGGCTGAGGAAGCCCTCGCAGAAGCTGAAGAGCGGTACCGGACGCTCTTCCAGGGAGCGGCGGACGCGATCTTCATCCACGATCTCGAAGGACGGATTCTCGAGGTCAACGAGGTTGCGTGCCGGCAACTGGGGTATGCCTGCAAGGAGCTTGCGGGAATGACGGTGCAGGCGTTCACGGCGCCCGAAGAGGTGAAATATGTAGCCAAGCGGCTGGAGGAGCTCCGGCGCGACGGGCGTGTGACCTTTGCCTCGCAGCATGTTGCGCGGGACGGGCGCAGAATCCCCGTGGAGATCAACGGCCGCATCATCAGCTACCGTGGCCGCACGGTGGCGATGAGCATCGTCCGTGACATCACCCAGCGTGAGACCGCCCTTGCGGAGATTCGCTTCCTCAATCGGCTCCTGGAGATCCGTTCCCGCGCCAACCGGATCATTGCGGAGGCCAGGAATCCTTCGACGCTGCTCGACAAGGTGTGCGCGAGTCTTGTCGATGAGGGAGGATTCGGGCTTGCATGGATCGTCACTCCTGGCGGGTCCGGCGGCCTTCCGCGCATGGCGGCGGCGGCCGGCCCCCGGGGCGGCTTTCTGGCGAAGATTCGAGAGCTCTTCGAACGGGGCAACGGGCTGTCCACCCTCTGTGGCGAAGTTCTACGCTCGGGCACGCGACGCGTGATCCAGGACCTCCTGGATGATACCGGGGATATGCTCGGTTTGCGGCAGGCGGCGAGCGAGTCGGGGTTCCGCGCCCTGGCCGTCGTTCCGATCGTCCGGGAAACGGGGGTCATGGCAAGCCTCGCGGTGTGCTCCCGGGCATCCGGCGTATTCAGCGACAAGGTTGTCGTGCTCCTGGAGGAGCTCGGAGCTGATCTGGGATTTGCGCTGCAAGCGCTCGAGATACGCCGGGCCCTCGAACGGAGCGAGCAACGGTACCGGTTGCTGTTCGAACGAAACTTGGCCGGGGTCTATCGGTCATCCGTTGATGGACGCATTATCGATTGCAATGCAGCCTTTGCCCAGATTTTTGGGTTCGCGTCCCGTCAGGAGCTGCTTCAGGCCAAAGTCTGGGACCTGTATCCCAGCCCGGAGATACGGCACAAGTTCCTGAAAACGCTCTCAAGAGAGAAGGCGCTCGTCGCGTACGAGCAACCAATGCAACGCAAGGACGGTAGCCCTCTGTGGATCGTCTTGAGCGCATCCCTGATCGAGGACAAACATGGCGAGCTCCACGAAATCGAGGGAACCCTGATGGACCTGACCGAGAGGCGGCGCGTCGAGGAAGATCTCGAACGGACCGCGCAGCGCCTGGAAGAGGCTCAACGCATCGCTCACGTGGGCAACTGGGAATGGGATCCGGGGAAGGACGTCTCGTACTGGTCGGAAGAGCTCTACAGGATCGCCGGGCTCGAGCCGTGTCCATTCAATACGCCCGTTTCCCGGAGGCTCGAACACGTCCATCCGGACGATCGCGACATCGTTCGCCGTGCCGAAGAAACCCTGTTTGACGGCGAAGATGGATATGCGATCGAGTACCGGCTCATCCGGCCGGATGGCACGGTGCGGGTCGTGCTCGATCGTGCAGAAGTCGTTCGTGGGGCCGATGGTCGTCCCATTCGCGTTTTCGGAACCGTTCAGGATCTCACGGGTTTTCGCGCGCTCGAGGAGCAGCTCAGGCAGGCCCAGAAAATGGAGGCGATTGGACGACTGGCGGGGGGCGTCGCCCATGATTTCAACAACATTCTTCAGGCGATGATGATGTTCACCGACGAGCTGGGGCTCGAGCCGTCCGATCCCAAGAAAACGGCGAAGGTCACTGACGCTCTCAAAGAGCAGCTTCAGCGGGCGGCGTCTCTGACCCGCCAACTCCTCCTTTTCTCACGGAGGGAGACGGCAAAGCCGGAACGGCTCGACCTCAACGAGGTCGTGTCAGCAATGACGGCCATGCTCCAGCGGCTCGTCCGGGAGGATATCCAGTTCTCGGTGGTCACCGGGAAGAAGCAGATTCTCGTCACGGCGGACCGGAGCCAGCTCGAGCAGGTTGTGATGAACCTCGTCGTCAACGCGGTGGACGCCATGCCGGAGGGTGGACAGATTCTCGTCAAGACGTTGTGTCGGGACGAGAAGCCGGGATGGGGTTGCCTCGAGATTGTCGACACGGGGCACGGGATTCCTGAGGATATCAGGGGGCATATCTTCGACCCGTTTTTTACAACCAAGGAGGCCGGCCATGGGACCGGGCTTGGCCTTTCCGTCGTTCATGGCATCGTTGCAGCCCACGGTGGCAAGATCGACGTTGCAAGCACGCCGGGGAAGGGAACCACGTTTATCATCCGCTTGCCGCTCGCCAGGGGGGAGCGGAAGGAGCCCTCGGGCGCGCACCCCCCGATTCCCGAGGCCGGCCGGGGTGAGCGCGTGCTTCTCGTGGAGGACAACCCGGCCGTTCGCGAGGGTCTTCAGGATACGCTCGAGAGTCTCGGCTACACGGTGACGGCTGTGGAGAGTGCCGAAGCCGCCGAGGCGTACGCCGAAGAAAGACCCGATATTCTCCTGACAGACCAGATTCTTCCGGGCAAGACGGGGCTCGAACTGGCGACGAGCTTGCGTTCGCGCTGGCCTGGAATACCCATCATCCTGATGTCCGGGTACAGCGAGGATGAGGCGCTCAAGGGGATGGTCAGCAATGGCCAGATCCGTTTTCTTCAAAAGCCCGCGCCGCTTGCGCAGCTGGCGGGCGAGCTTCGCGCCGCTCTCGATGAAGCTGAAGATAAGCCTCAGGTCTGATCAACGCTCACACGGCCAACACCGGGAAGAGACGGCGTTCTCGAATTGAGAGGGAGCGCCCGGGAGGCCCTGCTTGCAGCAGGCCCGCGGTCTTGATCCCGAGCCGTTCTGCACGCGAGCGTGCAGCCCGTCTCGCGCTCAATCCCGCCGGGGCTGGCG
>JAADFN010000211.1 GCA_013152895.1 Acidobacteriota bacterium | reverse complement strand
AGGAAAGCGCCCTGGGTGTTCTGATGGAGACGAATGACCAGCTGTCCTTCCGTGGTCCTGCCTCGCGACTCGAACTGATTGAGGAGCTCCTCGACTCCGAGATCCTGCGGTTTCAACCCGTGGAGCTGGGGCCTGAGGTACTCCTGGAGGTCTTCACCATCCCGGGGCAGGATCATGTCGACGAAACGGAGCCCGAGCCGATGGGCGAGGGAAAGCTCCACTTCTGTTCCCAGAATCTCAAGGATGGTTTCGAGCCGATTCGCGAAGTCCTCGAAGACGGTGTACCGATTGGTTTCCAGCACGACGAAATCTTTCGAGAGAACGACAGCCTCCGTGTTTTTGGCGTTGGCAAACACCCACCGTTCGGCCTCCTTGACCTTGACCTGTGGCCCGAACACGATCTCCCGAATAGTTTGGGCTTCGAATCGCGGGCACCCCTTATGCCGGAGACTTTCCTGCAAGGCTGGCACATACTCAGCCATCTGGAGGACCGGTGCGAACCGGACCTGGGCAAGAACCATCACCAGCGGCGAGTTCCGGAGCTTGAGCGGCGGTTGTTGTCGTTTCATGATGAAACTTTACATGTAACTTTACACGACGTCAAGTTTGATCGGAGATGGGCGAAGTTCGTCTTTCTAATGACCATGGTGGTTGGCTAAGGTCGAACGTAATAGGAAGTGGGGCGCCGTTCTTGACGTGGAGGGGCGTGTAATTTAATATTGGATGGAAATGTTGAATAACATTCCTCGTTGTTCAGCTCCGTTGAATAGGGAGCAATACCCGTGATCCGTGGGAACACTGGCCGGTACGAGGAGACCGTCGCTGCGGGCGAGGTTGTCCGGGCGTTCGTTCCGGCGCCGCTGCCTCCGGATCCGCCGCTCGATCTTGCGGTCCTGCAGGGACCGCTGGAGCGGGCGCTGCTGGCGATCGGGCGGCTGGACGCGCTCTCGACGCTGCTGCCGGACACGGGGCTCTTTCTCTACACCTACGTCCGCAAGGAGGCGGTGCTCTCCTCGCAGATCGAGGGGACGCAATCGTCGCTGTCGGAGCTCCTGCTCTTCGAGCACACCGAGGTTCCGGGGGTTCCCTTTGACGACGTGGTGGAAGTCTCGAACTACGTGGCCGCACTGGAGCACGGGCTCGAGCGGCTACGGGAGGGGTTCCCGCTCTGCAACCGCCTGATCCGCGAGATTCACGGGATCCTGCTTTCCAGCGGGCGCGGGAGCGGCAAGGCCCCCGGGGAGTTCCGGAGATCACAGAACTGGCTGGGGGGCTCCCGCCCAGCGACGGCGCACTTCGTTCCGCCGCCTCCGGCGGAGGTTCCCCGGCTGATGTCGGACCTGGAGAAGTTCCTCCACCGGGAGCAACCGGGTCTTCCGGCGCTGATCCGGGCCGGGCTGGCCCACGTGCAGTTCGAGACGATCCATCCGTTCCTCGACGGGAACGGCCGGGTGGGGCGGCTCCTGATCACCTTCCTGCTGTGCCACGACGGCCTGTTGAGAGATCCGCTGCTGTACCTCAGCCTGTACTTCAAGCAGCATCGGGAGACCTACTACGATCTTCTCGACGGCGTTCGCCGCGTGGGCGACTGGGAAGCGTGGCTGGCCTTTTTCCTCGACGGCGTCGCCGTGACGGCGGAGGGGGCGGTGGTCACGGCGCGGAGGTTGACAGAGCTGTTCCGGAAAGATCGCGTGGCGATCCAGGAGGGGGGCCGGAGGACCGGTTCCGTATTGCGAGTGCACCGGGCCTTCCAGGGGCGGCCGGTGGCCTCGCTGCCCGATCTCGTCGAGTGGACGGGGCTTTCCTTCCCAGCGGCGTCGGCCGCCGTCGGGGTTCTCGGGCAGCTCGGGATGGTGCGCGAGCTGACGGGAAAGCGGAGAAACCGCGTCTTCGGCTACGAGCGGTACATCACGATCCTCAACGAGGGTACCGAGCTTCCGTGATGTCCAATTTGTGCCGCCCCCGAGAGGACGTCTGTCACGTGGGCGCTACGGAGACGAGGCAGCGGCCGGCTTCGACGACGCCGACCTGTGTGTCCCTCTTACAACCGGGGGAGCGATGGTTTTCCCGTTTGCCCCCCGCCCAGATCCCCGGTCGACTTCGCCTCCAGGGGCATGGCGATGCTCCAACCGGGAGGCGCATCAAGAACGCAGCGCAGTGGCATTCCCAAAATCGATATCACGTGCCATCAGTAGCGTATGCCCTTGACTGCTACAGGTGAGAGGTCCCGTACCGGTACGCACCCGGAGTTGACGCCCCGCGACCGCGGTGGTATGAACGCGGTAATGCGTTTCTTCCAGGAAGCGTCCGGGCACAATGAGATCGATTCCAGGCCGGCGGCGTGGCGCGTGATCAAGAGGGCGGCCGTTGCGATCGTGCTGCTGGGAGTGATGGCGTTGGGGCCGGAGCGGGCGGCCGCGTCGGTTCCCGTTCGGCTGGACGCCGGTGAGCGCGTGACGCATGGCGCGCTCGTTGCGCCGGTAGATGGACGGGTGGCCGATCCCGGGGCTGGCGCGGTGCTGCTCGCCGGGCAGACCGTCGAAATCCGATGGTCGCGCCCGCCGGCCGGTACACGCGAGCTCGAGCTCCTGCTGGTGGCCGGCCGCCTGACGCTTCGGCTGACCACCGAGCTCGATCCGGGCGTGACGACATACCGCTGGAGGGTGCCAAACATCCCGGCGTCCCACGCGCTGCTCCAGGTGCGCTTCAACCGGGGCGGCGGCGAGGAGATCGCCGCGTGCGGGGCGCCGTTTCACATCGTGACTCTGACGTCGGCCCCCCGGGCGCGGGCGAGGTTTCGTGGCGGCGAATGGTGGCTGATGGCCGGCGCCGGACGGGGGGCGTCTCCCCTGACCCGTTCTCTCGAGGACGTGGCGCGCGCCGGCTTTCCGGCGGCGTTCCTGCTGGCCCTGGCGCCGGAGCCCCGCTGGGACGGGCAGCGTCCCCGGCTCGCCGGAGGCGGGTGGCGCCGTCCACCTTCGGCGGGTCGGGTCCGCGTGCGCGCGGCTCCGGCGACACTGGCCTCGGGGCCGGCCGCGCCCTGTCAGCGGGAATAGGCTGCATCATCTCGATGGTCCGGACTGGATCCGGACCCGTTTCTCTCACACACAACCAGGAGGGCTCGGCGGCAGCGCGGGCGGAGACGTCCCGCGACCCGGCCGGTCCGGCATCTTCGCGGGTACCCGTGGAGACGTGCAATAGAAATGGAGATGATGATGCGATCTCAGAGATATCTTTCCCCGGCCGGAATAACGGCCGGCATGCTCATTCTTTTTCTTTGTTGGACCCCAATGGCCAATGCGCAGCAGGCGCCTGGCGATCCCGGCTCCGGCGGCGCGCAGACCACGGCGGCGGGCGCAAGATCCAGTACGCCGGCCGCAGCTCCGGACGGTGTCAAGAAAACGAAAAAAACGGCGGTCAGGAAACCGCGCCGGCCGGCCGTGCAGCTCCGGCGGATCCGGGGCGGCGAGGTGGTCGTCACGGCCCCCCGGATCCAGATTCCGCTTCGCGAGAACCCGGCTGCGACGACAGTTATCGGACCCTCGACCCTCGCGACCCAGCCGAGGACGGTGGGCGCCGAGGAGGCGCTCGCGCTCGTTCCCGGCGTCAAGGTGGACAACCAGGCCGACGCCGAACGGGTCCACCTCTCGATCCGCGGCCAGGGAATCTTGACGGAACGGGGCATTCGCGGGATCGAGGTGCTGCTCGACGGCATTCCGCTCAACGACCCGACGGGCTTTGCCCCCGATCTCTTCGATGTCGACTGGGCGACCGTCGAGCGGATCGAGGTGCTTCGCGGACCGGCGTCAGCGTTGTACGGCGGCAGCGCCTCGGGCGGGATTATCAACATCATCACCAGGAATGGCGGCGGTGTACCGATGGGCGGACGTGTCCGGCTGATCGGCGGCTCCCATGGCTTTCGCAAGATGCTCGTCGAGGGAGGCGGTTCCTCGGATGGGATGACGTACCGCGTGACGGCGTCGCGGACGTGGGGAAACGGCTACCGCGACCACACGAAGTTCTCGGCCGCCAACCTGTACAGCAAGGTCAGGCTCGTCGATCGCCCCGGCGCCCACGTCACCCTGATCACGGCCGGCACGCGCTATTTCAACGAAAACGCGGAGGGCCTCAACATCGAGCAGGTCTTCGAAAACCCGCGGCAGGCGAACCCGGATTCGTTGACGTTCAACGAGTACCAGTTGACCCGGCGCGGCACGGGCGGCGTGACCGGCGATATCGCCGTCGGCACGAACGGGAGCGTTCGCTTTGCCGGGTACGTCAGGAGCACCGACTGGAAGGAATCGGTGCCGTCGTCCGTCGACCACAGAACGTACGTCAATTTCGGCGGCTATCTCCAGTACACGTTGCAGACCCGGCTGTGGGGACTGGCCAACGAGCTGAGTCTCGGGACCGATCTCGCGTGGCAACACATCGATGACTTCAGGAATCCAAACCTCGGGCTTGGCGTCGAGGGTCCGGGCAAGCTCTCCGACGACACGATCCACCAGAGCGGGACGGGGGTCTTCGCCCTCAACCGGCTGGAGCTCTCACAGGCGTGGAGCGTGATGATCGGCGTCCGGTACGACAGCATCTCCAACGATCTCAACGACAACCTCCGCGAGGGCGGGATCAACCTCTCCGGTGGACATGACTTTTCAAAGGCCACCGCCAGGGCAGGGGTCGCCTGGAATCCCACCCAACGTCTCGGTTTCTACGCGAGCTGGGGCCAGGGCTTTCTCCCGCCCGCCACGGAAGAGCTCGCGAATAATCCTGACCACATGGGAGGCTTCAACCGGCACCTGGGCCCCGCGACATCGCAGGGCGAGGAGATCGGCGTGCGCGCCGTCGTCGCCAACCGCCTGACCGTCGATACCTCGGTGTTCCACCTGACGACGAAGAACGACTTCGGCCGGTACAGGATCCCCTCGCGCCCGCTCGAAACCTTCTACCGCAACGCGGGCGACAGCACCCGGTGGGGCGTCGAAACCTCGATCGCCTGGTTCCCGGTTGACACCTTGACGATCCAGCTCGCCTACACCTACTCCGACTTCACCTACGACGCCGTCATGATGGGCGACACGCTGTACGCCGGCACGCACCTTCCGAACTCGCCCAGGCATCAGCTGGCGTTCGATGCGCAGTACGACCTCTCGCAGGCCCTCTCGGTCGGCCTGTCGGGCGAGCTTCAAGGCCGCGCCTACATCGACGCGACCAACACGACCTGGATCGGCGGCTACACCCTGTGGGGGGCGCGCCTGGCCTGGCACCTCCAGCTCCTGGGCGCCCGCGGCGATCTCCTCGTGTCCGCGCGAAACCTCGGTGGCAAGAAATACATCGCGTTCACCGAGCCCGATCCCGACGGCAACTCGTACCAGCCGGGCCCCCGCCGCGAGTACTTCTGCGGCATGGCCCTGAGGTTTTGACCCGGGTGATTCATGAGGGTCCGTCGCGGGAGGCGCGGGGCACCGTGGATGGTGGCGTTCTTGCACCTGAAACCAATCCCGCGCCGCTCGCCACGGCCGGGGAGCGCTCCAAGGCTCGTTCAGACGTTCTGCATGGGGAGAGGGCCGCGGGCTTCCGCCCGCGGAGGGCACTCCCCGCCATTCGCGGTTCACTTCGTTTCCCCACGAGCATGAGCGGGCGCCGAAGAGACTTCGCAACGCCATCGTACGGTGTCGACCTATCGCCCGTGGTGGTTCCGGGGTAAAGTGATCCGGGTCGCATGGGAGGGCTGCCGATGAGCATGAACGTGGTCAGTGTGGTCGGGCTGTTCGCTCTTCTTGGTATCGCATGGGCGATGTCGTACCACCGCCGCCAGTTCCCGATCCGGATCGTCATCTGGGGAACCGCGCTCCAGCTCGTCTTCGCGCTGATCATCCTTCGCAGCGATGCGTGGAGCTTCGTTGGAATGGCCATTCTCGGGACGCTCATGATCCTCTACCTTCTGCAGAGAGACCAGGCCCGTTTCGGCGGTGGTTGGCCGCCTGTCATCGGTTTTACCGTGGGGTTCGGTGCCGCCGGGTACCTGGCCGCCCGGGTCGCCGAGCCGGTCCTTGGGGTGGCCCTCGTGCTGCTGTTGGCGTTCCTCATGATCAATCCCTGGCTCCGCGTCGCGCAGTGGGCCCAGCGGTGGGGCTCCGCCCTCCTCATCGCCCTCGGGATCACCGATCTGGTGGCACATGACCTTCACGGCCGGATCATCTTCAAGGCCTTCTCGGACCAGGTGGCGGCGTTCCTCAACCTGTCTGACTACGGGTCGAAGTTTCTCTTCGGCAACCTGGCCGATCCCAAGTACTACTTTCCAGGACCCCATGCCGTGTGGCCCGGATTCGGCTTCCTCTTCGCGTTCAAGGTGTTGCCGACGATCATTTTCTTCGGCGGCGCCATGGCGATCCTCTACCACCTTGGCGTCATGCAGAAGGTCATCGAGGCGATGGCGAAATTCATGCGCTGGACGCTGGGCACGAGCGGGGCCGAGACACTCTCCTGCACGGCCAACATCTTCGTCGGGCAGACGGAAGCGCCGCTTCTGATCAAGCCGTTCCTCGAGGACATGACGAACTCGGAGCTCCTGACGGTCATGGTCGGCGGTTTCGCCACGATCGCGGGCGGAGTCCTGGCCGGTTACATCGCCATGGGGATCCCGGCCGGACACCTGATCGCGGCCAGCGTGATGTCGGCGCCGGCGGCCCTCGTCATGGGCAAGATCGTCTTCCCGGAGCTGGAGCATTCCGTCACGGCGGGCGATACCGAGTTTCCCGAGATCAAGACGGGGGACAACGTGATCGAGGCCGCCACCTCGGGCATCTCGGACGGCCTCAAGCTGGCCGTCAACGTCGGCGCCATGCTGATCGGGTTCATCGCGCTGATCGCCGTCGCGGACGTTCTGCTCAACTGGATGGACAAGCTGATCGACGGCATGCTGCTCGGCGGGACCTACGTCAAGTATGCCTCGGGGGGGCTTTCGCCGGTGACCGGGGAGTTTCGCGGCATCTTTCCGGGGTCGCTCAGGACCTTGTTCGGGACGATTCTCCGCCCGCTCGCCTTCCTCATGGGGGTCCCGTGGGCCGACGCCGCGAAGGTCGGAAACCTGCTAGGGATCAAGCTTTCCCTCAACGAGTTCGTCGCGTACGGCGAGCTGGCGACATATCTCCACGCTGGCGTCATCGGCCACAGAGCCATGATCATCTCGACGTACGCGCTGTGCGGTTTTGCGAATTTCTCCTCGATCGGTATCCAGATCGGGGGGATCTCCGCGCTTGCGCCGCACCGGAGGAAGGACCTCGCGAAGCTCGGCCTCAAGGCGATGTTCGCCGGCGCCCTGGCCTCGTGGATGACGGCGACGATCGCGGGGATGTTACTTTGATGGGGGGTGTCGACATGAATCACGCGTTGAAAGCTGTGCGGGTCGGGGTTCTGGCCGGGCTCATGACCGTAGCCGGATGCAACATGGTCAATCCAAACCGGCCCCAGGCCCAGCCGGATACAACCGTCTACGGCACGTTGATCAACGTGGTTCCGGACGCGAAACGGCCCGGCACGAGCGTCGTGCGGCTGACCGTCAGAGCGCCCAGGGAGCTGGCGAAGGAGGCCAAGGTCAAGGGACGCCGAGCGCCGGCCGTCGAGGGGAGCGTCACGGCCGAGGTCCGGGTGGGACCGGATACCGTCGTCCTGAAACGGGGTGCGCCGGCGGCAAGCCTGGACGCGTTTCCCGTGGGGACCGAGATGGTCGCCCTGCCCGTGGAGGGGACGACGCGGATGATCGGCAGCAACCGCGTGCTGTGCGACGCGTCCTACCTGGTAGATTTCGCCACCTACCGGAGGTGGCGGCTGCCGAAGCTTGAAGGCACGCCGCCGTCGCCGGGTCGCGACGATCCCGCGCGTATCAACTCCGCCGGCATCGAGCACAGTCCCGTCCCCCTGAAGGGTGGCCGTGTCCTCTACTTCGCGGCGCACCTGCGCGCCCCCTGGAAGGCGGGGACATCTCCCTTCGGCGCGCTGCGCAAGGGGCTGCCGAAGCCGGGAGGCCCCCTGGGCCTCGCGGAGCGCACGTACCGGACCGAGCTGACCGCCACGGGATGGACGCCACCGGAGCTCGTCGTCTTTCCGAAGATGGACGGTGACGCGGTCGTCCGGGTGTCGTGGGTCAACGAGGCCGAGACGCTGTGCCTGGTAACGGTCAAGAAACCGGGAGGCCAGATGTGGGTTGGCCGGTCGGTCCGGGCGTCCGCATCGAAGCCGTGGGGGCCGATCGGGAGGTTGACCCAGCTGGGAAAGGGCGAGGCTGAAGACGCCGTCTACCTGGCGGGCAGCACCTCGATGATCGGCTTTTCGCGGAAGTTCTCCGGCAAGAACTCCGATCTGTACCTCTACACCCCGAAGCGGAAGAAGGCGATGCCGCTCGATCCGCGGATCAATACTCCAAGTCCCGAATGGTGCCCGCGCGTCGGGCCCGCCAACCAGCTGTTTTTCTGCCGGGCGGATCGTCAGCTCGAGTACATGAAAGGCGCCGTTCATCCGGCCCGTCTTCCCGGGAAGTTCCGCCGGGTTCTGACCGAGGCCAACCCGACCCGTGACGGGCGCTGGATGTTCTTCTGCCTCCCGCGGTATACCCCGGTGGAGCTCGACCAGGACATCTACGTGGCCCCGTGGCACACGGACGGCTCCCTCGGCGAGCCCATTGCGGTGGACCAGTGGCGCCCGGGGAACGAGTAGGGAGTGCGGGAGCGCGGACCATGAATGATCTGCGGCCGGGGCCCGTGGAGCTCGACCCGGCGTGAGAAAGTGGGAGGTGTGGCGGCGGCCGGCAACGCCGGCGCAGGAGGGTGCGGTTCTTGGTGTGGCGGCGTTCGCCGTTTTCCTCCTGACGCGCACGCGCGACGTCGGGGGCGATGGGACGGTCTTCGCCGTGGCGGTCGAGCGTGTGCTCGAAGGTCATCGTCCGTCGTGGCAATTCTTCCATCCGCACCACGTGCTCTACAATCCCCTCGTCGCCGTCACGACAGCTCTGCTCCGGTTCGCAGGAATCAGGATCCTCGCCCTCGACGGGGGCGCCCTCGTCAGCGCCCTGGCCGGCGCCGCGGTTGCCGGCGGGCTGGTCGTCGTGCTCAGGCGTCACGGCGCCGGTGAGATCACCGCGCTCCTCGCGGCCGTGGCGGCCGCCGTTTCCGCGGGGCTGTGGGGCTTTTCGACCCGGATGGAGGTGTACGCCCTTGAGGCCCTGGCAGCCCTGGTCTGGCTCGCCGTCGTTTCAAGCCCAAGGCCGAAAACGGCTACGGCCGCCGGATCGATCTCGTTCGCGGTTCTTGCCCACATCGCCGCCTCGTTGCTCGTCATCCCCACCCTCGTCCGGTTCTGGCGCCGGCCCAGGCGAGGCGTGCTCGCTGCCGGCCTGGGGCTTGCGGGCGCCGGGGTCGTGCTCGCCGCAGCCCTCGTGGCCGGTTCTCCCGGTATGGCTCTTCCACAGCGTCTCGGGCGAATCGTTCCGGCGTCCGGAGGATCGTACCTGGGTGGCCCATCGGTGCGGGGAGCGGCCCACGCCGTCGCGGCTCTCGGGGCGTGGCGCTGGTACGACGCCGTGGCGGTCTTTCGTCCCCCGTGGCCTCGAGTGTTCGATGGTGCCGGAACGGTTGGGGCTCTGATCCTGCTCGGTCTGATCGTCTTCGGCGCCGCGACGTCGGTCCGGCGCAGGTCCCGCCTCGGCATCATGGCGGTGCTCGGGTTTGCCGCGTTCGTGCCGCTGTGGCTCGTCTGGGATGTGGGCAACGTGGAGCACACCGTCGTGGCCGTCCCGTTCCTGGCGGTCCTGGCCGCCCTGGGCGCCGAGGGCCTTCCCGTGCGTGGCGGGAAGTTGGCGCTGGGCGCGGCCGTGGTGCTCCTCGGCGTGACGAACGCGGTGGGGTCGGCGATTCCGCAGTCGAGGCCGGAGAACGGGAGGGTGTGGATCGAGGCCTCGTTCATCCGCAGCCACACCGATCCCGGCGCAATCCTGTTGACCACCGGCCTGGATTCGCGCGAGCGGCTCGGGCTTCCCTACCTCAGCGGCCGCCGCATCATGGACCTGACCCTGCTGGCACGGGCCGCGCGGCGCCAGTCGCTGCCGCCCACGGCCGCGCTCGGGCCGTGGCTTCGAGCGGCGCGGGAAGCGCCCCAGCTCTGGGTCATCGGCAACCTCTGGGAGCCGGGTGTCGCGACCGCGATCGCCAAGCTCGGGATCGATCCGGCAGCCTGGAACGCGGTGGTGCACCGCCTCGTCCCGGTTCGCCGCGAGCGCCTCGAACCCGCGGGTGGCGTCATCACGGGCCCTTTTCTCCTCACCCGGGTCTGGCTGGCGCCGGTGCCAGGCGAGCGACGCTCACCCGCCAGGCTCGCAGCGAAGCCCGAAACCGCCTACTGAATCCCCGCCCGGAAGCTGAGTGCCGGGAAGGTGCCGTTGCAACCGGAATCGTCTCCCGAAAAGCCGGAGCCGACGGCTTCGACGGTGCCGTTGAACCCCAGGTGCCCGTTCGACGTGAAGGTCACCGTCCACTGGATGGTGCCGCCGGAAAAGCCGGTCGATGTGTCCGCCGGGTACGTTTCTGAGAACTGCTCTCCGCTTGCAAACGCGCTCAGCGGCACCGGTGTCTCCAGGCTGGTTCCGAACGCGAAGGTCCACGTGCAGTCCGGTTGACCATCCCCGTCCTCGTCCTTGTCGAAGTTGAGGTAGCTCACGTCAAAAGCGGTCACCTGCCCACCGCTCAGCGTGAAGGCGCCCCCGGTCGCGAACTGCTGGGAGTCGTAGAGGCCCACCTGGTAGGTGCCGTCGATGGGGCCGGACGCCGTTCCAAGGGGCCACCAGCTTTCAAGCGTCGTCCCGTCGGAGAAGCCGTTATCGTTCTTGGAGGCGACGACGATTGCCGAGCCCGAGGTGACGTCGACGTGCAGGGTGGCGGTGTCGAACGTGCCACCATACAGCTTGTCGATGCTTTCGTAAAAGGCGGCCCGCGGCAGCAGCGTCACCTGCTGGGTACCCAGCGTGGCGCCCTGGGCGTCGAGGAGCGTGAATGTCAGCGTGGTCGATGTCCTGCTCGTGTTGACCGCGAAGATGTTGGAGCGGAAGGTGCCCGGATGGCCGGCCGTGCCGTTGCTGGCGAGCCCGGTGATGTCGGTGGAGCTCCCGGCCGCCGTCGCCGCGGTGGCCGGAACGCCTTCCAGTCCCTGGCCGAAGGTGGAGCCGTCGGCGATGGTGTTGTAGATCCGCGTCGTTGCGAGGACCTGGGCCGAGGAAACGATGCGGAAGGCACCGCCGCCGGAGGTCCCGAACGTCGTCTCGATAACGTTGGGAAGCGCCAGCGTCTGCCGGGGACCGACCGTGAAGCTGACCGGCGTGGCGGACGAGTTGTCCGTATCGCGCGGTAGCCAGTAGATCTCGACGCTCACGCCTTGAGTGTCCGGGTTGAAGATGTCCAGGTCAGTCTTCCAGTCGATCTGGACCGATCCCTGGGTGCCGGTCACCCGTGCGGCGGCCGGTACGTACAGATCGGTGCCAAGGTTCAGGGCGAATCCGCCGGCAGCAATGCCGAGAGCGAGCGCCAAAACGGCCGCAAAGATCGTCGCACGTTTCATCTGTGTTACCTCCTCCGTGACGCGAGGTGCGCATCATAACAGACATCATCTTATTGTACGCGTACCGGCTCGCCGGGTTGACGGCGGGGGTTCCGCGTCGTTGGGCGGTGGGGGATCGCGGGGCCAACCGGCGCCTGGCCGCGCCGGGATGCTCGCCGAGCGTGATCCGGGCGATTGTGGCATGGGCGTCCAGGCGCCCGGGAGGCCCGGCCTACGGCCGGCCCGCGTCATTCGCGTCGATCCGGCCCTCGCGCGAGCGCGGGTCCGGCTCGAAGCTCATGCCG
>JAADFN010000210.1 GCA_013152895.1 Acidobacteriota bacterium | reverse complement strand
CGCTCGCGTGCAGAACGGCTCGGGATCAAGACCGCGGGCCGGCCACAGGCCGGGCCTCCCGGGCGCTGACCGCGGGCCTGCTGCAAGCAGGGCCTACAAGGCGCCTCCACGGTCTCGCGACGAAAGTCCGCGAGACACGCGAGCCACTTACCCGTGTGAAGCCGCCTGCCACGGGGATTCCCTCAACGGAATAGATGTCCCGCAAGAGAAACACCATCCCCCACACCGCCTCCACGAGAATCATTGTCGAGATGGGGTCAACCTGGACCCCATCTCGATCCACTGTCAGCGTTCTACCAGCGGGAACGTCCCTCGTCGCGGTCGCGGGACTCCCTGCGCGGGCGAGCCTCGTTGACCTTCAAGGTGCGTCCATCGAGCTCCTTCTCATTCAGAGCCTCGATCGCGGCCTTTGCCTCTTCGTCGTTGGGCATTGTCACGAATCCAAAACCGCGGGAACGTCCGGTGTACCGGTCCGTCACGACAGCAGCTTCTTCAACCGCACCAAACTCCTCGAACTTTGAGCGCAGTCCTTCTTCGGTTGTGTTGTACGAAAGGTTACCGACATAGATCTTCACACTTGCCTCCAACGTGTGGGGCACTCCACGGATCAGGCTCCACGAAATGCCACAGCCCATAATCCAGCCCGGTTCTGCCGGGCTTGTTGACACAGCATACCCGATTTTTCAAAAAATGGCACATACACTGACATTTCCCGCCATCAACCGATCCCTGGCCATCCGGCATCTCGACCGCCCTTGGAAAACGGTTCCCCTGTTCGCCCCGTCTTCCGGCTCAGCTCCCCGCCAGGACGAAGAAGACACGCAGTGTGGCGATACGACGGCCACCCGAGCTCACGGGAACATCAATCTCCATCTGGCCCGGCGCGGGAGGTTCGTCGGAAATCGTCACGGCCGTCACCCCGAGGGCTTTCCTGGTCACGGCATCGTCCATACGCCTGCCGTGATACCTCAGGTCCGTCGCGGCGAGAACGTTCCCGTCCTGGTCGAGCACCAGGACGCCCGCAACCCGCCTCCCCCGGACGATCGACCCGAGCTGCCCCTCGACCGCCGGATAATCCTTCCGGGCGATATCGTCCGCCAACGTCACCGCCAACGTCCTGGAAAGATCCCGGGCCAGATCTTCAATGGCCCCCAGGTCCTTCTTCTGCTGGGCCGCGACCTGCTCCTGGGCATTGGCCTGCACCTTCTTCAACTCAGCCGCGTACCTGGACCGTAGAACCAGGTATCCGATTCCACCCGCTACGATCAGCAGAGCGATCACGATTGCCAAGAACTTCTTCATAAGCCCCTCCGCCCCGATTATACGTGGCGGATGCTCCCACCGAAAGCAGCGAGATCCGTGAAGCGTACGCCCCCCCATGACGGAGGTTCAACGGCGCTTGAGCGTGATGCTTCCCGAAGCCGTACTAATTCTCACCGTGGCAGCGGCCGTGTTCGACTCGAGGACAAAGAGGCGGCCATGATCCCGCGTCATGCCTGGAAAATCCGACCTGATATCTCCGGAAGATGTCGTGATAC
The DNA here is from genome assembly GCA_013152895.1 of Acidobacteriota bacterium. Lineage (GTDB taxonomy): Bacteria > Acidobacteriota > Thermoanaerobaculia > Thermoanaerobaculales > Sulfomarinibacteraceae > JAADFN01. The sequence goes on along the minus strand of JAADFN010000210.1, from coordinate 10,372 downwards.
GGCCCTCCAGGGCCGTTTCCCCTGGAAAGAGCAGCCGCACCTCTCCGGAGCCGCTGTCGATGTCCACGTTGGAACCCGGCACGACCTTCAGCCAGGCAAGGGTGACGTTCCCGGAGCTCGTGTTCGCCTCGACGTTCCCAGTCAGCCCGGTGCCCAAGACATCCCCGGACGACGTGTCGGCCGAAAAACGTGCGGCCCCGCCGGTCAGTGTCACGTCACCGGAGGAGGTATCCACCTCGACCTTGCCGGCCGTAGGGTCAAGATGCAACACGACATCACCCGAAGCGGTATCCGCCGAGATTTTCCTCGCAGAACCGTCGACGGACACGCTCCCCGACGAGGTATCCGCCGTGATCTCCTCCGACGGCGTGCTCAGGTGGAGCCTGACGTCGCCGGAAGATGTATCGGCCGAGATCCGTCGCGCCGAGCCGCTGACCGTCACATCTCCGGATGACGTATCGGCCTTGATCGTGGCGTGACCCAGGTTTCCCTGGACTTCGCAATCTCCGGACGAGGTATCCAGGTTGAGATCGATCCCCGGAGGCACGGTGACAATCACCTTGCCCGTGATCGACATGCCGCCCCACGACCATATCCTGTGTTTTCTCAATGACTTCACCGTGATGATGCCATCCCTGACCGTAAACGACGGTTTGTACTCCGCGAACAGCTTCGCCGCCCTTTTCTTCGAGTCACGGGAGGTGAGGTCAACCGTGATGTTGACGCTCGGCGTTTGGCGGACCACGACCTGAACGTCGTGAAACGATACGTTCACCTTGACCGCCGAGATCCCCTGAGCGGGGAAGCTCTTCTGAAAATGAGCTGCGGCTGCGCCGGCGATGCCGGGCAGTGCGAGCACGGCCGCCCAAACGACAAAGACACGAATCAGACTTCTTGCCCTCATGATCTCTCCTCCTTGCCAACGGGCGCATCGCCCATTACCAGGCACAACGAGCACGGCGCAAGAAAAGTTCTCGCGTACCGTAGCCGCCCTTCGCGGACCCGGTGAGCCGGTCAGGTGAGCTCATGGCTGAACGGGAAGAGCGCGACGGGGATCAGCTTGACATGTTGTACGGCGAACGGAATGCCGATGATCGTGATCGCGAGAATCCCCGCATGCACGAGATGCGCAAGCACGATCTCCCAGCCGAACAGGACAAGCCAGATGACGTCGAAGACGAGCTTCAGCGGACCGTACCGGCCCCCGGTCACCACGATCTCCTTTTGGGTTCAATCCAGAAGGCCCGCCTCGCGCCAGCGCCGGGTGCGCTCCTCCCCCGCCTCGTCCGGGGGGATGAAATCGTGGACCTCCTCGAAACTTTCCACCCACTCGAGCGGCGGGATATCGTCGCCGACAACGAGCGTGTCGGCGCCGGGGGGATTGACGCGCTCCCCGGCGAGCACCACCGGCTCGGGAGGTGATTCCGCCTGGTCCGTCCAGATCACGTGGGGAATGAAGGAGAGTTTCCTGAAGCTCCAGAGATACTCGTCCAGAACCTGCCGCCGTCCTTCATCGGCCACCCATACGACGAGCCTTCGACCCGCCGTGTAGAGCTCTTCGACCGTCTGGGCCAGTTTCCCGGCCCGCTTTTCTCCGGGCAATGGATGAAGAATCAGCCGCGCCATACCGCCAAAGTGTAGCAGGGCACCGGTCGGTGGTATGTTACAGGGGGAGGATGGCCGATGCCTGGACCGCAGCACGATGCAGTGACGTCAGCGACGCAGGGGGCCTACCGGATTCGTGGAGGACGTCCACTCTCCGGCACCATCACACCCAAGGGAAACAAGAACGCCGCGCTGCCGATGCTGGCCGCCGCGCTCCTCACTCCCGGCCCGGTTCAACTGGACAACGTTCCGGATATCTCGGACGTCCGCGCGATGCTGGCCCTGGTCGAGCATACCGGCGCACAGGTGGTGCAGAGCGGTCCCGGTTCGTGGACCGTATCAGCAGGCACGCTCCGAACGGCCAGCGTCGAGCCCCGGCTGGCCCGCGCAATCCGCGCATCGTTTCTCCTTGCAGGACCGCTCCTGGCGCGGACCGGTCGCGCCGAGCTGCCGCGGCCGGGCGGCGATCGTATCGGTCGCCGCCCCCTTGACACGCATATCCACGCCCTTTCCGAGCTCGGCGCCGAGATCGAGGTCCTCCCCGGCCGCTACCTGCTGAAGGCGCCCAACGGTTTGACCGGGACCGATGTCTTCCTGCACGAGATGAGCGTCATGGGAACCGAGAATGCGCTGATGGCCGCGGCGCTGGCCGCGGGAGAAACCGTCATCCGGAACGCCGCTTCCGAACCGCACGTGCAGGAGCTGTGTCACCTGATCAACGCGATGGGCGGATCGATCGAGGGCATCGGTACCAACGTGCTTCACGTGCGTGGATGCCGCGAGCTGCACGGCGCCAGGATGACCGTCGGCCCCGATCACATCGAAGTGGGCAGCTTTATCGGCCTGGCCGTCGCCACCGGTGGCGAGCTGCTCATCAAGAACGCCGCTCCCGGGCCCGATCACCGGTCGATGCGCATCGCCATGGGACGGCTCGGCATCGCGTGGGAGGAACGCGGGCAGGATATCTTCGTTCCCGCGAACCAGGAGCTCGTCGTCCACGAGGATCTTCACGGCGCCATTCCAAGGATCGATGACGGCCCGTGGCCAGCCTTCCCGCCCGACCTGACGAGCATCGCGGTAGTCATGGCCACCCAGGCACGGGGGACGATCCTCATCCACGAAAAGATGTTCGAAAGCCGTCTCTTCTGGGTGGATCGCCTCATCAGCATGGGTGCCCGGATCATCCTTTGCGATCCGCATCGCGCCGTCGTCGTTGGCCCCTGCAGGTTGTACGGTCAGAGCCTGTCGAGTCCGGACATCCGGGCCGGCATGGCCCTCGTCATCGCCGCCCTGTGTGCCGAGGGAGAGAGCACCATCCACAACGTCCACCAGATCGAGCGCGGCTACGAGGCGCTGGCCGAGCGTCTGTCGGCGCTCGGCGGCGACATAGAACGGGTGGAGTGAGCCAGGTCCGGGCTACGGGCGGAACAGCCGCCCGTTGCTCGCCTTCTCCCTGTCCCAGCGCTCGATCAGGTAGAACTTCTCCGCCTCGAACACCCGGCTGATGTCTTCGAGATACTCCTCGGTATCCTTCAACGACTGCTGCCGCGTCTTGTTGACGAAGGACAGCACCCTGGAGTGGTACAGGGGGATCAACGCCTTCATCAGCTCGGCCCTCGTCTCCTCGGAGCCCTGCTTCTTGTACGCCACCGCAAAGTCGAAAAGCATCCTCGCCCAGAGGCGCGACGGGTAATAGAAACTCTCGAGGCGTGCGCCGCTCGTGGCCCGCTCCAGCTCGGTCAGCTCGGGGAGCGGAATGACCTCGCGCCAGGTATCCCCCCACGTGTCGAAGCCCTTCTTGAAGCTTTCAAGCAGCCTGGCCGTGTTGACATCGACGGCGGGGGGCTGTTCATCCACACCAAGGCCAAACCCGTAGATCGAGCTCGGACGGCTGGATCCCGTGTCCTTCCACAGGTACTCGAAATCGATCATCAGGTCGAACATCGTCGACACCACCTGCGTGAACATCTTCTCCAGGTCCGCGGAGGGATCCTTCGGGCGATGGATCTTCGGCGAGCCCAGGAACGCCTGGCACACGTTGAAACGCCGTGCGATCGCGATGGTCGTCATCCAGATATCGATTCCAAAACTGGCGATCCTGTCGTTCCACACCTTCTCCGCCAGAAAAGCCCTGGCCAGCCGGCCAGAAAAGCCAAAATCTCCGCCGATGGGCTGACGGACCCTCAGCTCGAACAGCGTCCGTAACAGCGGATACGCGATGTGGTTCGTGATCGTACCGTCATACTTGTGGCGAAGATAGATCGGCGTCACGTAGTCGTACCGTCCCAGAAGAGGCTCGGCCAGATACCGGATCCACGCTGGCGTGATGCTTTTCAGATCGGCATCGATGACGACGACCGCCCGGGCCCCGAGCTCGACCGCTGCCTTGAACAGATTCCGGAGGTTGTTTCCCTTGCCCCGCACGCCTGGCGGCGTGGAGATGTAGACCTTCGGGACCTTTGTCGGCGTCCCCATGAACGCCTCGCGGGTTTCATCTTCCGAGTGGTTATCAACATTGATCAGCACGGAGCTCACGCCTGGAAAATACTCGACCAGGCCCCGGCTCGCCACGTCGGCGGGCAGGGCGATCGAGTCCGCCTCGTTGTACGAGGGTATCCCGACGATAATCTCGGCGGTTGTAACGCGATCAGGGTTCTCGACAATCATCCCGTTGCTCATCGTTCCCGTTCCTCCCGTACCCATCTTGTCCCACATCTCTTACAACCATTCGCGCAAAGATGCAAATGGCGTGCGCGTCAGCTCAGCCGGGGGATTGCCGCCACGTGGCTTCGACGTGCGCCGGTGGCACCTCTCGACTGAAGCACTCACGCCGTTCTTGTGGCCGCGTAAAGCTTTCATGGCTTGAAGGTCGATAGCTCTCGATGGTGGCGGCGGGTGCGGCGCATCCCGACTTGCACCAGGTGGATGACGAATCATGCGGGACTATCCCTTCAGCTCGCTGCGAATCGATTCGAGACGGGTTTCGAAGGCGTCGAGATCTTCCGCCGTCTCGGCCCAGAGGTCTTCCAGCTCATCGAGGCCGTCACGGGCGGCATCGAGCTCGGCCTGGACCGCCTTCAGCCGCTCCGGATCGGACCAGACGGCCCGGTCGGCCATGGTCTCCTGCGCGTCGGCGATGATGCGATGCCTCCGTTCGATGTCCTCCTCGAGGCCGGAGAGCCGGCGTCTCAGGCTCTCGACATCCCGGCGGAGGCGGCGTTCCTCTTCGGCCAGCGGGCTGCGCCTGCGCGATGACGCCGGGACGGTTCCGCGTGCCTTGGGCGTCCGGACCACACCGGCCCGGCGCAGCGCCTCGGCAACATCCGGAACCTCGATCGCCCTTCCCCCGTGAACCAGGAGGACGCGCGTCGCGAGGCGTTCGAGGAGGCGGCGATCGTGACTGACGATGAGCAGTGCGCCCGGGTAGCCGATCAGTGCCTCTTCCAATGCCTCGCACGTCGGCAGGTCCAGGTGGTTCGTTGGCTCGTCGAGGAAGAGAAGATTGGGCGTCGAGGCCAGGATGCGCGCCAGGGCCAGGCGGCCTTTCTCTCCCCCGGACAACGACTGGACCCCAACCTCGACGTCGTCCTGGGAAAACCCGAAACGCGCGGCCCACCGGTGCACCTCGGTGGGGCTCCAGCGCGGATGGACGGTCCACAGGGCATCGAGCACCGTTCCCGACGTTGGCAGGTCGGCCAGCTCCTGGTCGTACCAGCCCGGGACAACCCCGGTCCCCGTGACAACTCGCCCGGCCAGGGGTGCCATCCGGCCGGCGAGAACGCGGAGCAACGTGGTCTTTCCCGCGCCGTTCGGCCCGATGACGGCGATCCGCTCGCCACGTCTCAGTGCGAGATCAACGCCGGAGAGAACGGGGCTCCCGTATCCGGCGCTCACCCCTTCCGCCGTGAGAACCAGGTCTCCCGATCGCGGAACGCCGCCCCAGATGAAGACGGGCGCCGCATCCTCCGAGGAGGGCCGTTCGACGCGTTCGAGCTTTTCGAGCTCCTTGCGCCGCGCCTGGGCCTGCTTCGTCTTCTGGCCCGCGAGGTTCCGGCGGATGAACTCCTCGGTCTTACGGATATGCTCCTGTTGCCGCTGCCATGCCCGGTGCGCCGCCTCTTCCGCATCGTGCTTGGCCTTGCGAAACTTCTCGTAGCCGCCGGGCCACCGGTGGAGACGCCCGTTGGCGACCTCGACGACGGTGGAGGCCACCCGGTCGATCAGCTCACGGTCGTGGGTCGCGACGAGGAAGGCACCCCTGTGTTGCCTGAGCAGCTCCATCAGCGCCTCGGCGCCGAAAAGGTCCAGGTGATTGGTCGGCTCGTCGAGCAGCAGGAGATCCGCCGGCTCCAGCAGCACGCGGGCGAGCGCCAGCCGGATCCGCTGACCTCCGGACAACTCGGTGACGGGCCGTTCGGCCAGATCGCCGCCGATCCCAAACGCCGCGAGCGTCGTCAAGGCCTTGGCCTCGGCGCGGTAGGGGTCGTGCGACTCCAACGATGCCTGCAGCAGGGTCAGCCGCTCGAGCAGCTCCTCGTCTTCCGGCCGATCGGCAAGCTCCGCCGTGACACCATCAAGCTCACGCTCGAGCTCGGCCAGCCTCGCAAAGGCGCCCATGGCGTACCCGAGAACGGTGGAGCCGGCCGGCGCCGTGAAGTGCTGCGGAAGATGGGCCATGCTCAGGCCGCGAACCCGTTGCACCGTCCCAGCCTCCGCCTCGAGCTCGCCGAGCAGGAGGCGAATCAAGGTGGTCTTGCCCGCGCCGTTTCTGCCAACGAGCGCAAGATGCTCCCCGGGATTCTGCTGAAAGTCGGCACTGACGAGAATAGCCTCGGTCCCGAGGCGCACACGGACGCCGGAGATCCGGTAGAGCATCAGCGAACCTCATCCATACGCGTACCGGGTCCCCGCCGGGTCAACGCTTCCGGCTGAGGGTTGCAGCGACCTCATCGACACTCCCGAGAATCAACGCTGGAGCCTCGACCGGATCCTCCACGAGGCCGAACGCGGACCGGATACGGGTCGTGAGCTCCGCCTCGTCGACGTCGCGCTCCCCGATCAGGAGCGTCGCGAGCGGCTGCCCTCGCTCGACCCGATCGCCGATGCGCCCGTGCACGATGAGGCCGGCGCCAAAAGCAAGCGTGTCGTCGACCGTTCTGCGCCCCGCACCGGCATCCACGGCGGCCCATCCCAGGGCCTTGCCATCGACCGTGCCGATCCATCCCGCCACGGGCGCCGGCACCGGGATCTCACGGACCGGCCGCGCCAGCGCCGCAGGATCGGGATTTCCGCCGTGAGCCTCGACGATCCGGTCCCAGGCAGCGCGGGCCGCCCCGCCGTCCAGGGCCGAAATCAGCCTCTGCCGCGCCGTCCCGCGTTCCACGCCTCGAAGCACGAGCAGCTCCTCGCCGAGCCGAAGGGTCACGTCCCGCAACGGCGCGCTGCCCCGCCCCTCGAGAACGTCCAGCGCCTCGCGCACTTCGACGGCCGTCCCGAGCGCGGGTCCGAGCGGCTGGTTCATGTCCGTGATGACGGCCTCCGCCGCGACCCCCATCCCGCGAGCAACCGTCTTGAGAGCCGTCGCAAGCTCCACGGCCTCCTCGACGGTGGCCCGGAACGCACCGCTCCCCCACTTGACATCCAGGATCAGCGTCCCGGCGCCGAGCGCCAGCTTCTTCGACATGATCGAGCTGACGATCAGCGGCAGTGATTCGACCGTACCGGTGACGTCGCGCAACGCATAGAGGACCCGGTCCGCGGGAGCGATCTTCTCAGACTGCGCCGTGATGGCGGCGCCGCAGCGATCCAGCAAACGGATCACGCCATCCCGCTCCCAGCTCGTGTTGAAACCCGGAATCGCCGCCAGCTTGTCGAGCGTCCCCTGCGAGTGCCCCAGCCCCCTGCCGGCCATCATCGCGATCGGCGTGCCGGCCGAGGCCATCAACGGCGCCAGAACCAGCGATGCCGTATCGCCAACGCCTCCCGTCGAGTGCTTGTCCACGGCATCCGGCCTCTCGGCCGCCAGGCGCCACATCTCTCCGGAATGCAACATCGCTTCCGTCAGCCAGCGGGTTTCTTCGCCATCCATGCCGCGCCAGCAGACGGCCATCAGGAACGCGGCAATTTGCTCACGCGGCAGGCTGCCGTCGACGGTTCCTGCAACAAACGCTTCGATGTCGCGGTGGGTGAGCTTCAAGCCATCGCGCTTGCGCGCGATCACCTCGACAAAATTCACCGGCTAACCCAGCTTCCGGATCTGTTGCTGGGCCATGGGCCCGTACGGGGAGTTCGGAAAGTCCTTGAGCAGCTTTTGGAAGTATTCCCTGGCCTTCTTGGTCTTTTGCTCTTTCATCAAGGCGCGTCCGAGCTCGTACATGGCCGTATCGCGGGGCAGCCGGTCATCCCTTCCAGAGATCATCGCCTCGAGGTCCTGGGCCACCTCGGCGGCCTCGCCCGAGTTGATTCGCAGGTCGATGAGGTTGAGCATCGCCACGCGCCCCACGGCATCTCCCGCGTGCCGGCGCACGATTCTTTTCAGGAGCGTCCGCGCCTTCGCAACATCGTTGGTCTCAAGCGCGATCCGCGCCAGGTACAACCGGGCGACGTCACCCTGATCCGTCCCGCCGTAGCGCTTGAGAACGTCTTCGAACTTCTTTTGAACCGCCTTGAGGTCCTCCGGCTTGGGGGTTCCAGAAGCCTCGTCGGCCTGGTAGAGCTGCACGACTTCGTTGAGGGCGAACGAGGCAGTGGCCTCCCGGTGACCCTTGAACGAGGAGATACCCCACCAGCCCAGGAAGACCACGCACACGGCCACCAGCGCGATCACCAGTGGCTTCCAGTTGTTCTGCGCCCAGTCCATCATCTGGTCAACGATGGTCACGAATTCGTCCTGTTTCAGCTTCTTTCTCGTCAATCGCCGCATCTGTCACTCCTTGTCTCGAACCCGGTCCCGTCGCCGACCGCGCCCAAAAAGACGCCCAACTTTAGCCTGGATTCCCAGCGTTGGCAACGCCCTTCCTCCACCGGATCCCGTGCCACGATCCAATCCAGCGTACTTCACACACTTCCCGCCATGACCGCGGACACGGCGTGACTGCGGCGTTCCTCGCTGCGGTGGCGCCAACACCGAGGAGCACACCTCACCCCACCGTGGCCGAGGTGCCATCCTGCCGGGCACATCCGCGATCCCGCGACGAAGGTCCGTAAGCTTTGCGGGCTAGAACACCTGAATCCGGACCGGCGCGGTGCGGGTGCCGGTGAAGGGAATCTCTGCCTGGAAGGTGTGAACGCCCGGCGTCAAGGGCCAGGAGACGGCGTACGGGTAGTCCACGAGCTTGAAAGGCTTCCCATCAACGATCCACAGGAGCTGCTCCGACGGCGGATCCACGATGGCCTCGAGGGACAAGGTGGCGAAGCGCGGCGGGGTCTCGGGATCTCGAATGACCTTGAGGCCGCGCTCGGGCCGCACGATCTCGACCCGGCGGATCCTGGCCGTGCGCTCCGGCGGCACGAGGCGGGCCGGGGGGGCCGCGGCGCGCGGATGTGGAGATCCCGATCCCAGCGAGCTTACCTCGGTTGGAGGCCTCGGGAGATGGGCGGCTTCCTGCCATTCGGCGTACTTCGGGCCGAGATCGGTAAACGTCCTCAGCTCCGTATCCTCCGGTGGCGTCCGGGGGCTCGCCAGGAGACCGTTGCGCGTGTCCACGGCGAGGCGCCGATGGACCCGGCACCGTTCGTGGGGAACGCGCCCCGGTGTGAAGTATTCCTGGACAACGTGGTCGCACGCCGGCGTGGCGAGCTTCCCGGTCATCGCGCACAGCCGGACTGGCACCCAGCCACGCGGCGGGGGAAAGCCGACATCCTCCAGGCCGTCCGCGTCCCCCCTGTGAAGCAGGAGCAACACGCGGTGCACGAGCCGGGCCGCCGAGCTGGACCCCGTCACGTGGTTCATCGGCCGGAAGGCGGGGTCGCCAACCCACACGCCAACGAGGTACCGGCGAGACCACGCCACGGTCCAGGCATCGTGATACCCCGACGACGTGCCGGTCTTGACCGCCACGGGAAACGGATATTCCAGGCTCCCCATCCGCCGGAAGGTCGGCAGCCTGGCCATTGGGTCCGACAGGAAGAGGGTGATCTGCCGCACCGTATCCTCGGAAAAGATCCGCCTGCCTGGAGGCGAGGAACGATCCCCGAGCCACGCGAGACGGTGCAGGCGGCCGTCGCCCGCGAGCGTCGTATACGCCGTCACCAGGCCTTCGAGCGTGACGGGCATGTTTCCGATCGCGAGCCCGAGCCCCCAGTGAGCGGCCGGAACCGACCAGGCGTGGAGACCCAGCCGGCCAAGAATGTCGTACCCGGCGTCCAGCCCGATGGCGGCCAGCAGGTTGGCCGCCGGAACGTTGCGCGAGTTGGCCAGGGCCCGCCGTGGAAGCATCGGCCCCATGAAGCTGAAATCGGCGTTTCCGATCCCGCCGGCGCCGCGGTGGAGATCGTCCAGCACCGTGGCGGCCGTGATGACGCCGCGGTCCAGCGCGGTGGCATAGATGAACGGCTTGAGCGTCGATCCCGGAGACCTCGGAACCTCCGCGTAGTCGATGGCGCCCGAGTGGCGTACGTCAAAGTAGTCGGTCGAGCCGACCCAGGCGAGAACGCCCCACGTCGAACGATCGACCACGATAACGGCGGCGTTGCCCGCACCGAGCCGCTCCCACGCGCTCAACGCCTCCACGGTCATCCACGAGATCTCCCGCTGAAGCCCGAGATC
>JAADFN010000209.1 GCA_013152895.1 Acidobacteriota bacterium | reverse complement strand
TCGAGGTGCCAGCTCCTCCGCGGCGCGCTCGAATACCCTGTCGTTCTTCAGCCGCGCCGCTCCTGCGGTCACCCAACGGTCGACACTGCAGGGGTTCTTGGTCAGCGCTTCGGCGGGCTCTCTCGTATTGCTGGCCCGACCCGGGGAGGGGCGGGATCGGTGTTCCTAGTCGCAGTTCTTGACCTTTTGGAATTTCATCTCGAAGATGTCTCTCGATACCCTCTGTTCCGACTTGACCTTGGTCGTGATCTCTTCAAGATTTTCCAGGAGTATTCTCACGATACGTTCATCGAGCAGTCCCTTTGAAGCTTGCGATACGAGTATGTCCTTGATCTGCCGCTTTCCCATGCCTTTCCTGTATGGCCTATCCTCACACAAGGCGGTGAAGATATCCGCAACGGCCATGATCCTCGCACCCACATCTATCCTGTCTGCACCGACATGGAATGGATAGCCCGAGCCATCGAGCTTCTCGTGATGGAAGGCCGCCCATTCCGCAATTACGCTCAGACCGCCGATGGTGCTCAGGACCGTATACGTGTAATACGTGTGCTGCTTGATGATTTCGAATTCCTCCTTGGTCAGCTTCCCCGCCTTCTCAAGGATGGAGTTGGGCACGGCGAGTTTCCCCAAATCGTGGAAGTAGCCGGCGATCGTCATCCGGGTGGTTTCAGACTCTGTGAACCCAAAGAACCGTGAGAGCATCGCGGCACTCTCGGCGACGCCGGTTGAATGTGTTGCGGTAAATCGTGATTTGAAATCGATGATGTGGCGAAACGTGGAGGCCATCGAAAGGATATCGTCCTGGTCGATCTTGACTCCGCGAAACGGACCGTGATGCAAGAGCAGCGAGTACAGGCGGGGAGAAACGAGATCCAACCACAGATCCTCTTGATGAGATACCTGGAAGAACGTACCAACTACATCCGGGTGAATCTCGGAACCGGAGAGAGAAGCTATCTTCGATTCAAGCTCATCCGTCTGGTGGAGGATATAGGTATCACGTACGATTGACCTTTCGATCGTGTCGGCCAAATAGACTATCTGAGACTCCACGACACCTGGAGAATCAATCGACTCGTGCCAGGCTTCCCATGGCTTGTGATGATATCGGACGATCCCCGCCGCGGGCTTCAGGAGATGTGACAGGTCAAAGAGCGCTTCACCGAGAACACAGTGCGTGTCGACATCTGTGACCTCGAAGCCGGCATGAAGTTGGATCTTGTCCTCCAGGGACAGTGCACCGATGTCATGTAACAGGGCCGCCAGGTAGATCTTCTCGATCTGCCCTTCTGGAAGCCCTGCTGCCGAGGCGATCTTCCAGGACAGGAAGGCCGTTCTCATCTGATGTGACGCGATTTGAGGGCTTGCAATGTCTATTGCATCTGAGAGTGACAACAGGAGATTGCTAAACCTCGTATTGAATTCCTGCAACATCAGAACACCTCTCAATGTCGGTGGAGAAGCTCTCAGATTTCATGCTCGTCGGCGAACGACCGATCATGCGTCCCTAATGACACGTTGTACTGCGTCCGGGTGTTATGCGTCATTTTGAATGTACCTACAAGTGTCATGGTATCACGTGGATGGGTTGGCGTCCACGCCCGGCCGTTTCGAGACGGCTGGGCGGCCGCACGTAGGTCGTACTCGGTGGCGAACGTACCACCCTCGTTTTCGCCAATCATTTCGGTGACGTGTACCACGCTCTGCGCGCGGCCGCTGCGTCCTCTGCTAGCATGGCAGCATGCTGGAGCGCCTGGAGGTTCATGGCCTGGGGATCATCGAGACGGTGGTGCTCGAGCCGCCTGCCGGCTTCGTGGCGCTGACGGGGGAGACCGGCGCGGGCAAGTCGCTGCTCGTGGAGTCGCTCAAGCTGCTGGCCGGGGGACGGGCGCAGGCGGACATGGTTCGCACCGGCAGCCCGGCGCTGCGCGTCCAGGGTCATTTCGCCGTGGCCGGCGATGGCGAGCTGGACGCCGTGCTCGACGAGCTCGGCATCCCCGGAGGCGACGCGATCGTGATCCGGAGGGAGGTCAGCGCTGGAGGGCGGAGCCGGGCGTGGATCAACGACGTGCCGGTCACGGTGGGAACCCTGCAGCGTCTGGCTCCCCGTCTCGTGGCGATCCACGGCCAGCACGAGCAGTACGGCCTGGCGGACCCGGCCCAGCAGAGGCGCCTGGTCGACGAATTCGGCGTACCCGCGGCGTTGCGGGGGCGCGTGGCGTCGTTGTACGAACGGTGGATGGAGGCGGCTGGCCGCGCGGCCGAGCTGCGCACGGCGCAGGCGGCGCGCAGGGACCGGCTGGACGTCATCGCGTTTCAGCTTGCGGAGATCGACGCCGTGGCCCCGGTGGCGGGGGAGGACGAGACGCTGGAGCGCCGGAGACAGGTGCTCCGTCACGCCGTCAGGATCCGCGAGCTCGGCGAGGCACTGCTCGGGCGACTTGCCGAGGGAGAGAGCTCCGTGATCGACGGGCTGGGCCGGGCCGAACGGGAGGCCGGAGAGATGGCCGGGTACGGCGCTGTCCCAGGCAGCGTTGCCGACCGTTTGAAGGAAGCACGGATCCTCGTGGAGGAGAGCGTCCGCGATATTCAAGATGCCGCCGAGGGGGTCGACGAGGATCCAGCTCGAAGCCGTCGAAACCCGGCTGAACCGTTTGGAGCAGCTGATGCTCAAGTACGGCTCTCCCATCGATGCCGTGCTCGAGCACCGGGCGCAGTTGATCGCGGAGCGGGAGGAGCTCGGCTCGGTCGAGGACAGGCTCGCCGAAGCCGACCGCGTGGCGGCAGAAGCCCTCGCGGCGTACGCCAGAGCGGCCCTCGAGCTCGACGCCGCCCGGAAGAAGGCCGGGGAGCGCCTGCTCGAGCAGACCGCCCGTGTCCTCGGGAAACTCGCGATGGGGGGGACGCGGCTCGAGCTGCGCTGGTTCGAGCGGGAGGATCGTGAGAGCCCGCTCGAGCGGGACGGCCGGCGGGTGCGGTTCGACGCCGGTGGCGTCGCCGAGTGCGAGCTTCTGATCGCGCCCAACCCCGGCGAAGAGGTGCGTCCCATGGGCAGGATCGCCTCGGGCGGCGAGCTGTCCCGGTTGCACCTGGCGCTGCGGACGGCGCTGCGGCGCAGCGGGCCGGCGCCGGCCCTGACGCTTCTCTTCGACGAGGTCGACGCCGGGCTCGGGGGGGCGACGGCGGCGGCCCTGGGCGAGGTGCTCGCCCGGCTCGCGGCGCGGGACCAGGTTCTCGTCGTGACCCACCTGCCGCAGGTCGCGGCGCGGGCGGGAAGTCACCTCCGCGTGGAAAAAGTGACGCGGGATGGCCGGGCCGTCACGCGTGTGACGGTCCTCGACGGCGAGAAGCGCGTCCGCGAGCTGGCGCGGATGCTTGCCGGGGGGAAGGTCGGCGCCTCGGCCCTCGAGCATGCTCGGGCTCTCCTGGAACGCCGATGATCACGTTGCCGTTCGAAACGCTGGACGACGCCGTCCGGGCGTCCCTGGACGTGCGGCGGATCCGGGGCGCGGGAGGGGTCATCGTTCTGCCAACGGAGACGTTCTACGGGTTGGGCGCAGATCCCGCCTCGCCGGAGGCCGTCGCCAGGATCGCGCGCATGAAGGCGCGGCCGGCCGGGATGGGGATCCTCGTCCTGTGCGCCGGGATCGAGCAGGTCGAGCGGCTCGCCGAGGTTCCGGACCGGTGGCGACTCACGCTCGAAAAGACGTGGCCGGCCCCCGTGACCGTGATCCTTCCAGCTCGTACTGCGCTTCCCGCCGCCACGGGTGGAACGGTGGCGGTCCGCGTTCCGGCGCACGGGCCGCTGCGGGCGCTCCTCGAAGTGGCCGGCTCCTTGACCGGAACCTCGGCCAACCGGCACGGCCGCCCGGCCCCGCTTATGGCAGTGGAGGCTGCCGCGACGCTCGTCGAGCCTCCCGACCTGGTGCTCGATGGAGGGCGAACGCCGGGGGGCTCTCCGAGCACGATCATCGATCTCAGCGGAGACGTTCCTCGCCTCGTCCGGCGGGGCGCCTGGCGTCCTACGGACCTGTGGAAAACCCTGTGGAAAACCCTGTGAAAAACGTGTTAAGTCTCTGTAAAACTGGCGCTTGGGCGTGCGAAGCCATCTCCTGCACGAAATTCCTAACAGGCTTGCAAATCAATGGGTTACGCGTATCTCTTTCAGGGAAAGCAACTTGGTTGACTGGCGTTCTGGCTGGCCTTCCACAAGTGCGCTGATAACAGCGGTTGCGAACAGCGCGCAGGCCCGTTTGCAACACCGGTTTTCTGCCAGACGTGTATCTGATTCCGTTGCCGGGAGATACCGCCTGTGGTACGTTGCTGCGGCCGGAACCGGCGGGGAGATGACGCCATGACAATGCGATCAGGAGAGGGGATAGGACCATCGTTCGGCGAACGGGTTTTCATCGCGCCTGGGGCCATCGTGATAGGTGATGTGACGCTGGGTGATGACGTTTCCATCTGGTACAACGCCGTCGTACGGGGCGACATCCACCGGGTCGAGATCGGCGCCCGGTCAAACCTCCAAGACGGCGTGATCGTGCACGTCGAACGCGGCCAGTGGCCGGTCCTGGTCGGGGAAGATGTCAGCGTTGGACACGGGGCGATCCTGCACGGATGCACGATCCACCGCGGGTGCATGATCGGTATCGGCGCCGTTCTCCTCAACGGCGCCGAGATCGGCGAGGGCAGCATCGTCGCGGCCGGCGCTCTCGTCCGGGAGGGCGTGCACGTGCCTCCCGGAAGCCTCGTAGCCGGGGTTCCCGGCGTTGTCAAGCGGGCGGTGACGCCGGGCGAACGGGATCGGATCCGGCTGACCGCGGTGCACTACCTGGAGTACAAGAGCCGCGCCCTCGCCGGCGAGCCCGACCGGCAGACAGTCCGTGGCGTGGAGGACACAGATTCATGATTCGCAAGGTCAAGGGAACGAGGGATATTCTGCCGCCCGAGTCGCGGCTCTGGGCCGCCGTCGAGGCTGAGGCGCGCCGGGTCTTCGGCGGGCTGGGCTACGAGGAGATCCGGCTCCCGGTGCTCGAGCCCACCGAGCTGTTCGTCCGTGGCGTCGGCGAGGGAACGGACATCGTCACCAAGGAGATGTACACCTTCACCGATCGCAAGGGACGCTCGCTGACGCTGCGCCCGGAGGGCACCGCGGGCGTGGCGCGGGCGTTCATCGAGGATGGCCTGGCCCAGCGTCCCGGACCGCAGCGGCTCTACTACATCGGCCCGATGTTCCGCTACGAGAAGATGCAGCGCGGCCGCTACCGCCAGTTCGGCCAGATCGGCCTCGAGCTGCTCGGCGCCGCGACGCCACAGGCCGACGTCGAGGTCCTCCTCGCGCTCCACGAATTTCTCGCTGCGCTCGGGTTCGACGACCTCGTTATTCTGCTGAACAACCTCGGCGACCCCGAGGACAGGCCGCGCTTCATCGCGCGGCTCAAGGAGGAGCTCGCGCCCCAGAAGGAGGAGCTGTGCGGTGACTGCCGGCGTCGCTGGGACGCCAATCCGCTCCGGATCCTCGATTGCAAGGTGCCGGCCTGCCGCGCGATCGTGTCTGAAACCACGCCGATCGCGGAGGTCGTCTCCGACGGGGCGCGCGTCCACGTCGAGGCTGTCGCCGGTGGGCTCGACGCCATCGGCATCCCCGTCAAGCGCGCGCCGCGTCTCGTGCGCGGCCTCGACTACTACCTGCGCACCGTCTTCGAGGTCGTCTCGCCACAGCTCGGCGAGGGGGCGGTCATCTGCGGCGGCGGGCGGTACGACCGTCTCATCTCCGACCTCGGCGGGCCGCAGGTGCCCGGTATCGGCTTCGCCATCGGCGAGGACCGCCTGATCGACGTGCTTCCCCCGGCGTTTCGGGACCGGGTTCTCGGGACCCGCCCCGTGGTCATCCTGCCCCTGGTTCCCGAGGCCGCCGCGCCGGCGTTCGATCTCGCGCGGCAGATGGTCAGCCGCGGGATCGAGGTCCGGGTCGAGGTGACGGGGAGGTCCCTACGCGCCGGCCTGAAGTGGGCCACCAAGCTGGGCGCCCGCGCGGCCGTCATCCTCGGTCCCGACGAGATCGCCGCGGGGACGGCCACCCTCCGCGACCTCGACCAGGGCGAGCAGGAGCAGCGTCCCCTGGCGGAGATCCCGGACGCGCTCGCGCAGTCCAAGCACGCCGAGCCGTAGCTCCTTCGCCCGTGCGTAGAAAAGGCACGGCCCAGGGTGGTCTCCACGGCTGCAGGCCAGGCCTGCGGCCGGCCCGCGTCATGCGCCTCGGTGCGTCCCTCGCGCGAGCCCGGGTCCGGTTCGACGCGCCTGCCGCCAGGGCTTTGCACCGCCCCGGGCGGCCTCGCCGCTTTGCAGGGGCTGGGAGTATACTCGCGGTGGAGGGTGCCATGAGCTCGAGACCAACGCGCGAGGATGCCTGGAAGCTGCTGACGGAGTTCACGGACAACCCGAGCCTGGTCAAGCACGCCCTGGCGGTCGAGGCGGCGATGCGGGCGTACGCCCCGCGGTTCGGCGGGGATCCGGAGGTCTGGGGCATCGTCGGGTTGATCCATGATTTCGACTACCAGCAGAACCCAACGCCGGAGACCCACCTCCACGCGGCGCGACGGATCCTCGGCGAACGCGGCTGGCCGCAGGAGTGGATCGACGCCGTCTGCTCGCACGGTGATTACATGGACATTCCCAGGGATACGCCGGTGAAGAAGGCCCTCTTCGCGGTGGACGAGCTGTGCGGCTTCCTGACGGCGTGCGCCCTGGTCCGCCCGGACAAGTCCATCGCCAACGTCAAGGTCACGTCGGTGAAGAAGAAGCTCAAGGACAAGGCGTTCGCCCGCGGCGTCAACCGCGACGACATCCGCTCCGGCGTAGAAGCTCTCGGCGTGGAGCTCGACGAACACATCGCCGCGGTACGCGATGCGATGGCCGGCATCGCCGGGAAGCTCGAGTTGCCGCCAGCGCATGAGGACACGTGACCATCGCGTAGTTGTTGTGGTAAGGCTGATCGGTAGTCGATGGCGTGATCGGCTGGTTTACAATCGCCCATGGAGGACGTGAACGTTGCAACTATTTGGGAGAACGATGGGTTTCCGAGGCAGGAGCTCCATTCATTTTCGTGAAAAGAAGGCGCACGAGGAGAGCGGAACCGTCTTCACGGGTTACCGCGAGTGGTGGGACCAGGCGGCGGAGTCGTGGGACCGGGCGAAGGACACCACGTACGTCGTGAACGACGAGGCGGACTACCGGTCACGGGGGCTGCACGGCGACGCGAACTCGCCCGGTGCACGGCAGCTCGTGGAGTTTGGGGGTCTGGGCTCTCAAAGCTCGGTGCTCGAGATCGGTTGCGGGGCGGCCCGCATCGGGCGGGAAATGGCGGCGATGGTAGGTGAATGGCACGGCGCCGACATCTCGCCGAAGATGCTCGAGCATGCGCGACAGTGGACCGAGGGCGTGAGCAACGTGTTCTTCCACGTGCTTTCAGGGAGCGCTCTCAGCATGTTCGAGGAGGCGTCCTTCGACTTCGTCTACGCGAACACCGTTTTCATGCACCTCGACAAGGAGGACCTCTACCAGTACCTCCTCGAATCCCACCGCGTGCTCAAGCCCGGCGGCCGGGCGTACTTCGACACGTGGAACCTGCTCCATCCCGATACCTACCGCCTCTGGCTGGAGTCGCAGGCGGGGAACCGAGGCACCGGTAAGGTTCGGGGGCGGATCCAGTTCTCGACGGCGCCGGAGCTGAAGCGGTACCTCGAGGAAGCCGGCTTCGACGTCATTCGTTTCGACGAAGACAAGCTCCTGCAAGCCTTCTGCGAGAAGAGCACCGTCCGTCCATGGGCTAATGAGGACGGCTGGCCGCCGTTCGGGTACGTGGACGGTCCACGAAACGAGAGTACGGTTACGGGTGATTTCGAGGTGACCGGGTGGGCACTCGACCGGGTCGTTCGCATCGAGGTGCTCGCCGACGGCTCGACGAGCCTCGGCGAGGCGGCGCTCGGCCTCCCGAGGCCGGACGTTGGCCCCAAGTTTCCGCGCTACCCCGAGGCGGATCGCTGTGGTTACCGGCTGCACGTGTCCACGGGCGTCCTTGCCGCGGGCAAGCACACGCTTCAGGTCATCGCGACCGATTCCGCGGGCCGGTCCACGGATCTCGCTGGATATCACCTTGGCATCGTCGTGGCCGGGTGAGTGCCGCGGCACAACGTGCGGTCGCCGCTTCTCGAAGCGAGGGATGCGCACGGGGCATCACGAGACGCGGGAGAGAGGACCTGACGGCCGCTCTCTCCGCCGCCACCTCGCCGGGCGGCGAAGAGAGGCCTACTTCTTGCGGCGGCGCAGCTCGATCGGCGCCTTCTCGTGCCTGCGTTCGACCCAGTTCTGATACAGGTCGACGCTGAACATCAGCATCAGTGTAAAGATGACGATCCAATTTGGAATGTAGGGGAAGGAGCTGCCGTTGACGATGACGTCCGCGACGTGCCCGCCCTCCAGGAACAGGACGAACCCGATGAACAGGAGCACGAAGAGGCCGAGAATCTCGAAGTCCGGGTTCTCGCTGAGGAAGCGGGAGAGCGGGGTGACAAACGCCATCATCAGTGCGACCGAGATGACGACGGAACCGGCCATGACGATGAAGTGATCCGTCATGCCGACGACGGAGAGGATCGAGTCGATCGAAAACAGCAGGTTCAGCCCGACGATCAGGGCGACGACGTGGGCGAGCTTGCTCGCGGGCGGGATCTCCTGCTCGACCCCCTTCGACTTCAACCGGAGCTCCTTGATCCCCTTCCAGATGAGGAACAACCCGCCGGCCGTCAGCAGGACGGCCTTCCAGCTCAAGGCTCCCTGGAGCCGCAGCCATCCGAAGAGCGACGTGTCGAACCGCATGAAGACCGCCGTCGCGTAGTCCAGCACCCAGCTGACGATCGCCAGGAGCACGATCCGGAAGACCATCGCCAGTATCAGCCCGAGGTTGATCGCCTTGACCCGTTGATGGGCCGGGAGCTTGGTGGCGATGATCGTGATGACGATCAGGTTATCCGCTCCCAGCGCGATCTGCACGAGCGTCACCGAGAACAGGCTCAGCCAGAATCCCGGGGTGATCAGGTAGTGGAACATCGTCTGCTCCTTCCGGATGGTCAGGGCGCCGGGGGCCTGCCGGCATCGCCGGGGGCGATGAGCTCCCGGCCGTGGAGGTAGGGGCGAAGCGGCTCGGGGATGACCACGGAGCCGTCGGCCTGCTGGTAGTTCTCGAGGACGGCCACCAGCGTCCGGCCGATGGCCAGGCCGGAACCGTTGAGCGTGTGCAGGAAGCGCATCTTTCCGCCATCGGAGGGCTTGAAACGCAGGCCGGCCCGCCGGGCCTGGAAGTCGAGGAAGTTCGAACAGGAGGAGATTTCCCGGTACCGGCCCTGGCCCGGAAGCCACACCTCGAGATCGTACGTCTTGGCCGAGGAGAATCCGAGGTCGCCGGACGACAGCGTCACGACGCGGTAGGCCAGCCCCAGCCCCTGGAGCACCGCCTCGGCGTGGCGGGTCAGCTCCTCGTGCCGCTCCCAGGAACGTTCGGGGTGGGCCAGCTGGACCAGCTCGACCTTGTGGAACTGGTGCTGGCGGATCAGGCCGCGGACGTCCTTGCCGTAGGAACCCGCCTCGGCCCGGAAGCACGGGGTGAACGCACACAGCCGCACCGGGAGATTCTTCTCGTCCAGGGTCTCGTCCCGGTGGAGATTGGTCACCGGGACCTCGGCCGTCGGGATGAGGTAGAGGTCCCGCCCCTCGATCTTGAACAGGTCGTCGGCGAACTTGGGCAGCTGGCCGGTGCCGTAGAGCGAGGCGGCGTTGACCATGTACGGGGGCAGGATCTCCGTGTACCCGTGCTCCCGGGTGTGGAGATCCAGCATGTAGCTGATCAGCGCCCGTTCCAGTGCCGCACCGGCGCCGCGCAGCACGGCGAACCGGGCGCCGGCGATCTTGGCGGCGCGCTCGAAGTCGATGATCCCGAGCGCCGGCCCCAGGTCCCAGTGGGCCTTCGGCGTGAACCGGAACGCGGGAGGCTCGCCCCAGGTGCGCTCGACGCGGTTCGCGCTCTCATCGGCGCCGAGCGGCACCGACGGATCGAACAGGTTCGGGATCGTCAGCTCCAGCCGTTCGACCTCGGCCTCCAGCTCCTTCGCCCGTGCGTCGAGCTCCTTGATCCGGTTCCCGATCTCCCCGAGCTCGGCCTTCTTCGCCTCGGCCTCCTCGCGGCGGCCCTCCTTGAACAGCGCGCCGACCGCCTTCGAGCCGGCGTTGCGCTCGGCCTTGAGCTGCTCGACCTCGGTCAGCAGCCGCCGCCACGCGCGGTCCGCCTCGATCAGGCGGTCGAGGTCGGCGTCGGTACGACGCGCCGCCAGCATGGCGCGCACCTTTTCGGGGTTGTTGCGGTACAGGTCTCTCGGCAGCATGGTGCCCCCCAGGGGCGTGATGGTAGCAGAATCACGTCACGCGGGAGCATCCGCTGCACAGCTTTTCGTCAGCCAAACTCTCGCCTCACGCGAACCTTTCAGCTCGCACAGGTACGCGAGAGTTGAAGGGCAGGGCGATGGCGGTTGGGGTCATTCCGGGCACGAAGGGGCCGGGTGAGCCCGCAGATCCGGGAACATCATCCCCACCATCGCCTTGTTCACATGGCAGATGTCACGATCGGCCCTTCCCGCATCCTTGTCGCATCGCTGTCAGCTATCAGTCTCCGCTCGGCAGCTCTTCGGTACGCACTGTGCCGTCATTTCTGTCGAGAGTAACGAGCCGCTTCCCGTCCGGACTCACCGCCAAGCGAAGGCCAGAGCTGGACCCGGGACTCGTCGCCAGTTTCTTGTCCTCCGGCCACGTTATGGCCCTCAAGAACCGGGGAGCCTCAAGATTGACCACAACAACGCCCAAGTCACCGAACGCAAATGCCACTTCATCTTCTCCGACAAACCACTCTCTCTGGGGGTCGGCCGCGGCTGTCAGGCCAAGGGTCTGATCGATGCTCTGGCGTAGCGACATTCCGGCATCACTGGCCCAAATGACCGTTTCTGTCTTGAGATCCCAAACCATGAACCGGCCGTAGGCGGAGTCGAACAGGATTCGGCGTCCGCTTGGGCTTACCGCCGCAACGAGCGCTGGCCCACCAAGCTGACCGTTCGGGTCGACACATGAAAGAGTGCCGTTCTGCAAAATGTAGGGAACCCAGTTCATCAAAACGAGCGCTCTGGCGGTGCTCGGGCCAAGTGCGAAAACACCGTTACCAATCGGACCACCGTTACGTAATGCTTGCTGAACGACACCGTCATTGGAATGCACCAGAGACATTTTTTCATCACCAGCGTGGCGCGTGTCATCAATGGCTACCACAAGGCCCTTTCCAACGTATCTTGCAGCCTCCCTCCCGATGTCAGAGTTTGGCATCTCGCTAGCACAGTAAAGACACGGCGTCCATACGGCGACCTGCCCGCTGGAATCGAATGACCATGTGTTGGTGTGCGGCGCTTCCCAGACAATTCTCTGTCCGGAAGGGTCAAGGAGCAGTGCGCGCAACCCGGTATTGTCATTCGCTTTTCCGCTGTCGTAGATGCTGATTCTGCCATCAGGAAACACCGTTGGATCATACAGGAAACGTCCCTCAAATCTACGTTCCGTCCGTGATGAGCTTGCCAGAATCAGCGTCGTTCCATGCTCGTCAGGTGCACTCAGGACGACTTCACCATTGTTACCAACCCCAACGGTTGCGGCTACAGAACGTGCAAGCTCACTGTGGAATATTCCTTGAGCGCTCACCAAGCCGCCGGTGAGCAGCCCCACAACAACCAAGACGATAAAACGAACGATGTCTTTTCGCATGTCAACATCCCCCGTGCCGTTCGGCATACGTCGGCACCGTATCAGCATAGTTCAATCCATCGACAACTTGCCCCTGCGCGTTTCTGAACATCAGGTGCAGGTGGTCGCCCGTAGAATGGCCGGTGCTGTCAGCCTTTCCGATCAGGGTGCCTGCAGCGATGTGATCCGCGGGACATTCTTCGCCACGCGAGCCGGTCGAACGCGGGCGTTTGGCGGTTACTTCATGCTGCGCAGCAGCTCGACGGCGTGACGCAGGCGGCGGCGGCAGGTTTCCTTGCCGAGGACCTCCATCGTGTCGAAGAGGGGTGGCGTGGCGGGCCGGCCGGTGACGGCGACGCGCAACGGCATGAACAGCTCCTTGGGCGTCAGGCCGGCCTTCTCGCAGGCGGTGCGGACGGCGGGCTCGAGGTGCGCGGCGTCCCACTCCATCACCGGATCGAGGGCCTCCTCCAGGAGCACCCGGAGGATCTTCGCCGACTGGGGCGCGGTCCGGCCCTTGACGAGGAGCTTCTTCCTGGCGGCCTCGCCGTACTCCAGCGTTCCGGTGAAGAAGAACTGCGAGTACTCGGCGAACTGCTCGAGCGTGTCGATCCTCTCCCGGACGAGCGGGAGGATTCTCAGGAAGTACTCGTCGGAGTACAGGTCGCGGCGGAGGCGTTCGAGGATTTCCTCGGGGGACATCCGGCGCAGGTACCGGCCGTTGAGCCACGTCAGCTTCGTCAGGTCGAACACCGGCCCCCCGAGGCGGATGTCGCCAAGGTCGATGTTCTTGACCAGCTCGCCGAGGCTGAACTCCTCGCGCTCGTCCGGCATCGTCCATCCCATCAGCGCCAGGTAGTTCAGCAGCGCCTCCGGCAGGTAGCCCGCCCGCCGGTAGTAGTTGAGGCTGACCGGGTTCTTCCGCTTCGAGATCTTCGACGTGTCGGGGTTGCGCAAAAGCGGGAGGTGGCAGAAGACCGGGGGCGCCCATCCGAACGCCTCGTACAGGCGCACGTGCTTGGGCAGCGATGAGATCCACTCCTCCGCCCGGATGACGTGGGTGATCTCCATCAGGTGATCGTCGACGACGTTGGCGAGGTGATAGGTGGGGAAACCGTCGCTCTTGAGCAGGATCTGATCGTCGATCTGGGAATTGGCGAAGCGGATCTCCCCCCGCAGCAGATCGTTGACCACCGACTCGCCCTCGCGCGGCATGGCGAGCCGGATGACGTGCGGCTCCCCGGCATCGCGGCGGCGCCGGGCTTCCTCCGGCGGGATCGACCGGCAGTGGCCGTCGTAGCCGATCGGCAGCTTCTTCTCCCGCTGCTCGGCCCGCAGCGCCTTCAGCCGTTCGGTGGTGCAGAAACAGGGGTACGCCGCGCCCGAAGCGACCAGCTTCTCGACGTGCTCGCGGTAGATCTCCGACCGCTCGCTCTGCCGGTACGGCCCGTACGGGCCGCCGACGTCCGGCCCCTCGTCCCACTCCAGGCCGAGCCATCGCAGCGCCTCGAAGATCATCCGCTCGCTCGCGGCGTTCGACCGGCGGCGGTCGGTGTCCTCGATCCTGAGCACGAACTGCCCGCCGTGCCGGCGGGCGAAGGCGTAGTTGAACAGCGCGACGTACGCCGTGCCCACGTGCGGATCGCCGGTCGGCGACGGGGCGATCCGGGTTCTCACCGTGTCGGTCATGGCGGGGCTCCTTGGAACAATCGCCCGCGGCGGGCTTGATCCGGATTGGCGGAGAGGGCGGGATTCGAACCCGCGGTCCAGGTTGCCCCGGACAGCTGCTTAGCAGGCAGCCCTGATCGGCCACTCCAGCACCTCTCCGCATCAGGGGGGGCTATTGTAAGCAACCACCTGGCGGCTGTAAAGTAAGCGTCCCGGAGGGATGGCCGAGTGGTCGAAGGCGGCGGTCTTGAAAACCGCTGAGGTTCACGCCTCCGTGGGTTCGAATCCCACTCCCTCCGCCATGCCGCCGGCACCAGTCACGATCCGCAACGCCCCCGCGCGCCCCTCGCCAACGGCACAATCGTCACACTCCGGGCCAGCCAGCCATCCGAGTTTGGCCGCTTCCAATCACCTTTGCGATGCCTGGGCCAATCCGTTCCGCATCGGGCTGGGAAACACCGTCGGTATCTGGTCCCAGGTTCTCCCCTCGAGGATTCGGCCGGCCTTCTTCTTGTTTGGACCGCCCCACTGCTTGAAGAAGAATGGCACCGAGGCGGCACGGCACCGGTCACGGATGGAAACTACCCAGGAACCGTCCATGGGACGGGCGCGGGGCCCTGATTCGCCTCCGACGATCACCCAGTCGATGCCGCCCAGATCCAGGTTTGGCAAAGGCCCGAGCAGCGGTTCGAGGGAAAGGAACTTCTTATAAGCAGGCGTTCTTCTCAGGTGATCAATGCGGAACGTGTAGTCCTGATTCTCGACGCTCACCCCCATCCAGACGTTGGCCGGCCATTGGATCTCCGGCGCCAGCTCCTCCAGCCGCTGTGCGCGTTTGGTGAGAACCTGGAACGTGTGCCAGTGGGCGCGCCGCATGATTTCAAACACGCGGTGGACAAAGTCCTCTGGGACGTTTTCGTGAAACAGGTCGCTCATGGAGTTGACGAAGATCATCTGCGGCTTCTTCCAATGTAACGGCGCCTCCAGCATATGCTCATGGAGCGTAAGTTCGAAACCACGCGCATAGTTGGGTTGCCCCATGGCCTGTAGCCGCAGCGCCATCCGCTCGGCGTAGCAGTGTGCGCACCCCGGACTGACCTTCGTGCAGCCGCTCACCGGGTTCCAGGTAGATTCGGTCCACTCGATGGTTGAT
>JAADFN010000208.1 GCA_013152895.1 Acidobacteriota bacterium | reverse complement strand
AGGGGTGCTTCGAGGCGTACGCCGGCGGGTTGGCCATCCTCAGGCGCGCCCGGGCGCTGCGGCGCCAGGCGGGACGCCCGGCGCACGACCTGACCGACGCCGGGGCGGTGGCGCGCGCCGCTGAACGCGGCGATCCGGCGTGTGTCGCCGTCTGGGACGAGGCCACGGAAGCTATCCAGACGCTCGCCTGGAACCTGACGGTGATCTTCGATCCGGACGTCTTCGTGCTCGGCGGCGGCGTCGCAACCGGCATCCCCTCGCTTGGCGACGAGATTTCCCGCCACCTGGGAGCCCAGGCGTGGTCCGGCTTCGACCCGCCCCGGGTCATCCCGGCGAGCCCCGAAGCGCCCCTCCTCGGCGCGGCGCTCAGCGCCTGGCAGGTCTCCCGGGACCGCTGAGCGGCTCGGGCCAACCGTCACTCCTCGCGTCTCAGGATGTCGAAGACCTCCTTGCGCTTCATGCCGAGCTTCTCCGATACCCACCGGAGCGCCTCTGCGCGCCCCATCCCCCGCCGCACGGCCTCGCGGTACACGGCTTCGACGACGTCGCTCCCGGCGCCGCGCAGAGCAACCTCGTCCGCATCTGCCTCGTTGCGGGGACCGATCACGATGACGTACTCGCCGCGGGGCGCGTTCGCTTCACCGGAGACGGCCAGCTCTCCCAGGCTCGCCATGACGCCCCGCTCGTGCCGCTTGCTGAGCTCCGCGAGGAGCGTCGCCGGGCGTTCGGGGCCAAGCTGCCCGGCACAGTCCTCCAGCTCGGCTTGCAAGCGGTGTGGCGAGAGGAGCACGACGATGGTCCACGGCACCCGGGCCAATTCGGCGAGCCTTGCCTTCCTCGGCCCGCGGCGCGGCGGCAGGAAACCGGCCAGCGTCGCCGGCAGTGGAGGCTGGCCCGACGCCGCGAGCGCCGCGGCGAACGACGACGGGCCCGGCACGCTGAAGACCGGGACGCCGGCCGCGCGCGCTTCCCGTACGAGCTCGAAGCCGGGATCGGAGAGCACCGGCGTTCCGGCATCGCTGACGATCGCTACCGCCTCGCCCCGTTCGAGGCGGTTCAGGACGGCTGCCGTCTTCTCTCCCTCGTTGTGCTCGTGGAAGCTGATCAACCTGCCACCGGCGACGATGCCGAAATGTGAAAGCAGCCGTCCGGTTCTACGGGTGTCCTCCGCCAGAATCACGCTCGCACGCCGCAGCACCTCGCCCCCGCGGGGCGAAAAATCGTCCATCGATCCGATCGGCGTCGCCACGAGCCAGAGCCCGCCCGCCAGCTCTCCGGCGTTGTCCACCGCTCACCGCCCTTCTCCGGCTGCGCCCGTACAGGCCCGGAGGCTCTGCTGGTATGATCGACCCGTGAAAGGTTCACGTTCGCCCGCTGGCCCGCGGCCGCACCGGTCCGGCATCGTTTCCGCTGCCATCCTAGCAGCCGCGCTCGGCGGGTTCATCCATCCGACGTTTCCGCTGTACGCGGCGGCGCCAGCACCCAAGGCACAGTTACTCGACCGCGTCGTTGCCGTCGTGAACAACCGCCCCATCCTCGAAAGCGATATCACGCTGGCCCGTCTGTGCCACCTCGTTCCCGATCTCGACGGCCTCCCCGCCGCCAAGGCCAGGTCGAAGCTCGTCGAGGCCCGCGTCCGGCTCGAGGTTCAGTTCCAGGATCTGGAGGCATCGGGGACGATCTACCGCCTGCGGTTCGATCCAGAGCTGACCTACCGCGAGTTGCTCAAACGCGCCGGGATCCCCCTCCCCCCGCGCGGAGCGCAGCCACCCCCACAAAGCGCAGCGGTACGCAGTCTTGCCAGGTCGGGGCTGACGCTCGACGACATCCGCGATCTCGCGATCCGGATCTCCGCCGTCAACGCGTACGTCGAACAGCGGTTGCGGCCGCAGGTCCAGATCACGCTGCCCGAGCTGCGCCTCGCCTATCAGCAGACGATCGCCCTGGAAATCGCGGCCCACGGCGAGACCCCGCCGCCGTTCGCCGCGGTCCGCTCGCGGCTGCGCCGCGTGCTGGTCGAACGAAAGCTCAACAGGCTGATCGAGACGTGGATCACCCAGGCCCGGTCCCGGCTCGATGTCACGCTCCTCAACCCGTGACATGTCCACCGCCGGCGGCCCGGCGCAGCAGCAGAACCCGCTCGCACCCTCCCAGGTCGCGGACCGTCCGAACCGGCGCCAGCCCCGCACGGCGAGCACAACCGGCCGTGCTGCGCGCCTGGTCTTCCCCGAGCTCGAGAATCGCCCACCCTCCGGGAACCAGCAGGCGTGAGAGATCCCGCACCAGCCGCCGCACGAGCTCCAGCCCATCCCCACCTCCATCGAGGGCCAGCCGGGGCTCGTGACGAACCTCGGCGGGCAGGTCGTCGAGGACCCCCGTGGGGACGTAGGGAAGGTTGGCGACGACGAGGTCGAAGCCGCCTGCGAGCGGTGCCGAAAGGTCGCCGAGCACGAACCGGACGACGGCGCCCAGGGAAGCGGCGTTGCCGGAGGCGATCACCAGCGCTTCGGGCGAGGCGTCCACCGCCACGACCTGCCAGGCTGGACGCTCCAGGGCCAGCGTTACCGCGAGACATCCCGAGCCGGTTCCAACGTCGAGAGCTCTGGTGCTGGATGGAAGCTCCACGTCCAGAGCCGCCTCCACGAGCAGCTCCGTCTCCGGCCGTGGGATCAGCACGGCCGGAGACACGGCGAACCGGCGTCCCCAGAAGGTGCAGACGCCCGTCAGATGATGCGCCGGCTCACCACGGGCACGGCGGTCCAGCCAGTCGCGATACCGGGAAAGAACCACTTCCGGAACGTTCTCGCGCGGGCTTGTCACGAGCCGGATCTCTTCGATCCCCCACGCCCTGGCCAGGAGCCAACGGGCTTCCCGGCGCGGATCCGGGATCCCCCGGCTCCGCGGCAGGGTCCGCCAGCCCAACGCGATCGCTTCGGCGACTTTCACCGACCTATTGTCCCCCAGCTTGCGGAGCCAGTCATGACGCCTCACATTCAAAGGGGAGGCTAACATGAAACGTACGATTCAGAAGGTCTTCGAGCACATCGAGTCCGCCGACCCTGGAGCTCCGTTCGCCATCGAGCTGTGGGACGGAACGCACCAAACTTTCGGCCAAGGCGATCCGCTGTTCACCGTCCGTTTCAACACCGAGGAAGCCCTCCGGCGGACGCTCGCCAACCGTTTCCTCGGCTTCGGCGAGAGCTACATGGAGGGCAGCCTGGACGTCGAGGGCGACTGGGATCGCCTCTTCCACATGGGCCTGGGCGCCAGGTTCCAGCACGCACTGCCGCCGGTCACGACGATCGCCCGTTTTTTCCTTCTCCGGCTTCAAACCAGGGATACGCACCGGAAGGCCCGGACCAACATCGCGCGGCATTACGACCTCGGGAACGACTTCTACAGCCTGTGGCTCGATCGCAGCATGACCTACTCCTGCGCGTACTTCGCCACACCCGAAACGCCGCTGGAGGAAGCCCAGGAGGCCAAGCTCGAACGGATTTGCCGGAAGCTGCGGCTCGAACCGGGGATGACGCTGCTCGACGTTGGATGCGGATGGGGATCCCTGGTCCTGTACGCCGCCCGGCATTACGGCGTGCGGGCGACCGGATGCACGCTTTCCGAAAACCAGGCGGAGCTGGCGCGGCAGAGGGTCCGGGAGGCCGGGCTCGAGGACCGGATCGAAATCGTGCTCAAGGACTACCGGGACGTCGAGGGAACGTTCGATCGCTGGGTTTCCGTCGGCATGGCCGAGCACGTGGGCAAGGCATTCCTCCCACGCTTCGTGCGCCACATCGCGAAACGCCTGCGCCCCGGTGGGCTCGGGCTGCTCCACTTCATCGGCAAGGACAAGACGTCGTTCGGAGATCCGTGGACGCTGACCTACATCTTCCCCGGCGGCTACATCCCGAGCCTGGCCGAGGTGCTGCAACCGATGGGATGGCACGACCTGAGAACCGCCGACGTGGAGAACCTGCGCCCCCACTACGCCCTGACCCTCGATCGCTGGCACGAACGCTTCGAGGAACACGTGGAAGAAATCCGCAAGATGTACGACGAGAGGTTCGTGCGGATGTGGCGGTTGTTCTTGCTCTCCTCAGCGGCCGGCTTCCGGTATGGCGACACCCGGGTCTTCCAGATCCTCTTCAGTCACGGCGCCACCGACGAGCTACCGCTGACCAGGGAGGAGCTCATGCAAGCTCTTCCTTCATCCGCTCCGCCTGCATCGCCGCGATCAGCGGATCGAGGATCAGATCAAGGTCGCCGTCGAGAATCTCCTGCAGGCGGTGGACCGTCAGGCCGATCCGGTGGTCCGTGACCCGCCCCTGGGGGAAGTTGTAGGTCCTGATCTTCTCGGAACGGTCCCCCGATCCGATCTGGCTCCGGCGGCTCTGTGCCCGCTCGCGGTCCCGTTCCCGCTCCTCGACCTCTTTCAGACGCGCCTTGAGCACGCGAAGGGCCTTGGCCTTGTTCTGGATCTGGGACTTCTCGTCCTGGCACGAGACCACCAGCCCAGTGGGAAGGTGGGTAATCCGTACGGCAGAGTAGGTCGTATTGACGCTCTGTCCCCCGGGCCCCGACGAGCAGAACCGGTCGATGCGCAGGTCCTTCTCGTCGATCGTGACCTCGACCTCTTCCGCCTCCGGCAGCACCGCCACCGTGGCTGCCGACGTATGAATTCGCCCGGACGACTCGGTCGCCGGGACACGCTGGACCCGGTGCACGCCCGACTCGTACTTCAGGCGCGAATAGACCCGCTGGCCCTCGATCATGCCCACGGCTTCCTTGATCCCGCCGAGCCCCGTCTCACTGAGCTCCGTCAGCGAAAGTTTCCACCGTCTCGACTCGGCGTACCGCTCGTACATCCGAAGCAGCTCCGCCGCGAACAGGGCGGCTTCCTCACCACCCGTGCCGGCCCGGATCTCGAGGATGACGTTCCGCGTGTCGTTCGGATCCACCGGCAGCAGGAGAAGCTGCAGCTTTTGCTCGAGCTCCACCCGCCGCGCCTCCAACTCGTCGATCTCGCCCTGGGCCATGGCACGCATGTCGGCGTCATCCGCTTCGGCCAAGACCTCGCGGGCGCCCGCAAGATCTTCATCGACCTTCCGCAGCTCCTCGTAGACCCTCACAACCGGCGCCAGCTCGGCGAGCTTGATCGCCACCTCGCGGGAACGAACGGGATCAACCGCCACAACGGGATCCGCCTGCTCCTCTTGAAGGGCGCGGTGCCTCGCAACGATTTCTTCGAGACGCTCAAACATCAGATCCGCCGATCAAAAACCCCGTACGGACCTGGGGGCCAGCACGGGGTCTTGAAGCCGCAACGATGCGGCCGCGTTCGTTCTACTTCTTGGCGTTCTTGGCGGCGTTCTTGCCGTAGCGGCGCTCGAACTTCTCCACCATCCCGGCGGTATCGACGAGCTTCTGCTTGCCGGTGAAGAACGGATGGCACGCGGAGCAGATCTCCAACCGCAGCTCCTTCTTCGTCGAACGCGTCTTGAACGTGTTGCCACAGGCGCAACGCACCTCGACCTCGTAGTACTTGGGATGAATTCCAGCCTTCATTCTCACCTCACAGTGGCCAAATACGCCACGGAGAGGGGAGTATACGTCGTCAGCGCCCATCCTGCAAGTGCGTTGGACTCCACGATCCACCGCCGATGGTGAGGCAGGCGCGACGCGGTGCCGGAACGACACGGTCGAAACGTTCAGCTCGTGTGGCAGCCAGTGCACAACATGACAGGCCACCGCGACCTGCCAGAAGCCGATGTCGTGCTGCGTCCCAACGGGCGCGCGCGGCCGCGTGAATCAAGATGCCCCTTTACCCTGCAAGCCTGAGAAGTGCTGCGATGAGCGTAAGAAGGGTCAGGAATTGGACACCAATGATCCACCTGGTTTGGGTATCCATCCGCTGGACCAAGCGCGCCATCTCACCCTTGAGCTCGGTGCGCAACTCGGCGATGTCGTCTTTGAGCTCCGTCCGGAGCTCGGCGATGTCGTCTTTGAGCTCCGTCCGGAGCTCCGCGATGTCGCCCTTGAGCTCCGTCCGGAGCTCCGCGATGTCGCCCTTGAGCTCCGTCCGGAGCTCGGCGATGTCGCCCTTGAGCTCCACCCGGAGCTCCGCGATGGAGGCCTCCACGCTGGAGAAGCGGTGGTCCATGTGGCTCTGGAGGGCAGTCAGGCGAGCCTGGACCTCCCTCACGTCGTCCTTCAAGGACAGGACGAACGGCTCCTGGCTCTCCTTCCAACCCTCCAGGAGAGCAACACGCCGGTCAAGATCACCAGTGGCCACCTGTACCATGTGGCAATTCTACCACAACGTCCGTGGCGTGCCCCACCAAGCCCGCATGTCTCGCACACTCCCCTCTGCAGCCACGGATACTTGCCATTGCGGCCTCGCGGCGTCGGCGCCGAGGACGTGCCTCGAGCACACCTTGGCCAAACGCCATACTGACAGACGCCTCCCCGGTCTCCCAATACACGTCCGTGAGAAATGTGGGCTCGTTTCAGCCTGTAGCTGAGACGTGCCGAGTGTTCTCCCAATTCGAGGCTGCACTCCAGCCCAGCCGCCTTATTGCAATAACGTCTGAACAAGGTTCAGGGTATACTGGTCGTGATGAGTGCAGAGAAGTCGACCGTCGAGACGTGGTGCCCTGTGTGCGGCCAGCCCGTACACGAGGAGGCATTGCATCGGTGCATCATCTGTCGTAGGCTTTTCTGCCGCCGCTGCGCCGTCGAGGGATACGGCCATGTTTTCTGCTCGACGCGGTGCCGCGACTATTTTTTCTACGGAGATGGCGAGGAACCGGAAGAAGAGCCTTCCGGCGCAACCGGTTCCGAGAACAGGTGAATCATGGGACAGAAACAAGACGAGCTGCTCCAACGAGCTGATAGCGTGCCCGAGCTGAAGCGCTGTGCCCAGCACGGCCCGGTCGCGCTCAAGGCCCAGGGCTCGAAGATCTATGACATCGATAACCACGGGTACGTGGACTACACGGGTGGGGCCGGAGCCGCCGTCGTCGGGTATGCCAACCAGTTCATCCTTGACTCTGTCAAGAAAGTGCTTGCCGCCGGCGTTCCAGACGGGCTGCACGTTCCACAGGAAATTGACCTTGCCGAGGCCCTCAGCCAGCTCATACCATGGGCCAAGACCTGGTTTTTCGTCCGCAACCATGACGAGGCGCTGCGGATCAGCCTCGACTGGGTGCGCCGCGGCACGGGGCGGCCATTTTTCGTCGTGCTCGACGGGGGCGCCCGTTGGGCGATGGAAGATACGTCCGAAAGGTCGGGCAACGACCGGCGCGTCCCGCCCATGAGGGAGGTCCCCGGGTGGAATCTCGAGAAGATTGAAGCCATCCTGACGGCCGGCGCATCGAAGATCGCCGCCGTCGTCATCGACCCGCTGATGACGCGGTTCGGCGTCATTCCTCCGCCTCGCCGCGCCCTCGACGAGATCGCCCGGGTGTGCCGGCGCAACGGAATCGTCGTCATCTTCGACGAGCTCGTCTCCGGCTTCAGGATTCACCGCGGCGGCGCAGCGGCGCTTTTCGGCATCAAACCCGATATCGCCGTCTACGGTGCGGCCCTGGGCGCCGGCTTCCCGATCGGCGCCATGGCCTTCCGGAAGGGGTTCGAGCCCAAGAACATCGAGCAGAACGGGGGGCTACCCGCCCCACACCCCGTGTCCGTCGCGGCTGCCGACGCCGTCCTGTCCATCCTGAAAAACGACGCCATCTACGACCGGCTCGAGGAACGGACCGCCCAACTCGCCGAGGGCATCCTCCAGCTGGCGGAACGTTTCGGCCGGCCGATGACCATCAACCGGCTCGGATCCGTGTTCTCGATCTCCATGGGTCCGTCGCCGGTCACCGACCGGGCATCGTTCCAGGCGACGGATTCGGCGGCGTACATCAGGTTCGCCGGGGCGCTGCTCGACGAGGGCGTCTTGCTTCCCGCACGCCCATCGGGAACCGCCTTCGTCTCTCACGCCCACAGCGGGAAGGATATCGACGACACTCTGGAGGCGTGTGAGCGCGTCCTGATGCGCCTCCACGAGGAGGACCTGCCATAAACCCGCCCCTGGAATACTCTCGTCCCTCTCGTCCACGCGCAGCCCGTGACGTCTTCGGCCCACGCCCCGGGGACGGCGGTTCCTCCTGGCCGAGGTGCACGTTCCAGCATGTTTGACCGGAGTCATCCCACATGCTGACACCCGATCCGTCCCAGCGTGAACGTGCCATCCTCGTGGGCGTCGTCTCCAAGGGACAACGGCGCCGCGACGTCGAGGCCAACCTCGACGAGCTCGCGCGTCTCGTCGACACGGCCGGCGGCGACGAAATCGCCCGGCTGGTCCAGGAACGGAGCGCCCCGGATCCAGCCACCGTCGTCGGGGAAGGGTTCGCCGAGAAGATTGCCGGGACGTGTGCCTCGCTCGAAGCGGATCTCGTCGTCTTCGACGACGACCTTTCCGGATCGCAGGTTCGCAATCTCGAAGCCCTGATCCCGGACGATGTCAAGGTCATGGACCGTGCCGGGGTTATCCTGGACATCTTCGCCCAGCGGGCCCACACCCGGGAGGCTCAGACGCAGGTCGAGCTCGCTCAGCTGAGTTACCTCCTGCCCCGGCTCACCCGCAGGTGGGGCCACCTCTCCCGGCAGGCGGGCGGCATCGGCACGCGCGGCGTTGGAGAAACCCAGCTTGAAATCGACCGCAGGTTGATCACCCGCCGGATCGCGCGGCTTCAAAAGCAGCTCGCAACGATCGAGGCCAGCCGGCGGCGGAGACGCTCCAGGCGCTGGGCGATTTCAACGATCGCCCTCGTCGGATACACGAACGCCGGGAAATCCTCCCTCTTCCAGCAGCTCACCGGGGCTGATGTCCCGATCGAGGACCGGCTCTTCGCCACCCTCGATCCGCGCGCGCGCAAGGTCGCGCTTGGCGACGATCTGTCCGCCGTGCTGACCGACACCGTCGGATTCATTCGCAAGCTTCCACACCATCTCGTGGCACCGTTCCGCTCGACCCTCGAAGAGGCCGCCGACGCCGAGGCCGTGCTGCACCTCGTCGACATATCGGACCCGGGGTGGGAGGAGCACCTGCGTGTCGGCACCGGTGTGCTCGAAGATCTCGGAGTCGAGCCCGGGAATGTCATCGTCGCCTTCAACAAGATCGACCGGATCGGCACCCAGCTCGGCCTTCTTCCCTCTCCCAACGGCAAGGCCATTTTCCCCGGCTGGCGCGGGCGCCCCGAGACGGCCAGGTCCCTGCCTGGCCGCCAGGAAACCGTGTGGGTCTCGGCGCTCACCGGCGAGGGGCTGCCGGAGCTTCGGGCCCTGCTCCGGCGCCGGTTGCTGACGGCGCCAGGCGTCGCGACCCTGCACATTCCGCTCGAAGACACCGGTGCCGTCGAAGCGGCGATGACCCTTCCGGGCCGTATCGCCCGCAGATTCGGCCGGTCTTCCTTGATGATCGCCGTCCGGACCACGCCGAAGAGTCTTGACGAAACCGGCTTGACGCAGTATCTCGGTGATGGATGGGACCCGGCGGCGCCCGAGCCCCGGGTCCTCAAGACCGGCTCACGCGGAGGATCATGATGCCGATCTACGAGTTTCTCTGTCCGCAGTGCAACGTCGTCTACAGCTTCCTGTCCCGCACGGCCGATCCCGGCACGATTCCGGCGTGTCCAAAGTGCGGTTCGACGGATCTCCGCCGGGTGCCGTCCCGGTTCGGCATCGGCGCCAGCCCGAAGAAGACGCAGCCCGCGCGAGATGCGGATGGCCCCGACCTCGACGATCCGCGCGTCGAGCGGGAGCTGATGCGCTTCGCCTCCGAGCTCGAGGGGATGGACGAGAACGATCCCCGCCAGATGGCCCGCGCCGTGCGCAAGATGGC
Organism: Acidobacteriota bacterium; assembly: GCA_013152895.1. Lineage (GTDB taxonomy): Bacteria > Acidobacteriota > Thermoanaerobaculia > Thermoanaerobaculales > Sulfomarinibacteraceae > JAADFN01. Next base: position 3,804 of record JAADFN010000208.1, on the reverse strand, counting down.
CGAGATCTCCGGTGAACCGATCACCCCCACGATGGAAGAGATGATCCGCCGCCTCGAAGCCGGCGAAGATCCCGAGCTCGTCGAGGAAGAGCTCGGCGACGCCATCGAAGAAGAGATGGGCGACGCCGGTGGCTCCATGGCCGGTCCCCCCGCCCACGACGACGGCCTCTACCCGATGTGATGATGGCAGAGATGGGCGGCGTCTCAGGTCGTGGGACCTGCGAGCAGACGGTCGACGTCCCAACTGCGTTCGAAGCTGAAGACACGCGTGGCGGAGCCCTCTTTCGGCGGGACGAAGGACATCGCACGCTCGGCGAAGGCCGTGATGGAGAGGGCGGGATTGACGCCGAGGTTGGCCGGGATCACGGAACCGTCGCATACGAGAAGATTCCGGTAGCCGAAGGCACGGTTGTGGAGGTCGATCGCCCCCTCCCCGGGGTCCCGGCCCATGCAACACCCGCCGAGGATATGCGCCGTGGTAGGCCGGTTGAGCAGCACCTCGGCGGTCATGTTGCCGGGAATCGCGTCCATGCGCCGGGCCAGCCGTCGGGCAAAGTCGTTGGCGATGGGGATCCACGTGGGGATCGTCGCACCCTCCTCGAGCTCCGAGCTCAGGCGACGCCGGAACGGCGGCAGGACGCTGCGGCGCACGGTCAGGCGCAGGCTGCTCTCCAGGTCCTGCATCACCACCAGGATGACGGAGCGCCGGGCGAAACCCAGGGGCGCCGCCACCCGGAGATAGTCCACGGGATGCCGTAGGATCTGGCCGAGCCATCGCAGCTGCCGCGGTACCTTCCCGCCGCCATCGGTCAGCACGGTTGCCAGCAGGCCCATGGCGTCGGAGCCCGCGGGATAGCGGTCCGCCTGGATCTGCGTGTGCTCGTCGGGAAAGACGCTGGACGAGGCGGCGATCCCGCGGGAGTAGTCAGCCTTCCTCTCGCGCGCCATGACGCCGACGATGGTCTCGCTGTTCGTGCGGACGCCGCTGCCCAGCCGTGCCGAGAGCCGCGACAGGCGGCCATCCCGCCGCAACCCGCCCAGGAGCCGCACCGAGCCCAGCACCCCCGCGGCCACGACGACCCCGCCGGCCCGGATCCGTCTCACATGCCGCCGCAACGTCCCGCGCACCGAACGCACGCTCAGCTCATAGCCCGCGTCGCCGTCCTCCGACAGTGGGCGGATGTCCACGACCTCGGTCTCCGCCACGACCCGCGCCCCGAGGCGCTGGGCGAAGTACAGGTAGTTGCGGTCCAGGGTGTTCTTGGCGCCCACCCGGCAGCCGATGAAGCACCCCCCACAAAAGTTGCACCCCGTGCGTTCGGGGCCCTCGCCACCGAAGTAGGGATCGGGAACCGTTCGCTCCTCCTCGCCGAAGAACACGCCGACCGGGCTGGGTGTGAAGGTATCCTCCCGTCCGTACTCGGCCGCCGTCTGCCGCAGCAGCTCGTCGGGCTCGAACAGCCTGGGGTTCTCCACGACGCCGAGCATCCGCCGCGCCAACTCGAACCACGGCATCAGGCCGTCCCTGCCACCCATCTCCCGGATCAGCTCCCGTTCGAAGAACGACTCCAGAGGCGTGAGCAGCGTGTTGCCGTACACGAGGCTGCCCCCACCGACGCCAGCCCCGCTGAGGACCGTCACGTGGCGTAACAGGTTGATTCGCTGGATCCCGTAGCAGCCCAGCGCCGGCGCCCACCAGAAACGGCGGGCGTCCCAACTGCTCTTCGGCAGGTCCTCCGCCCCGAACCGACGGCCCGCCTCGAACACCGTCACGCGGTACCCCTTCTGGGCCAGCCGCATCGCCGCGACGCTCCCCCCGAACCCGGACCCCACCACGGCCCAATCCGCATCCACTCCCACAGTCACCATCCCTCCATAAGCGAAGCGCCTCACCTGCCAGTGTAACTGGGGCTCCCCCGCTTTGGCGGACAGGTTAGCACTTGGGCGAGAGGGATGGGAGAAGGACCTTTTTCAAAGACGCGCGATCGGCCTGCTGGCTCGTGTCACGCAGATCCTCCGCTACCCCTCGATCGTCCAATCGCCCCGAGGGCCCCTGGCCTACAGGTTCCTGGAGGCCGTTTCGGGCCACGTGGGGGTGGTCCTCGCCTACCGGCTTGAGGACGGTGCAGACGGAGGCGCATATGGGACCGCCGATGTTGAACGTTGCCGCCACGTTGGCGTTGGGCACCTGCAGCTCCTTCGGCACCTTCCCGAGAAGCTGCCAGGCGCTCCATCCGATCATCGCGATGCCGGTGGCGCCGACGGGATGTCCCTTCGCGATCAGGCCTCCCGATGTGTTGATCGCGCACTCGCCGTCCGGCGCGGCCTTGCCGTCGCGCCAGTAGGCGGCGCCTTCCCCGTAGCCGGCCCTCCCGATCACCTCGGCGGCGATCGCGCCCATCACGGTGAAGCAGTCGTGGACCTCGGCGACGTTGACGTCGGCGGGCGTCACACCCGCCATCTCGTACGCCCGGTTCATCGCCCTGTACGCCCCGGCCGGGCGCAGCACGTCGCGTCCCTCTTTCCGCAGGGGGTCGGTCGCCTGGGCGTACCCGGCGACCTCGACGCAGTCGGCCTTCGAGACGCCGAGCTTCGCGAGACCTTCCTCGGTGGCGAGAATCATCGCCGCATAACCGTCGGTGATCTGCGAGCAGTCGTACGTCTTGAGCGGCAGCCCCTCGACGATGTAGCGGTTCCGGCCGGCGATGGTGACGGCGTCATCCAGGCTGACGGTGATGCCGTTCATCTGCGCGTACGGGTTGAACTGCGCGTTGGCGTACTCCTGAACCGAGATCGAGGCGAGATCAGCCTGGGTCACGCCGTGGGTCTTCATGTAGCTCTCCATCACCTCGGCGAAGAGATGGGGAAAAATGAAGACCTTGCCCTCGCGCTCCGGCGGGTAGGAAAAATAACCGAGGGCCTCTCCGATGAGCTTGCCGTCCATCTTGCCCTCGTCGTTGCGCATCTTCTCGTACCCGACGGCGATTCCGACGTCTCCCTGGCCCAGCAGCAGCTTGTAGATGACCGACAGGATCGCCTGGCCGCCCGATGCGCAGGCGTTTTCGACCGACTCGATCGGCTTGGACTCCAGCCCGGGAACCATCGCCATCAACCCGGAAAGCAGCCCCTGCTGGTTCAGCGAGATATTGCACGCAGCCCCGATGGAGCCCACGTCCAGCACCGACGGCTCGAAACCGATCTCCCGGCACGCGCCGTGAACGGCGTTGGACACGATGTCCGGCACCGTCATGTCAAAGAGCTTGCCGAACTTCGACTGGTGATACGCCGCGATGTAGATCTTCTTGTTGGTCACGATACGTCCCCTTTTCTCTTTCCGAGGTTTCAAACCTGCTCCGGATCCCGTGCTCTGCCTGTCAGATCATCGGCGGATGCACGAACGATCCCGCCCGCCCCGGTATCTTATACGCCGCGCCGCCCCCGTCAAGCCGCTCCGGGCCGGCGCCCTCCAGGCCCGCGGGGAGGGGCCAGCCGTGAACGCCGGCGTCATGTATCGCAGCCAGTCCCGCTGCCGGCGCGTCACCTGTCCCGCGCCGAGCTGAATCCCGAGCAAGCCGGCGGCGAGGATGACCGTGGCCAGGCGCGCGCGCCCGTTGGCCTGACCCAGGCCCCGCCCAAACGCAAGCCAGAACGCAACTCCCCACAGCAGCACGGCGAGGATGACGGCAGCGACGGCCCAGCCGGCACCGGTGAGCCCCGGCGGGTGGTTCCACAGCCCGGAGCGGAGCGCGGGGATCGCCCACCCCCGAAGCGTCGAGGCAGTCCAGGCGCCATCGATGGCGAACG
>JAADFN010000207.1 GCA_013152895.1 Acidobacteriota bacterium | reverse complement strand
CTTCGAGCCGGACCCGCGCTCGCGCGAGGGCCGGATCGACGCGAATGACGCGGGCCGGCCGTAGGCCGGGCCTCCCGGGCGCTGACCGCGGCCCTGCTGCAAGCAGGGTCTCCCGGGCGCCTCCACGGTCTCCCAACGAAAGTCTTTGAGACATACGGGCTGGTCGCAGGGCCGATTCGCCGGATGATCCGTGCTCCGCGGCCTGCTCCTCGGCTACCGGCTTGGGCAGCGGTTTTCGTGCCTTCAGTAACGGAGCAACGCGGCGATCTCGTCGACCTTCTTGAGCTTGTCGGCGGCCGGGCCATCGACCATTTCGACGTGACCGCCCATGGCGATGGTGATCTGGGTCAGACGATCAACGATGTGGCTGACCGGGCGCATGGTGGCGCCGCAGAGCTGGCACGTGCCGTTCGGCCGTGCCGCGATGGCGCCGCACGCCGTGCACTCGGCGCCGTTGGCCTCCAAGTCCTTCACGTAGAAAAGCTTCCAGATCCGCCCCTGGTTGGCAGCGTCGATGACGGGTTCCAGCCCCGAGATCGCCTTGCCGCCTTCATGAAGCTCGGAGAAGAGGCCTTCGATCTGCTCCAGCTCCTGCTCGCGCTCGATTTCCCGCTGCGTTTCGAGAGTCCGTTCGAGGACCTCCTGGGGAGAGGCGGAGACGGACATGCTGAGCGTCTTGACGAGCTTGCCGTGCAGCCGCGTGGGGAGGAGCCGCGCAAGCTCGGAGGCCGCCTCCGTTGGCCCGGCCACCAGGAGCCGGTCGAACGGCGTTCTCAGGGAGAGGTCGTACAGGGCATCGACGACGCGCTTGACGTGCAGCGTGACCTCGTTGTCGTGCCGGCGCTGAAAGCGTTTCTGCGACCACCACTGGTCCATTCCGGTTGTCTGGGTTTTCATCGACGTCGCCGAGATCAGGTCGGAGTACTCCATGATTTCGCCCATGAATACCATGAAAATCCGCGCCCGGTTCTTGTCGGAGAGCACGACCGCGTACCGTTCATGCTCATCCAACGCCTCGACGATCGGACGAAGATGCGCACCCCGTCTCCAATGGACGGAGGGGGGGATCGCGACACGGACCTGGTGTGTCTCCGCGAGGCTCTTGAATGTATTGACAACGACGAGGGCAGTTCGCCCGCGTGGATCGACCTCTTTGACCTGGTTCAAGGCGACGCTGGCGGCCTTGGCAAGATCCTTGTCGTCGGGTTCGGAAGACCGCATCTCCTTGAGCATCGCCTCGGCCTGGGTTTCGAATCCGCGGCGGCGGTTTGATGTCTTGTTCTGATCGATGTCCACGTACATCGTCAAGGTCTTGGGCTCTCCGTCGGTCAGTCGGTGCAACCGTCGCAGCACAGCTCGATCGATCATGCGAACCTCCTTGGTACAAATTGGGGCCTCGCCGTCAGGTATCGATGTGGGAGCGTTGCGCGAAGCCCGTTCATTGTTACTCCCTACTCTCCAATATAGGTTCTCCCGCCCAGGTTCGCAGCCGGAGCGTCTGCAGGACGATGCCGGCGGCGACGGCGACGTTGAGGGAGTCGATGCCACGTTCGAGGGGGATGCTCACCGTGCCGTCCGCACGCTCCAGGAGCCCGGCGGCCAGCCCCCGCCCCTCCGAGCCGAAGAGCAGGAGAACCGGCAGCCGCGGCCTCCACGATGCAAGGCTGGTTCCCCCGGTCCCCGTGGCCCAGGCGCTCCCCCCACTTTCATGGACGCGGGCGATGGCATTCTCGGCACTGACGTTGCGTTCGATGGGAATCCGGAAGACGGCGCCGGCGGCGCCGCGGACCGAGAGCGGAGCAAACGGGTCGGCGCAGCCGGGGGACAGCAGGACGGCCGCGGCGCCCAGGCCTGCGGCCGACCGGATGATCGCGCCGGCGTTTCCAGGATCCTGAACGTGGTCCAGGTAGACGGCGGCGCCCCGGCGAGCGGCCCATCGGGCCGCGGGCGGCTCGTGGACGACGGCGAGAACCCCCTGCGGATGGCGGGTCGGCGCCAGATCCTCCATCACGGTGGGTGCAACGATCCATACCTGCTCGGCGTGGCGAACCCAGCTCTGTTCGCCGGCTTGATCGGCGAGATCGGCCGACAGGAAGAGCTCCCCGATGGGAATCCCCCACTGGGCCAGGTCCTGGATGATCCGGGGACCATCGACGATCACGAGGCCGGAAGGACGCTGGCGAATGCATGCGCGCAGCGACCGCAACCGCGCGCTGTGCCGCCCAAGTGCTTTCATGCTTCACCTCCCAGTATTGAGCATTGTACCGGCTTCTGGCATGATGCTTTTATGTATATCAACCATCGTCTTCTGCAGGTCCAGATGTCTCCAACAGCGGCGGTCATGGCCGAAGCGCGCCGGCTCCAGCGCGCCGGCGAAACGGTTCTCGACCTGGGCGCCGGTCAACCGGATTTCGATACGCCGGTCAGCATCCGGCAGGCCGCGGTCCAAGCCATCGAAGCCGGACATACCAGGTATACCCAACCGGAGGGCATCCCCGAGCTTCGGGCGGCCGTGGCAGCCCGGATGACGGGACGCACCGGCGTGCCCCTCGATCCAGGGCAGGTCGTGATCACGAACGGGGCGAAGCATGCCCTGGCGTTGATGTGCCTGGCGCTGCTGGAGCCCGGCGATGAGGCGATCATTCTGTCCCCGTACTGGGTTTCGTTCCCCGAAATGGTACGCCTTACCGGGGGCCGCCCGGTGATCGTGCCGTGTAGCGCCGATCGGGGTTTTCATCCGGACGTGGCGCAGATCATGGAACAGTGGACGCCGAAGACCAGGCTCCTCATCCTCAACTTCCCCAACAACCCGTCCGGCGCTGCCCTGGTCCAGGACGAGCTGGACGCCATCGTCGAGGCGGTGGCCGAGCGGGGAGGCGTCGTCCTCTCGGACGAGACATACGAGGACTTGGTTTTCGACGGGAGGCCTCCCGCGACGGCGGTTCCGTGGCTCGTACGCGCGCCCGAGCACGTGGCCGTCGTCGGCTCGTCATCGAAGTCGTATGCGATGACCGGATGGCGGCTGGGCTGGGTCGTGGGCGACCGGGCTCTCATGAATCCCGTGGCGAGGTTCATGTCGCACACAACCTCGAACGCATGCTCGATCTCGCAGTATGCCGCGCTGGCCGCCCTGACCGGTTCCCAGGACGTGGTGGCAATGATGCGGGACGAATACCAGGTTCGCAGGGATCTTGTCGTCGGCGCTCTCAACGAGATCCCTGGAGTCGCGTGCTCAAAGCCGGAAGGCGCCTTCTACGCCTTTCCACGCATCCTGTCCTCGACCGACTCGACGTCGTTTGCACGTGAGTTGCTCGGCGCAAAGAAGGTCGCGGTCGTTCCCGGCGCCGCCTTCGGCGTCGAAGGCGCCGTCCGGATCAGCTTCGCGTGCAGCCGCGATACGTTGATGGAAGCGGTCACGCGTATCGGGGAGTTCATCGCAGAAACGAGCTGATCACGTCGCGGCTGCGTGGACGCCCACTTCACGAACGCTTCACCGCTTCCGGGCGAGAGCCTTCGGATCACGGGGGTACCGAGAGCCTTCGGATCACGGGGGTACGAGGCTACGCGGCGGCCTTCTCGGTACTCGGCGGTTCTGTGGCTGCCGGAGCTTCCTCCTCCTCCGCCTGGGGGATGAGACCCGAGACCGGGGCGAAGGAGAGGTAGAGCGCGACCCAGCAGAACGCTGCGAGCAGTGTGAGGATCAGGGTGGCAGCCACCCCGCCCGGTGTTCCCCGCATGGCCGGGACGTGAAGCTTGAAGAGAAATGGCGCCACGGTGAGGGTCTTGCCAGCGACACCCCAGAGGAGCACCGTCCCGAACGAGCGGATCGGCTGACGAAATGTGCCCGTCAACCCCCGAAACCAGGCGATCGCGGCGGAACGTCTTTCCGGCCGGGCGAGCTCCCACGCCCCGCGAAGGGTGGCGCTCCAGCAGATCCACACGACGAGGAGGGCCAGGCCGATCGCTGCGAGCTGGAAGTTGACCATCCGTGTCTCTGCCAGGTGCTGCCGTGCGGAACGTGCGGCTAGGAAAAGAGGAACGGTGACGGCTGCGCCCAAAACGATGAGCCCGGCGAGCGCTGTCAGCGAGAGGCGGACGTACCGCCACCAGCGCAGCACGCCATAGCCGAGAATCTCGCCGAGCCGTACGGGACGGCCAGTCCCCCACGCGTGCCACGTTGCGACGCCTGCACGCCACGCGACGGCCCATGCCCACAGGGCGAGCATCGCCGTTACAACCCAGGCTGACAAAGCGGGGCCGGCCCGGTGGAGCCCCTGCATCAGAATCAAGGGCAGGTCGGCGTGGGCGGCGCTGGTAAACGGTACCGCGCCCAACAGGCGGCCCAGAAAACCGCGGGCGATGAGCCATCCCGGGATGGCCAACAGGAGCGGCACGATCCAGACGGCGAGGACGATGCGCCACAGGCGCAACGCGGCGTGAAAACCCCAGGCTGGCGAAACGGTACTGTCGTGAGTTTTCATCTCAACTCCAGGGAAGCGGGACGAGGTTCAAGAGACGGGCCGGTTCCAGGATGACCCAGAGGCGGCGGGAGACGGCGCCTGGCAGCCTGTGATCGCTCCAGTAGTTGTCGCCTCGGTTGGTCTCGAGCAGCCACTGGTGGTCCGGATCGATGACGACCTGTTTGAGCCGCTGTGACGACGGGAAGGACCAAACGATCCACCGCGTCGTGCTGTTCCATGTTTTGGTAGTTTTCGAGCCGTCGGCCCAGACCAGCTCGACGTGTACGGGGCCGATGAAGGAGCCCGGCCGGCCCAGTGAAACCTTGACGTTCCAACGGATCTTCGGCGCCTTCGTGTTCCCGTGAGCTCCTGGCGTCGCAGTCGCCGCGTGCTTCGGCGCGGTATCGGGGGTGGCCGTGGCCGGGATGGACGTGGCAGGCGTGCCGGATGGCTTCCCGGTGGTGACCCATTCGCTGCCGGTCCACCGGTAGCCTTCGAGCTTCGTCACACGGCGCTGCCGGACGCCGAGCACGGCCCAGTCGGCCTTTTTCTCGGCCCGGAACGCCTGGTCGAAGAACCAGGAGTAGTCGGTGCCGGCAACCTCGTTGAACGTCTTGAAGAAGTCATCGCCACCCGGATGACGGAAACGGAAGCGTTCGGCATAGGTCCGCATGGCAGTTGCAAAGGTCGATGCCCCGGCGAGATTTCGCAGCGTTCGGAGCGCCAGCGCCGTCTTCTGATAGCTGGCCGTGAAGTAATCCCTGCGTGCTCTGAACTTCCAGGAGAACCGGTCGATCTCGACGGGGAGCTTGCGGAAGAGAAGCGCCATGCGGTTCGACACCCACGGCTCGAACCACGGGACGTCCGGCGCGAGGTGATCCTTCATGATCGCCGCCTCGCACGAGGCCTCGGCGAAGCTGTTGAACCCCTCGTCGAGCCATGCCTCCTCGAATTCGTTCGATGCCAGCAACCCGTAGAAATACTGGTGTCCGAACTCGTGGATCGTGACGATCTCGATCAGGGGCACCCACTTTGCCGGGGGATAGAGCATCCAGCGGCTCGCGCCGGTCGTGATGAAGGTCGGATACTCCATCCCGCCGGCCTCGCGCGCGGTGATCGGCGGCGAGACGATCGTCAGCTGCGGGTAGGGATAGGGGCCGTAGTGAAGCCCGTACCATGCGATGGCCAGGCGCGCCGCGTTGAGCATCCGCCCGGCCAGGCGAACCTGCGACCGCGGGATCAGAAGACGCAGGCGAACCGGTGGGAGCTCGAGGTCCGCGGGGCTCCGGTGGAGCAGCTTGGCCGTGTTTTCGAGCCAGTCCTTCGGGACGTCCCGCGATGGATCGAACTTGCGGGTGATGACCGCCATCAACGTGGCCGGAGCGGCCGTCCACGCGAAATCGTGCACCCGAGGATCCCGGTAGGTCACACGGGTGAAGCGGGAGGTTCCCTCGGCGATCTTCTCGCGCGAAACCTCGATGCCGCCCCCGCCGACGACCCAGCCCTGGGGAACCGTCACGGAAACGGTATACGTCCCGAAATCCGAGTAGAACTCCGAGTTGGCGTGGAATTGGTGGCAGTTCCAGCCCGCGACCGTCCGGTCCCGCACGCCCGCGGCCTCGTAGACGCCAAGCTTCGGGAACCACTGGCCGACGAGGTAGAACTGGCCCGCCCAGCCGGTCCGTGCGATCACCTTGGGAAGCTTGGCGAGAAAGCGAAGATGGATCGTCACCGATGCTCCCGGCTGTACGACGAACGGCAAGGTCACCTTGGCGACGGTGAAGTCATCCGGGTTGTGGTCGTCCGGCCGCTCGAATGTCATCCGTGGGAGGAGATCGGTTCCATCATCGAGCGTCATCGTCGTAATGCGGGTCCAGCCCCAGTGATAACGGTGGACCTTGCCTCCGCGCAGGCTGGTTCCGCCGAGCTCCTTCATGAAGGTGCTCTTGGAGCTGGAAAACGCGTTGAGGTAGAGGTGCCACCAGAGCTCGTTCGTCGGGGTGCGGGTCCTGTTCGTCCAGTGAACGACCTCGGTCCCATCGAGGCCGTGAGTCCCCGGGTCGAGCCTGACCTGGATGTCGTAGTCCACCGTGTCGGTGTACTGGATGCCCTGCGTGGCCGCCGCTCCGAGAAACGTGGTCAGGACGGCGCACAGGACCGCAAGGGTGGTTTTCATGACAGGCCCGCCGGTCAGTCGTTTTTCCATGATCATGCTCCCAGGCACATTGTGGCACAACTCTGTGGCAGGTGAGCATCGCGGAGCGTATATTAAAGAGTGGAGAATGGGGAAAGGGGGTGCGTCGAGATGCGGAGGTTCATGGTTTTTGGAATTGCGATGCTCCTGGCCCTGCCCGTTTGTGCACAGCGCTCCCACTTCAGCCTCCACATCGACCTGCTTGCCCCGGTGCACCTGGATCCAGTGACCGAGGCCAGGCGGGCTGAATGGAACTCGCCGCTGGGGAGGGTACGGTTCGCCATGGCCGAGCTCCAAGGTTCCGTGGTGCTGGGAGGCGTGCCCCGCGGACCCATCCAGGGGGTGATCGGGCTCAAGGCGCAAAGGGGCGTTCCACTTCGGGTGATCACCTCGGCCCTCGAATCCGGCCTGCAGCTTTCTGAAAGTTCCATCGCCGTCATCCACTGGCCGTGGGAGAAAGGGAACCCAACAACGCCGCTGAGCGGAGTCCTGCCGCTTGACAGGCAACTTTCGATCCTGCTTGGCCACCGGCTCGGCCGGAGGCCGCCAGGATCGAAGTAGCACGTATTCGGGCCGCCCGGGCGCGGAATCCGCTCGTGGATCTTCGAGTTAGGCCCGGTATCTCGCGGACTTTCCTCGCGGGATCGTGGGTGCACCCATCAGCGCCGTGCGTCAACCGAGGCAACGCCAAGGCGTGCTCGTGCACGTCGTCAGCGCCGCCGCTGTGGCAAACGCCGCGCAGGCGTCTGCGCGATCGCAGAGGACGTATGTGAGAAATGGGTTAGAGGCGTTCCTTCAGGTTCTTGGACGGTTTGAACCGCACGGTCTTGGACGCCGCGATGGTGATGGTTGCACCCGTCGCCGGGTTGCGGCCCTGGCGTGCGGCGCGTTCGGAAACCTGGAAGGCCCCAAACCCCGGCACGCTGACCTTGTCTCCACCGGCGAGCGCTTCACCGATGAGGTCGAACAACGTGTCGTAGCACAGTGCAACCTGCGTCTTGGGAAACCCGGTCAGCTCGGCAATTCTCTCAACGATGTCGCCTTTTCCAGCCATGATGCCTCCTTCGTCCGTTGGACCAGCGCCTACCGTACATCCTGGCCCGACAGTGGTCAAGAGCCACCCGGATAATTCACCAGGCGTCGTCGCGCAGCGAGGGAGGCGTGGTGCGTCGCGCCCTGCACGGGATGGATGATCGGTCGTCCGGGCTCATTTCTCCGCTGTTGGTGTGTCGTGGCGTGTGCCTCGTGGCGTCCGCGCGGTGGGAACGGGGAAGGATGGTACCATGGGATGCGATGATGATCGTTCTCGTGGGCTTCATGGGGTGTGGCAAGACGGTCGTCGGCCGGGCTCTCTCGCGGCGTTTGCAGGTTCCTTTCGTGGACCTCGACCACGAGATCTCCACGAGTTTCGATGCGCCTGTTGCGGACATTTTCTCGCGCTTCGGCGAGGAAATCTTCAGGAAGGAAGAGAGCCGGCTCCTCGAACGGGAGCTTGATCATGATGCGGGCGTGATCGCTGCTGGCGGCGGTGCCTTCTGCCGGGAGGAGAATCGCGCGGCGATCGCTCGGGCCGGCGCCGTTCCCGTTTTTCTGGATGTTCCGTGGGAGGTCTTGGTCTCGAGGCTGGAATACGAGGCTTCCACACGTCCGAAGTTCATCGATTCCACTCAGGCTGAGCGGCTCTACCGTGAGAGATACCCCGCGTATCTCGAAGCGCGGGTCCATCTCACACTCACGGGGCAGGAATCCCCCGAGGACATCGCTTCCCGGATTGAGCAGCGGGTGGCGGTTGTCGCATGAGATACCTCGTTCTCAGCGATATCCATGGGAACTACCAGGCGCTGGAAGCCGTTCTCCGGCACTCCCGGCGGAAGAAATACCAGCACGTGCTGTTTCTCGGCGATGCCGTAGGTTACGGGGCGAGCCCAAATCGCGTCATGGACTGGCTCCGGTCCCTCGGGTCGCGAGTTGCCATTGTCCGGGGGAATCATGATCGCGTCTGCGCCGGTCTGGATACCGCCGACTACTTCAACCGGTACGCGCGCCAGGCCGTGTTCTGGACCGAGGGGCACTTGAACCGCCAGAACATGGCCTTTCTCCGGGCCATGCCCATCGGCCCTCTCCGCATCGAGGATGGACTCTTGATCTGCCACGGCTCGCCCCTGGACGAGGATGCGTATCTCTTCTCGGCGGGGGAGGCCCGCGAAGTGTTTGAGGCGGTCGATGAGCAGGTTGTGCTTTTCGGACATACGCACGTGCCCTCACTGTTCGTCACCAGGCGTATCGATGGACGCAGACTCCTCAGCGGCAGGATCCTGGCCGGCGCCCGGACGGTGCTGGATCTCGATCGCGATCAGGAGTACTTGATCAATCCCGGGTCGGTTGGCCAGCCCCGGGATCGTGACCCCCGGGCGGCGTATGCGATCTATGACCATGACAAGCGACGGTTCTATCACTACCGTGTGCCGTACCAGGTTCGCGAGGCCCGGCGCAGGATCCGGCAGGCCGGTTTGCCGCCGGTGCTCGGGGATCGTCTTCTGTACGGGGCGTAACCCCGCTGACGATGAGAGGTTTCGCCCCTGGATCAAAGGAGGAGACATGACGAGACGACATCTTGGGTTGCTGTTTCTGACGATCTGCGTTGTAGCGGGTGTGGGGTGGGCGTATCCCCTCCACGCCGCCCCGAATGGAGCACACGCGCGTGGAACAAACCTCCTGGGACGGGTCAGCTGGGCCCAGCTCGAAAAGGTCGAGGGGTGGAAGGCGTCCTACGATGCGTACCGGCCGGATCCCGCGGCTCTCGCCAGGCTACGGAAGATCACGGGACACTACCGGATCGTGGTCGTTCTCGGGTCCTGGTGCTCCGACTCCAGACGAGAGGTACCACGGCTCGTCAAGGTCCTCGATGCCGCCGGCGGGGGGCATTTTTCGCTCGAAATGTACGGCGTCGGCCACACGCTGACGGTGCATGATCCTTCGTTTCCCAAGGGTGTGTTGCCCGGCATCAAGGCCGAACGGGTGCCGACGATCGTCGTGCTCGACCGGGATGGACAGGAGCTGGGGCGGGTCGTAGAAACGGCGGAGCAGCCGTTGGAGACGTTGCTCTACACGTTTGTCGCTCCGGAGGAGAGGAGGGAACGGCGGTGGAAGTCGCAGTAACGGCGGCGCTGCCCGGCTCGGCGCTCGATCGTCTTGCGGCACGTGCGCAGGTCCGGGTTCGACGCGAGCGGACGCGGCTCGACCCGGTGGCCCTGGCCGACTTTGTCGGGGAGGCGGACGCGGCGATCACGCTGCTTGCCGATCCGGTGACCGGCGACGTCCTGGCCTCCTGCCCGAAACTCCGGATCGTGGCCAACTACGCGGTCGGCGTCGATAACATCGACCTCGAGGCGGCACGTGCTCGTGGGGTGTGGGTGACGAATACGCCCGACGTCCTGACCGAGGCGACGGCAGACCTGGCCTGGACCCTGATCCTCGGGATCACCCGGCGTGTGCTGGAAGGAGATGCCATGATGCGGGAGGGGTGTTTCGAGGGCTGGCGGCCAGACCTCCTGCTCGGAACCGGCCTCCAGGGCAAGACGCTCGGCATCATCGGCTATGGGCGGATCGGCCGGGCCGTGGCGAGGCGGGGAATCGCCTTTGGCATGGAGATCGCGACGCTTGCCCGGCCGGGGCGCACGCGGACCGATCCACCCGCTCGTCTTCTTCCGCTCGAGGAGCTCCTGGCGGCGAGCGACGTCCTGAGCCTCCACTGTCCGCTGACACCCGGGACGCGGCACCTGCTCGACGAGGCGCACCTGCGGCTGTTGCCGAGAGGCGCCTTCGTGATCAACACCGCCCGTGGCCCGGTGATCGACGAGGCGGCTCTCGCGCGGACGCTGGCCGACGGCCATCTCGCCGGGGCGGCGCTCGACGTGTACGAGAACGAGCCGGAGGTGCATCCCGGCCTGCTCCGGCGAAACGATGTGCTGTTGATGCCGCACGCGGGCTCCGCAACCGTGGAGACCCGTTCCGCGATGGCGGATCTGGCCGTCGCCAACGTCGAAGCCGTGCTCGTCGGGAAGGAGCCTCCGACTCCGGTTGTGCGGGGCAAGGCTCCCGGCTCGAAAGGCCGAGAGTGATCGGGCACCGATCGCGCCCGGAGGAGCCATGGCTCCTTGCTCCCAAGGCGTGAAACCGCTACCTTTGGGGTGGAGGCGGAGAGATGACAACATACCGTGAGGCCGGGGTCGATATCGATGCCCAGGACCGTGCGCTTTCCGCGATCAAGGAGATGGTGCGGTCGACGAAGACGGCCGGGGTGCTGTCCGAGCTGGGCTCGTTCGGCGGCCTCTTCGATATCGGTGCGGCGGGGGTGAAACGGCCGGTGCTGGTCGCCTCGGCGGATGGCGTCGGGACGAAGCTCAAGGTCGCCTTCCTGGCAGGCAGGCACGACACCGTTGGACGCGACCTCGTCCACCACTGCATCAACGACATCCTGGTCCAGGGCGCCCGTCCTCTCTTCTTCCTGGACTACCTGGCCACGGGCCGGCTGGATCCTGGTGTCGTGGAATCGGTGATCCGGGGGGTCGCCGGGGCGTGCGCGGATCACGGGCTGGCCCTTCTCGGGGGGGAGACCGCCGAGATGCCGGGCTTCTACGCCGAGGGAGAGTACGATCTGGCAGGCTTCATCGTCGGCGTCGCCGACAGGAGGAGGATCCTCGATGGGACGGCGGTTGCCGCCGGAGACGTGCTGGTCGGCCTGCCCTCGACGGGCCTCCACACCAACGGTTACTCCCTGGCCCGGAGGATCCTCTTCGACCGTCTTGGGCTGGCCCCGGAGGATACGGTCGAGGAGCTCGGCGGCACCCTCGGCGAGGAGCTGCTCAAGGTCCACCGGTGTTACCTGGAGGCGGTGTGGCCGCTCCTCGACAAGGACCTCGTCCATGCGATGGCCCACATCACCGGGGGCGGCCTGACCGATAACCTGCCGCGCGTGCTGCCCGAAGGCCTCGGCGCCGAGATCAAGGTGGGCGCATGGGAGGTCCCCGCGATCTTCCGCGTGCTGGCCCAGGGCGGCAAGGTGCCCGAGGACGATCTGTGGCGAACGTTCAACATGGGTGTCGGCATGGTGCTGATCGTCGCGCCGAAATCGCTCGCGAAGGTGCTCAAGATCCTCAAGAAGCACGGCGTCCCCGGCTTCCCGATGGGCAACATCGCCGCCGGGTCCGGCGTGACCTACCACCACCCGCCGGAGGGCTATCCCACCGGTTTGCGGTGAGCCGCGTCCCGCCTGCCGCGGCCATCCGGAAGCGCACCGGTGGGGCCGGCGCTCAGTTTGCCGACCGTGTACCACCCACCTTCGTTTGCACGGCCCCCCTTGCGCCACTCGCCAAAGCCGTCCGAAAGCACGCCTCTCGGGCGCCCCTCCATCATCCCAGGCCGGTCTTCGGTCCAGGGCCCGCCCGGCTCGCCGCGTGATGCCGCCGGGAAGCGGTGCTGCGGTGATGGCGGGCTGGTTTCCAGCTCTCGAAGACGGACGTTTGAGGGTGT
This sequence comes from Acidobacteriota bacterium, assembly GCA_013152895.1. Taxonomy (GTDB): domain Bacteria; phylum Acidobacteriota; class Thermoanaerobaculia; order Thermoanaerobaculales; family Sulfomarinibacteraceae; genus JAADFN01. The sequence continues at coordinate 83 of JAADFN010000207.1, read as the reverse complement.
ATGTCGCAGCGGATGATCGACCAGTTCATGGAGATGGTTCGGATCGACAGCGAGTCGGGCAACGAGGCGCGCTTCATCGCGTA
>JAADFN010000206.1 GCA_013152895.1 Acidobacteriota bacterium | reverse complement strand
CCTCGGCGTCGGCTTGCACGGATTGAAGGTGGCTGCGCCGTGCCCTGGTCTGCGGCCGGGCCGTCGGCTTGCAGCGATATTGAGTTGTTGCATCATCCTGATCTTTGGTAGGGGTAGGGTCTCGCCTGCCCGGGTGGGGGATGACCAGGTCCGCCATGAGACGATCCTCGCGATCCGGTGTCACTTTGCAGGGTTGTCTCGCACGTTCTGCGCGGGCTATGCCCGCTGGGTGTGTTCCGGTCACTCCGAGGACCCGGATGTCTGTCCTCCCCCGGTCATTCTGAGCACTGTCATGCACCTCTGTGGGCACCGGGACAGGGACAAACACTGGGGGTCGTTGGCCTGGTGGAAATCACGCGGTGAGAGTGACATACACGAGACTCCCCATTGACCGGCAATTCTTGTTCGTCGAGAGCGCAGCGAAGGATCTGGGCGGGGGGCTTCTTCCTTCCCGGGTCGCACACGGGCGCCGAGCGCCGTGGAGGAATCGCACGTGGACGGATGGAGGGGGCGGCCGCGTGGTACAATCACGCGCTCTTTGGAGGTTTGCGTGGCTGATCAGGAAACCCAACAGCCGATTGAACAGTTGATCGCCAACAGGCGTGAGAAGCTGAAAACGCTTCGGGATCTGGGCGTCGATCCGTACCCGAGGCGGTTTCGGGTTTCGGAGGCGGTCAGCGTGTTGCGGGAGCGCCTGGAGCGGATTCCAGCGGACGAGCTGGCCGAGAAACCGCCGAAGGTCAGGATGGCGGGGCGGATCCAGGCGATCCGCGGCCACGGGAAGGTGGCATTCGCCGATCTGACGGACGGGGTGAAGAAGCTCCAGGTCTACGTTCGCCGCGACCGGCTGAACGAGGCGGCATGGCAGCTTTTCAAGCTCCTGGACCTCGGGGATTTTATCGGTGTCGAGGGCGAGGTCTTCCGGACGAGGACGGGCGAGCTGTCGGTCGCCGCCGATCAGCTTGCGCTGTTGGCGAAAGGGCTGCGGCCGATGCCGGAGAAGTACCATGGGCTGGCGGACCGTGAGGCCCGCGCGCGCCAGCGGTACCTTGATCTGTTGGCGAACCCGGAGAGCCGTGCCGAGTTCGAGGCGAGGAGCCGGCTGGTGTCGGGCATCAGGCGTTTCCTCGAAGGACGGGGCTTTCTCGAGGTGGAGACGCCAATGATGCACCCGATCCCTGGCGGGGCCTCGGCGCGGCCGTTCGTCACCCATCACAACACGATGGACATGGACCTCTACCTCCGGATTGCGCCCGAGCTGTACCTGAAGCGGCTGATCGTCGGCGGGTTCGAGCGTGTGTTCGAGCTCAACCGCAATTTCCGTAACGAGGGGGTCTCCACCCGGCATAACCCCGAGTTCACGATGCTGGAGTTCTACTGGGCATACGCGGATTACGAGCTGCTGATGGATCTGACCGAGGAGATGGTCTGCCACCTGGCCGAAAGCGTGGTGGGTTCGCTGACGCTGCCGTGGGGAGAGACGACGATCGAGCTGGCGCGCCCCTGGAAGCGGCTCAGCCTCAAGGATGCGGTGCTCGAGTATTCCGACCTGTCGCCGGAGGATCTCGGGGAGCGTTCCCGCTTGGAGAAGGCCGCGGAACACTTCGGGATCGACAGGATCGCCGAACGGTCCGATGGCAAGCTCCTCGCCGAGCTTTTCGAGGCGACGGCGGAATCCCACCTGATGCAGCCGACCTTCATCACGGGATTCCCGAGGGTGATCTCGCCGCTGGCCAAGTCGACCGAGGATGATCCGGAGACGGTTGAGCGGTTCGAGCTCTACATGGGTGGAATGGAGATCGCCAATGCCTACACCGAGCTGAACGATCCGGTGGAGCAGCGGAGGCGATTCGAGGAACAGGCCAGGGCCACGGGTGGGGTCATCGACGAGGACTTCCTGCTGGCCTTGGAGTACGGGATGCCGCCGACGGGGGGCGAGGGGATCGGCATCGACCGGCTCGTCATGCTGATGACGAACCGGAGCTCGATCCGCGATGTGATTCTCTTCCCGCTGCTTCGCCCGCGGCCCGCGGAGTGACGCGGTGAGCGCCGAGCTGTACCTGGCGCGGCGCTACCTGGTTGGGCTGCGCCGCAGGACGCACGTCGCGACGGTGAGCGCGATCTCGCTCGTCAGCCTGAGCCTGGGCGTGCTGGCGCTGATCGTCACGCTCTCCCTCCTCGAGGGCTTTCAATCGACGATTCGCGGAGAGCTGATCAAACGGACGGCGCACGCCCGCCTGACCCCAGCCGAGGGCCGGCGTCTCGAGGCGCCGGCGGAGCTGGTCTCGATCTTGCAAAGGAAGCTTCCCGGCGTGCACGTGGTTCAAGTTGTTCATGCGACCTGTCTCGTCGGTCCGGCGGGTGACGCCGTTCCGGCGCTGGTGGAAGGCCGTTCCGGCATGCGGGGCGCCGTGGCCGATTCGGTTCTCGCTGCCCGCCTTGGGCTCGCCCCGGGGGACACGGTCGACGTGATTTCTCCGAGACGCCGCCTGACGCCGCTCGGGCCGGTTCCCGTGCGGATGCGTGTCACGGTTACGGCGGTCAAGCCGCCGGCGCCGGGCCGCGAGGGTGGCGCGCTGCTCCTGCCACTGGCCGAGGCGCAGAGGCTCCTGTGGGGGAAGCCGGCCGTCGAAGCGATCGAGCTGCGCGACGCCGCACATCCCTGGGAGCTTGCGGGGCGCGTGCGGCGCGCTCTCGGGGACAGGGCAAAGACGCTGCGGATCGAGGGGCTCAGGGAGCTCCACCACCCGCTCCTGCTGGCGCTCTCCCTCGAACGCGCGATGCTGTTTCTCGCCGTGGGGCTGATGCTCATCGTGGCGGCGCTCAATCTCCTGTGCAACATCGCCATGGTGGCGGCCGAGAAACGGACCGATCTTGCGGTCCTCTCGGGTCTTGGCGTCGGTCCCCGGGCGCTTCGCCGGCTGTTCCTCTTTCTTGGCCTTGGCATCGGGGTTGTGGGTTCGTTCAGCGGCGCCGCCGCCGGGACGGTCCTGGCGGTCGTGCTCAACCGCACGCACGCCATCCCGTTGCCCCGGGGCGTCTTCATCGTGTCCTCGGTCCCGTTCAAGGTGCAGCCCGGCATGGTCGCGGCCGTCGTCGGATTGGCGCTGGCCCTCTCGCTCGTGGCGGCGTGGCTGCCGTCGCGAACGGTGAGCCTGCGGGATCCGGCGGAGGGGCTCCGGTATGAGTGAGACGGATCTGATGGTGCGCCTGAGGGGCGTCTCGAAAGGGTTCGGCGCCGGATCGAGCCGGATCGAGGTGTTGCGGGACCTCGATCTCGAGGCTCGTCGCGGCGAGCTGCTGGCCGTCGTCGGCCCGTCGGGGGTCGGCAAGAGCACCCTGCTCCACCTCATCGGCCTGCTCGAGCGTCCGGACGCCGGGAAGATCGAGCTCGACGGCCTGGATGCCGGGACCGCCGGTCCGGAGGAACGCGCCCGGTTGAGAAACCGCCTGATCGGCTTCGTGTTCCAGTTTCATTACCTGTTGACCGAGCTCGACGTCCTGGAAAACGTCGCCCTGCCGCTCAGAATCGCCGGGAAGTCAGCGCGCGAAGCCCGGATCCGTGCTGGGCGGCTGCTCGAGGAGGTTGGTCTCGCCGGGCGGGCCGATGCGTTTCCGGACCAGCTTTCGGGCGGCGAGCAGCAACGGATCGCCGTCGCACGGGCCCTCGCGATGAAGCCGCCGCTGTTGCTCGCCGATGAGCCGACCGGCAACCTGGATCGGCCAAATGCCGAGCATCTCTTCTCGTTGATCCGGGAGCTCCATTTGCTGGAGGGTTTGACTTCAATTATAGTGACCCACAACGAGAAGATCGCCGCCAGGTGTGACCGGGTTTTCCGGCTCGCTGCGGCGGCGGAGCACAGAACGGATGTTTGAGAAGTTTAACGAGCACGCGCGCCGGAGTTTGTTCTTTGCCCGTTACGAGGCAAGCAGGGCGGACGGCCGGATGATCGCCTCGGAGCACCTGCTGCTCGGGTTGCTGCGCGAGGCCGATGAGGCTTTGGAAGAGATCCTGGACCGCAGCGGCCTCAGTCTCGAAGAGCTGCGCGAAGAGCTCGTCGGGGACAACGTTCCGGTCCAGCGGGCCGGGACATCGCCGGATCTTCCGCTGAGCAACGAGGTCAAGCGGGCCCTGACGTATGCCGTGCGCGAGTCCGAAGGGATGGGGCACGAGTACGTCGGTACGGAACACATTCTCATCGGCCTCATGCGGATCGAGGGGTGCCTCGCCGAGCAGTACCTTGCGGATCACGGTCTCGAGCTCTACCAGCTCCGGCAGGAGGTCCAGCGGTACGTCCGGGATGCGGAGATGGAGGCGAACGCCGGGGAAACGCCGAACCTGGTCGAGTACTCGCGCGATCTCACGCAGATGGCAGCGGAAGGCGTCTTCGACCCGTTGATCGGGCGTGAGGTCGAGCTCGACCGTATCATTCAGATCCTGTGCCGGCGCACCAAGAACAACCCGCTTCTCCTCGGTGAAGCGGGCGTCGGGAAGACGGCCATCGTCGAGGGGCTCGCCGCGAAGATCGTCGAGGGACGCGTCCCGGCCCTCCTGGCGGAGCGCCGGATCCTTGCGCTCGACCTGTCCCTGCTGGTCGCGGGGACCAAGTACCGCGGCCAGTTCGAAGAGCGGCTCAAGGGACTGTTGAGAGAATTGCAGGAGCATCCCGAGATCATCATCTTCATCGATGAGATCCACTCCTTGATCGGAACGGGATCGGCAGAGGGGTCGCTGGATGCCGCAAACATTCTCAAGCCCGCCCTTTCCCGCGGGGAGATCACGTGTATCGGGTCGACGACGATGCAGGAGTACCGCAAGTATGTCGAGAAGGACCGGGCCCTGTCCCGCCGGTTCCAGGTGATTCCGATCCGGCAGCCCTCGGAAGAAGAGACGATTGCCATCTTGCAGGGCGTCAAGTCGCGGTATGAAGAGTTCCACGGCGTCCGGTATACCGAGGCGGCGTTGACGGCGGCGGCGGCGCACTCGGGCCGGTACATCACCGACCGGGCGTTCCCCGACAAGGCGATCGACGTGCTCGACGAGGCCGGCGCGAGGGTGAAGCTCCGGCATGCTGGCTCGACAGCGTCGCTGAGGTCGGTCCAACTCGAGATGCAGCGCCTCGTATCCCAGATGAAGGAAGCCATCTCTGAAAAGAGCTTCGAGCGCGCCGTGGCGCTGCGCGAGGAGGAGCTCCGGCTGCGCGAGGAGCTGGAAATGCTCGAGCGGACTCAGGAGACGGAGACAGAATCGGTGGTGAGCGTGACCCGGGACGATATCGAGGATGTCGTCTCGTCGTGGACAGGCATTCCAGTCAGCTCTCTCAAGGAGGACGAGGCCGACCGGCTCCAACGAATGGAGGAGATCCTCCGCCAGCGCGTGGTCGGCCAGGATCCCGCGATCGAGGCGCTCTCGAGGGCCATCCGGAGAAGCCGGCTCGGACTGACCAACCCGCAGCGGCCCATTGGCTCGTTTATCTTTCTCGGCCCTTCCGGCGTCGGGAAGACCGAGGTTGCCAGGCAGCTGGCGCGGTTCCTCTTCCAGGATCCACGTCACATGATCCGGTTCGACATGTCGGAGTACATGGAAAAACACACGGTCTCCCGCCTGATCGGGTCGCCCCCCGGCTACGTGGGATTCGAGGAGGGAGGCCAGCTGTCCGAGCGGATCCGCCGGAACCCGTACTCGGTGGTTCTCCTCGATGAGATCGAAAAGGCCCACCCGGACATCTACAATCTCCTGCTCCAGGTACTCGAGGACGGCCGCCTGACGGACAATTCCGGCAACGTCGTCGACTTCACGAACACGATCATCATCATGACGTCGAACCTGGGGAGCCGGAGCCTGACAACGGACGGACGGGTCGGATTCGGCGGCGATGCGGCCAGCCGGGACCCCGCCGAGATCAACGAGATCATCGATCGCGAGCTTCGGAGGCACTTCCCCCCTGAGTTTCTCGACCGGTTGGACGATGTCATCGTTTTCCAGGCCCTGGATCACGCAAGTCTCCTCGACGTGGCTCGCCTGTTGCTCGAGGAGACGCGAGCGCATCTCGGTGGGCGGAACGTGCGTATCCGCTTTGATCCAGAGCTCCCGGCATGGCTGGTGGCCAAGGCCGGCGTGGATCAACAGTCGGGGGCGAGGCCGTTGAGGCGGCTCGTTCAACTGTGGATCGAGGACGCCGTGGCAGACTATCTTATTCAACATCGAGGCGAGGAGGAGCATCGTTTGCAAGTACTCATCGAGGATCAAACGCCGGTGATTGCCGTGCTGGATGCCGTGGCCAAGATGCGGGGAACGTCATGAGCGCGCGCGGGAAAATTGGCGCCGGGATCGTGGGCGCCCTGTTGCTCGTGTGTGGCGCAGCGGGCCTGATGGCGGAGCCGACGTGGCCCGTCATCAACAAGATCATCGTACAGGGTGGCGTGACGGTAACCGGGGATACGGTGTCGTACTACCTCGGGCTCGAACCGGGAGATCGCCTCGACCCCAACGTTGTTGCGGAGGGATTCCATCGCCTGTGGGATTCGGGGCTTTTTGAGAATCTCGAGATCGAGAAGGAGACATTGCCGGATGGCAAGGTCAACCTGTACGTCATCGTGAAGGAGCGGCCGTTCGTCAAGTCGGTCGTGTTCAAGGGCACTCACTCGATCACGACGAGCTCCTTGAAGGACAAGCTCGACGAGAAGGGGATCGAGATCCCGCGCAACGTCCCCCTCAAGCTCGATGATCTGACGCGCATTCAAAGCGCCATCAAGGATATTTACGCCGAACAGGGGTACCGTTCGGCGAGAGTCAACTACCAGATCGTCGACCTGTCCAAGACGGAGAAGAAGGTGGTCTTCCACATCGAGGAGGGCGGACGGGTCAAGATCAGCAAGATCAGGTTCGTCGGGAATCACGTCTTCTCGAACGGGCGGTTGCGCAGGGCGCTCAAGAAGGTCAAGCAGCTGACCTGGTACCGGTTTATCGGGAAGAAGATCATCTATTCGAAGAAGAACTGGGAAGAGGACAAGGACAACCTCAAGAAGTTCTACATGAACCACGGCTTCAAGGACATCAAGATCGGGGATCCCCAGATCAAGCTGGTCGCCAAGCACCCCAATGCAAAGACATTGAAAAAGAAGAAGTTCCAGCTCCAGATCACCATCCCCGTCGACGAAGGTCAACAGTTCACCCTTGGAAGTTTGAAGATCAAGGGCGCGAAGGTGCTTCCCGCCAAGAAGCTGAGACGGCTCTTCGACGTCCACCCCGGCAAGGTTTACAAGTACAAGGACATCGAGAACGGGATGGACCAGATACGCAAGATCTACCAGGATCAGGGATACATCTATGCGTATACGAACCAGGTCCTGACCGATCGCAAGGGGGCGGATCATGTCGTCGACGTCACGATCGACGTTTTTGAAGGCGACCGGTTCCAGCTTGGCCGGCTCGAGTTTTCTGGAAACACCACGACGCGCGACAAGGTGCTCCGGCGGCAGTTCGCCATGGCCGAGAGCGACTGGATGAACATCGCGGCCCTCAAGGCCTCCGTCTACAAGATCAACGGGCTCGGATTCTGGAAGCTCGATGACGATCCGTACACGTTCCACTTCGACCAGGAAAAGAAGCGCGTCAACGTTGATGTCAAGGGACACGAGGTTGGCCGCAACGATATCCAGTTCGGGATGGGGTACTCGGAGCTGGATGGCTTCTTCGTGCAGATGATGTTCAACACGAAGAACTTCATGGGCAAGGGCGAGAGCCTGGGGGTCTCGCTTCAGACCGGGGGCCGCACCGACTACTACTCGCTCTCCTTTACCGAACCGTACTTCATGGACCGGCGCATCATGCTCGGCGGCTCCATCTACAAGACCAACTTGGATATCGCAGACTTCCAGCAGGAAACCAAGGGCGCAACCGTGAGCGCAGGTTTTGGCCTGGGTATCTTCGATTCCGTCGCCGTCTTGCTTTCGTACCAGGACGTTTTCTCGGAGTACATGGTGACGCGCAGCGGGATTCCCGGGAGCCCGACTTTCGGGCACGACCGGCCGATCGGTTTTCCCCCGAAGGTCTTCAAGGAGTTTCCCCACAGCCACGAGTTCTTCCAGGGGAAGGTGGTGTCCGTGACGCCCCAGTACACCTATGATTCCCGGGATGATCCGTACGACCCCAACCGGGGAACGCGGCTGGCCCTGGGGATCAGGTTCTCCGGGGGCGCCCTCGGTGGAGATTACGATTATTTCAGGCCGTCGGCCCAGTTCTCCCTGTTCCACCCGTTGACGAAACGGACCATTGCGGCGTTCAACATCGAAGCCGGCCAGTTCTTCACGTACAACGGTTCGGACATTCCGATCTACGAGCGGTACCGTCTCGGCGGCGACCGGAGCCTCCGGGGCATCCCGTACTACACGGTTCTCCCGAGGGACAAGGATGGAAACTACTACCTGACGCCGGGAGGCGCGCGTCTCGGTGGCGACCGGTACTGGCAGGTCAACCTCGAGTACCAGATCCGTCTCGGCGGCCCGATCAAGGTCGTTCTCTTCACCGACCTCGGCAATACCTATGTCAAGCAACAGGGCTGGGATTTTTCAAACTTCAGGAAGACGGTGGGGATCGAGTTCAGGATCACGCTCCCGATCTTCCAGGCGCCGATCCGGTTCATTTACGGCGTCAACCTGGATCCATATCCGGATGAGAAATCGAGCGATTTCGAGTTCTCGTTCGGGACTACATTCTGAGTTGGAGGTTCGAAGGATGTTTCGTTCGCTGGTCAAATCTGCGTGTGTTGGTCTCTGCGTTCTGGTGACGGCGCCGCTGTTCGCACAGCAAGCCGGCGTGGCCGTCATCGATGTCCAACGTGTGGTGACACAATCCGACCGTGGGAAAGAGGTGCTCCAGAAGCTGCAAAAGCTGCAACAACAGAAAATCACCGAGGGCAAGGCCATCCAACAGAAGCTCGATGCTTTGAAACAACAGTTCAGCAAGCAGAGGTTCACCTTGTCGCAGGACAAGCTCGATGCGTTGCGGCAGCAGATCGAAAACCAGACGATCAAGCTGAAGCGGTTCCAGGACGATGCGCAGCGGGAGCTCGACGATGCGAGGAAGGCCGCCCTGGACAAGCTGCAACAGCAGATCATGCCAATCATCAACCAGGTTGGCAAGGAAAAGCACCTGATGCTCATCTTCAACAAGTACCAGTCGGGGCTGGTGTACGCGGACGATTCGGTCGATATCACCGACGAGATCATCCGCCGGTTCAACACCAAAAAGTGACTGTTGAGCTGAGCCTTGCCGAGCTCGCCGGGCGTCTCGGCGCCGAGCTCGTCGGCGACGGCGCCGTGAAAGTGCGCGGGGTCCGGCCCTTGAACGAGGCCGGCCCCTCGGACCTGTCGTTCCTGCACAACCCCAAGTACGCCGCCGAAGCCATGCGTTCGAAGGCCGGGGCCATCCTGGTCTCGAATCCCGAGCTGGCGCCGGGTCACAACCTGCTCGTCATGCCACAGCCTTACCTGGGGTTGGCCCGCGCCTTGGAGATCTTGTGTCCCGAGCCCGAACCCGAGCCGGGCGTCCATCCCACCGCGGCCGTCAATCCGGGGGCAGTTCTTGGCGAAGGCGTTTCCGTGGGTGCCCAGGCGGTTGTTGGCCCAGGATGCTCTGTGGGTGCAGGAACGGTCATCGGTGCGGGCGTCGTGCTTGGCCCTGATGTGACCATCGGCGAAGGATGCCGCATCCACCCTCGCGTCGTCGTTCAGCGCGGCTGCCGGATCGGGAACCGGTGTGTCCTGCAACCCGGCGTCGTCATCGGCGGGGATGGCTTCGGCTTTGCAACGGTCGACGGCGTCCATCACAAGGTTCCGCAGGTCGGGATCGTCGTCGTCGAGGACGATGTCGAGATCGGCTCGAACACCTGTATCGATCGTGCGACCCTCGGCGAGACCCGGATCGGGCGCGGTACGAAGATCGACAATCTCGTGCAGGTCGCGCACAACGTCCAGGTGGGAGAGGGGAGCCTGCTTGTCGCGCAGGTCGGCATCTCTGGATCGACCTCGTTGGGCCATCACGTCATCATGGCCGGTCAGTCGGGGGCGGCGGGTCACCTGAAGATTGGTGAGAGGGTCATCATCGGCGCGAAGAGCGCCGTCATCAAGGATGTCGATGCCGGACAGTTCGTGACGGGATTTCCCGCACAACCTCACCGGGACTGGCTCAAGATGAACGTGCGCCTGCGGCAGCTCGAAAAGCTCGAAAAGAGACTCTCCAGACTGGAGGCCATGCTCAATGAGCGAAGGTGAGAGGACGAACGGCGTCGAACAGATCGAGAATATTCTGAGTATTCTCCCGCACAGGTACCCTTTCCTGCTCGTCGATCGTGTGCTCGAGGTCGAGGAGAGAAGGATCAAGGCGATCAAGAACGTCACGTTCAACGAACCGTTCTTCGAGGGACACTTCCCGGGATTCCCGGTGATGCCGGGCGTCCTCATCGTCGAAGCGATCGCCCAGGCGGGGGGGTGCCTGCTCCTGGCTGGCGTGGAAGATCGTCACAACAAGCTGGCCTTTTTCGCGGGCATCGATCATTGCCGGTTCAGGCGCCCCGTGGTTCCGGGCGACCAACTGGTTCTGGAGGTCGAGGTTCTCCACCTGCGCCGGACCTTTGCCAGGCTTCACGGCCTGGCCAGCGTCGACGGCCAGGTCGTCTGCGAGACCGACCTGATGTCAACGATTGTCGATAAGGAATGAGGCAGTGATTCACGAAACTGCAGTTATCGATCCATCCGCTGTCATTGCGGACGACGTCGAGGTTGGGCCCTTTGCCGTCGTAGAAGCCGGTGTCACGGTCGGCCCGGGATGCCATATCGGCCCATTCTGCCGGATCACGGGGCCCACCCGGATCGGACCGCGCAACCACTTCGAGAGCCACTGCTCCGTGGGCGCTCCGCCACAGGATCTCAAGTACGCCGGCGAGGAAACGCACCTGGAAATCGGTGCCGGGAACGTGTTCCGCGAGTTCGTCACGCTGCATCGAGGCACACCCGGCGGTGGCGGCATCACCCGGATCGGTGATCGTGGGCTTTTCATGGCCTATGCCCACGTCGCTCACGACTGTCACATCGGTTCCGATGTCATCTTCGCAAACGCCGCAACGCTGGCGGGTCATGTTGATATCGGCGATCACGCGACGATTGGCGCCTTCTCGGCCGTGCATCAGTTCTGCCGCGTGGGGCGGTATGCGTTTCTCGGCGGGTTCACGGTGGCGACCAAGGACTGTTTGCCGTTCATGCGCACGGTTGGGAGCCGCCCGGCGCGCTGCTTTGGTCCCAACATCATCGGCCTCGAGCGGCAGGGTTTCAGCCCCGAAAGCCGGACGGCCCTAAAACGAGCGTGGCGGTTGCTTCACAGTCCCCACCTCAACGCGACGCAGGCGATCGAAAAGATCTCTGAACAGCTTTCGGGCAACCCGGAGGTCGATGAGCTCATCGCCTTCATGCACAGCTCCGAGCGCGGGATCATCCTCTCGCGGGGATAGCGCAAGAACGCGCACCGAAGAGGCTTTCGGCAGGGCGGCCGGCGCAGTCGAGCACAGGCCACTCACCCCGCACGGTCGAGATATCGGCGTTCGAGCTGGAGCAGCGCATCCAACGCCTTCAACGGGATCGAGATGTGGCCGGGAGGTACCTCGGGCTCCCGGGGATTGATCCGGATCAGCCGGGCGTGCGGGCGCATCGCGACCCGGCGTGAAAGCATCCGGACCGTCGGTACCGCCGTGCCGGCCCCGATCTCGATGACGGCCATTGCAGCCCCGGCGGCGGCGTCGAGCCACGCGTCGAGGCGCTCCTCCTGGGCCACGGTCCGGGAGGCGATCCAGCTCCAGTCCCCGAACATCAGGATGTTGGGGCGTGCGAGGCCGCCGCAGGCGGGGCAGGCGGGCAACGGCGGCCGGGCGCGCATCGTTTCCGGGTCGACCGTGACCTCGATTTCGGCAGCGCTCCACAGGCCGGAGTGACACGGGGTGCAACACTGGAGATGGTGGATCGACCCGTGGCACTCGACGATCCGATCTCCAGCAAAGCCGGCCTCCTGGAACTGGCCGTCGACGTTCGAGGTGAAGACAAACGCTCCGTGAGACTTCGTGCCGGCAAACCGCCGCAGGATGTCAAACCCTCGATGAGGGATCGTCGTGCGGTAGAGGTGCAGCCGATGGCCGTAAAAGCCCCATGCGAGCCCTGGGTCTGAGGCGAACCACCGCGGGTTGGCCAGATCGACGAAGCTCAGTCCGAGCTTCGCGAACGGCGGATAGGTGTCCCAGAACCCCTCCGGCCCACGAAAGTCGGGAAGCCCGGAATCGACACCCATCCCCGCGCCAGCCGTGATCAGCAGGGCGTCGGCCGCGACAAGAACCTCGGCGGCCGCGTCAAGCGCTGCGGCAAAGCCGTTGGCCGCGGTCACTCCCAGTAGTACAGGGCTGCGTCCCCCAGCTCGTCCTCGATCTCCATGAGACGGTTGTACTTGGCGAGGCGTTCGCTCCGGCTGGCCGAGCCCGATTTGAGATGGCCGCCGTCCATTGCCACCGCAAAATCGGCGAGAAACGAGTCCTCCGTCTCCCCGGAACGGTGGGAAATGAAGTACCGCCAGCCGGCGTCGCGGCACATCCGGACGGCCTCGATCGTCTCCGTCA
>JAADFN010000205.1 GCA_013152895.1 Acidobacteriota bacterium | reverse complement strand
GGCTCGGGCGCACGTCCCGCTCTCGCCGCACGCCACCTCGAGCGCCGGCCGAAGCCCACGCCGAGCTTCCACTGACCGATTCGCGCCGGATTGCCCGGGAGCCTCTGCAGCGCCAGCAGAGGGGCGACCCGGCCCCACATGGGTGCCGGCGTGACGACAAAGTTGATGCCGGCGGGCCGCAGCACAACGAGGCTTCGGCTCCACTCCGGGTGACGCAGCTTGACAGCGGCGTCGAGAGCGATCTCGTCGCCGGCCCCCTCGACCCACACCGGACCGGCAGCGCCAAGGCCCCGCTCCTGGAGCACGCGGCAGGTTCGTTCCACCAGCGCGTCGCTGGCCCGCGTCAGCCGGAGCCATCCGCCGACCCGGCCCGCGGCCAGCAACCCTCCCGCCGCGAGGAGGACCACCATCACCGCAACAGCCGCGTGCCGGACCGCCCTCGAAGACGCGGAGGCACGGGCGAGACCGGCTCCGGCAAGCACGGCGCTCCCCACGACCAGGGCAAAGAACAGACGCAGGTAGACGCCGTGGGGATCCCGGGGGACTGACAACACCATGAGGACCGAGAGCGCCCCCGCGGGAGCAACGAGCAGCAACCCCAGCCGCCACCAGGTGCTGGACCAGGAGAACCAGAGGGCGGCCACCACGCCCATCGCCACGAGCCCGCCAACGACAACGCGAGGCCCGATGAAAGATGACAGGTCGGCGACGCCGCCGAACCCTCCGAGCACGGTCTCCCTCCACAAGAAGGCGGCGGCTACCGCCCCTACGACCGCGACCGCGTGAAGCAGCCGGGCCCGCGACCCGCTTCCCCTGCGCCATGTGACGTAGACCACGGCCGGCAGGAACACCACCGCCTCCTCCTTGGCCAGAGCCGACAGGCCGACAATCACCACCGGAGTCCAGGCGGCCCAGCCGGTCGTCCAGGCGAAGGCCAGATCGACAGCGGCCAGGCCGAGCGCGACGCACAGCATGGTGTAGACATTGGCGGCCCAGGCCACGGTCGCCGCGGTGACCGGGTTTGCCACCACCAGCAGGGCCACCATTCCCGCCGTCCTCTCACTTCCCCCGAGACGCCGCCCGAGCCGGTAGAGCAGGAGCACGATCACACCGAGAAGGACCAGGTTCAGCACATGCAGTGGCAGTGGGCTCGAGCCAAAGAGACGGCCTGCAACCCACCACACGAGTCCTCCAAGCGGCCTGAAGTAAACCTTGAGCATCCCGTGATCGAGAAACCAGCTCCAGGGCACGTGCTGGACCACCCACAGATGCACGTGATCATCCCAGAACATCGGCGCTGGCAAGGCCCGGCCGTAGAGCAGCAGGGCGGCAGAGATGGAAACGACGGCGAACCACAGGTCCTTCCGGTTCCAGCGACTCTCGTTGGAGCCAGAGCTACCGTGCCCCGGGGCCGCACCGGTGCTCCCGGACTTCTTGCCGTGCGTTGGCATTGCACAGCCGGTCGCTACGTTTCTCCCGGGACGTTTGCGGCGCCGTGTCACGTGAGCACGATACCACGCAGGAGGTGGAGGGACCCTGGATTTCACGACGCGGAACTGCGAGTATATACTCGCCACGAGAAACAGGGGAGCATGCTTGATGAAGTCAACACATGGAATGCTGCGATCGGTGGCATGGGGTGCGGTTGCATGGTGCGCCGGGCTCATGGTCCTGTCGTCTGGTGGCAACGCGGTGGCAGGTTCCGCAATCGGCTCTTCCCATGGATCTGCCCATCCTTCAATCCTGTTGGTGACGGTCGATACGATGCGCGCCGACCACCTCCCGGTGTACGGTTACGGACGCAAAACGGCGCCGTACCTGACATCGCTGGCCAAGAGCGCCACGGTATGGACCCGGGCCTACAGCACCTCGTCGTGGACCGTTCCCTCCGTCACCTCACTTCTCACCGGTGTCTACCCCGCCACGCACGGCGTCATCCATGGGGTGATCCGCGGCAAACACGTGTTCAAACAGGAGATCATTCCGGACGACCTCCCGCGCCTGGCCGAGGTGCTCAAGGCCGCGGGTTACAGCACCTTCGGCATCACGGCCAACCCGCACCTGGATCGTGAGCACGGCTTCGCCCGCGGGTTCGACCACTTCACGTGCCTCGGGATCGGCACGGCCGAGCAGGTCAACGAGGCGATCCGCGGATGGGCTGATGCCATCCGTTCGGCACCCGGCCCGGTGTTCGTTTGGCTGCATTACTTCGATCCCCACTATCCCTACCACCGGCATCCACCGTGGTCGAGCCGGTTTGCCGGCAATCCCACCGCCCATGAGCTCGAGGTGATCCGCGAGATTGCGCAGACCTGGCCCAAGACTCCTGCCGAGATCAGGCGCAACAAGAAGCGCTACCTGGTGGTCGGAAAGGGGCTCTACGACGCGGAGATCCGGTACTGGGACACGTCGTTCCAGGCACTGCTCGAGCAGCTTCCGGCACTGGCCGGGTACCTCCTCGTGGTCACCGCCGACCATGGCGAGGAGTTCTGGGAGCACGGGCGGCTGGGGCACGGCATCGACCTCTACAACGAGACCGTCCGGGTTCCGCTCATCATCCGGCTGCCCGGCGGTGGTCCCGCGGCCGTGAAGGCGGACCCGGTCAGCCTCCTGGATCTGCCACCCACGCTGGTCCAGGCCGCCGGCGGCACGATTCCACCCGGCTGGCAGGGACGCTCCCTCTGGGCATCCCTGGTCTCGGACAAGCCACTGGCACCCCGTCCGCTGCTGGCGGACCTCAACCGGTTCGAGGACAAGCCACGCCGGCTGGCCCTGATCACCACGCACTTCAAGCTGATCTTCAACGTCGGGACGAAGGCGGAGGAGCTCTACGACCTGGACAGCGATTTCGGCGAGAAACAGGACCTGAGCTCCCGGGAGCCCCAGAAGACACGCACGCTCCATGCCCAGCTCGTCGATCTCGTCCGCTCGCTGCCCGTGGCCAGGCAGAACCCCGCTGCCACCACGATTTCCCGAGAGCGCATGAAGCAGCTCCGGAGCCTCGGTTACCTGAGGTGAGCGTGTCGGCGCGTAGAGCCAGAGGTCGCCGGACCACCTCGAGGAAGCGCCGCTCACGCGAGCGGCCCGCCTCCCTGAATCGGCGCCCACGGGCCGCGGCAGTCGATGCCCGGCACCGCGTGTCCGCACTGGCCGCCATCGCGGTGAGCGCAGCGTGCGTCGCGGCCATCCCCATCGTCGGCCGGGCGGTGGGGGGATGGTCGCACCTGCGCCGCTACGGCACCAACCTCGGCAACGGCATCAGCTGGGCAAGCCAGATCGCCCCACGGGAAGCCACCTTCCTGCTCGTTCTCGCCACAGCCGGTCTCGTGGCGATCGTCACCATGAGCCACGGGATCAGCGTTCTTGCCCCGGATCGTCTCTGGCGCAAGGCGACGGCGCTCCTGTTCCGCAGCGATCGGAAGCTCTTCCTCGGCGTGCTCATGGTGGCAGTCGTCGTGTCGACCCAGCTGATCGGCGCCCACGTGCTCGGTCACTCGCCGATCACCGACGACGAGGGGGTGTACCTCCTGCAGGCCCGGATCTTCGCACACGGAAAGCTCTACGTGGACAGCCCCGAGCCCCGGGAGTTCTTCGACAACATCTTCGTCGTCAACAACGGCCATCTCTACGGCCAGTACCCGGCGGGCCACCCCGCACTCCTGGCAATTGGAGTGCTGCTCGGAACGCCCTGGCTGATCCCCTCGCTTCTGGCAGCCGCCACGCTACCCCTGGCGTTCGGCATCGGTTCCCGGCTCGGCGGCGAGCAGACGGGCCGCCTGGCGGCCCTCCTCCTGTGCGCCTCCCCGTTCTTCATCCTGAGCTCCTCGACCCTTCTTCCGGGACCGAGCTCACTGCTCTTCGTCAGCCTCGCGGTGTGGTGCGCCGTGCGCGTCTCCACGGGCCAGGGCGGGCGCGGCACCACCTTCCTGGCCTCGGCGGCCGGCGGCATGGCCTTTCTCATCCACCCCCCGTCCGTCACCGTGTTCCTGCTCCCGGTCTACCTCTACCTCCTGCTGGGTCCGGTCCGGCGTTCGCCCGGGGCCGTCGGGAACACCGTCGCCCTGGTGGCCGGGGGTGCGGTCATGGTCGCGATCTTCCTGACGCTCAACAAGCTGCAAAACGGCGGTTGGCTGGTCACCGGGTACCAGGCCCTGTGGGGTAATAAGGCTGCCGAGCTGGGCGTCAGGACACCCTTCGGCTTTGGGACCTTCCTGTGGGGGATCAAGCACACACCGGCGCTGGGCCTGCGAAACACCCTGGTCAACCTCCTGCGGACCGATTTCTGGCTGTACGGCTCCGTGGCATCCCTGATCCCTGCCGCCGTGGGTATATGGGCGACCCGCCGCCGGGCATGGACACGGGTGCTCCTGGTCTCGTCGTCGGCAACGGTCGTCCTCTACTTCTTCTACTTCTGGCCGGGCATCTCCGACACCGGCCCGGTGAATTACTACCTTCTTCTCCTCCCACTGGTCGTGTTCTCCGCGCTGGGTCTCGATGCGCTCGGAAAACGGTTCCAGAACGCTCCGCAGGTGGCGCGGCAGCGGCTGCCGGGGGCCGTAGCCGCCGCACTCATCGTCGTGGCGGCCCTGACCTACTGGCCGGTCCAGCTCGAGGTGCTGCGAACACTGGGACGCTCCGTCAGCGAGCCCTACCGCCTCCTCGCCGCCAAGGGTGTCCACAACGCCCTCGTCTTCATGCCGTATTACCTCAACCCCAGGAATCCCAGCAGCTGGGTCGCCGGGCGACGGAACAACTCCCCCGAGCTTGACGATGATGTGCTGTACGTCCGCGACCTCGGCCCGCGGAGGAACGTCAAGCTGATGGCAAAGTATCCCGATAGGTCGGCCTACCGTCTCGTCTACCGGGGCGGCCATCCGGCCGTGACGTGCCTGCGTCGACCGGGCGCGTCACCCGGCGGAATCCGAGAAAGGCCCGGAAGGCATCCGTGAGGCACACGACTTTTCGCGACCTGCTGTTGTCGACACGGGTGCCTGAGGCCACCCTGATGTGCGGGTTCCCGGTCATAGGATTCGTGTTGGGGTTGACCGGAGCCCACCGTGTCTCGCTTCCCCGGCTCGTGGCATTCCTGCTGGCGACGTTCCTGCTCTCGCTCGGGGTCTACGTCTTCAACGGCTGGGCAAACTCGGACCATGACATCACGAATCCAAGGTTTGCCGCCAACTGGATTACCCACGGCGCCATCCCCCTCACCGGCGCCCTCGTCTTCTCCCTCACGGTCACCGTCCTCAGCATCACGGTGTTCGCCGTGACGGAACCAGTGGCCGCCGGGTTGGCGTTCGCCATATTCTCCCTCTTCGCAGCCTACAGCTCTCCGGGTCTTCGGCTCAAGGAAGGCCACGTAGCACCGACACTGATCCACCTCGCGGGTGGATTCCTGATGGTGTGGCTCGGCTACGTGATGGTACGGCCGTTGGATCGACAGGGTATCGTCCTCGCCGGGTTCTTCTCTCTCGTCTTCACCGGCGGTCATTTCAACCACGAGGCACTCGACATGGAGGCCGATCTCACGGCAAGCCTGAGAACACGAGCCGTCCGGTGGGGCGTGCGGGCAACCCTGACAGCCGGCATCGTCTCGTTCGTGCTGGCTGACCTGATACTTCTCGTGGCAGTGTCCGTGTGCTGGCCCAAGTTGCGATACGCGGTTCCTTTCCTTGCCATCGCGCCGCTGCACGGTGTCGCCTTTGCGCGTGTCATCCGCACCAACCCGAGCCAGCAAGCTGTCACGCGCTATCGGCGCGTCTACCGGCAGCTATACCTTTCAGCGGGAGCCATCAGCGCGCTCCTCACCTGGTGGCTGTAAGACCGCCGACAGGTCCTTCACGTTCGTCACCAGGACCAGCTTGCCATCAAGCTCGAGGTCCCGCTTCAGCTCCTCCACATCCCGGTACCAGGCGAAGACTTCGTCCTCAATCCGGATCTTGATCAGCCGCGTCAGCTTCCCCACGTCGATCGCCCGCCGCTGACGCGTCTTGCGGGCGATGTTCTGAGCTGCTGCCAGAGCTGCACGATCGCCCGGACATCCCCACAGGCTGCAGAGCGGGCTCGTGGCTCCTCGTCGGCGGCACGGGCGTTGGCGCGGCCGCAGGTGGAGGTTCGTGAGACGTTGGGGTCGGGATCATCGAGGCGGCGCGGGCGGCAGTACGATTTCGATGAGCCGAAGCAGGGCGGGGACATCGGCCAGGGCCAGGTCGGCCTCGCGCCGCAGCTCGGCGGCGTGTTCGTGGAGGATGCAGACGCGGCCGCATCCGGCGTCGCGGGCCGCCTCCAGGTCGTAGCGGGAATCGCCCACGACGAGGCAGGCCTCCGGATCGACTCCCAGGCCCGAACACGCCTGGACCAGCGGGGCGCCGGAGGGCTTGTACAACCCGCTGTCCCGGGTGAGCACCTCGTCGAACGCCAGGCCGAAACGGTCGAGCAGCATCTCGGTGTTCGCCGTGGTGTTGTTCGTCACCAGAGCAGTACGCAGTCCCCGCCGGGCCAGCGCGCGCAGGAGCTCGCGGGCGCCCGGTTTCAGCGTCGCACGGGCCGTCGCATCGCGCTCGATCGCCTCGAGCTCGGCCCAGGCCCGGCGGCGTTCCCGTTCGGGGAGAGCCTCGATGCCGTCGATCAGCGACCGCCCCTCGACCCCGAGCCTGCGACGGATGGCGGGCCAGTCGTACGGCGAGTCGATCAGGGTACCGTCCATGTCGAAGAGCACGGCGCGAATCCCGTCGAGCGCATCGGCGCGGAGGATCTCATCGCGCGCAAAGCGAGGGATGGTCCGGCACCCGGGCTCCCCGTCCCCCGCCACGCCGATCCATCGAAGCGGGACGCCAAGCCGTTCCAGGGCCGCCTCGACCGCGGGTTTCGAAGGCTCGTCACACCCGATCAGCAGGCCTCCCGAGCCGAGCAGCCCGAACGGGTCCAGGCCGAGCAGCGAACAGATCCGGCGGGTAGCCGCCAGGATCGGGACGGCCTCCGGATCGGCGTCGATCGCGCAGCCAGACGCGGTCCCGAGCTCATCAAGCGCCGTGCCGATCCCACCCTCCGTGACGTCGTGCAGCGCCGAGACGCCCCCGACGGCCGCAACCGCCAGCGCCGGGGCCACGACGGACAGCCATTCGCCGCCGAGAATCGCCTCGGCCTCGGCCCGCTCCCCCGGCTCCAGGCGCGAGGCAAGCCGTTCCCCGAAGCGCGCCAGCAGGAGCCCCGTTCCCTCGAGCCCCGCCCACCCGGCCAGCCCGACGAGGTGTCCCGGTTCGAGACCGCCGGTGACGATGGCGCGGTGCTCCACCGGCCCGAGCATCGTGCCGACGATCACGCTGTGATCGATCCCCGGCGTCACCTCCGTGTGACCGCCGATCAGCGCGATCCCCAGCCGTCGGCACGCGCGACCGATCTCGCCGAGTAGGTCGCCGATGCGCGTCTCGTCAGCCTCGCGCGGCGCCACGAGAACCACGACGGTCATGAACGCCGGCCGCGCACCCCTGACCGCGATGTCGTTGGCGTTGACCACGACCGCCAACCGGCCCGCGCCGTGCGCCGCGAACGAGACGGGATCGGACGCAACAGCCCACAGATCGCCACCGATCCGGACGAGGGCGGCGTCCTCCCCGCACGCCGGTCCCAGCTCGACTTCGGGCGGCAGGACGCCGGCCACGTGCCGGGAGACGATCTCCCAGGGAACCTTCCCCGGCGGCAGGCGCCGGCGCCTCACCGGTCGACGATCCGCAGGACGGCGTTGGCCGCGGCCAGCCGACCGTGGCGCAGGCGGATCATCGCTTCCGGGAGGTCCTCGAAGGCGAACACCTCGGTCCCGAGCGCGAGATCGACGTGCGCGGCGAGCTCGATCAGCTCGGCCGCATCGCGCCGGTTGACGTTGTAAAGCGTGCGGATGTCACGGCCCCACAGGGTGCCGGTGTAGTCATCGATCTCGAACCGGGACATCGAAACGGGGGCCAGCACCAGCGTGCCGCCGACGGCAAGATCGTGCAGCGCCGGCTCGACGAGCTCCCCTGCCGGCGGGAAGATGACGGAGGCGTCGAGCGTGACCGGCATCCCCGACTCCGCCGCGTTGCCGGCCCAGGTGGCCCCGTGCTCCAGGGCGCGGCGAAGGTTGTGCCCGGAGCGGCTGGAAACGTAGACCTCGATGCCGAGGTGGCGCGCCACCCTCAGGAGCGAGTCGGCCGTCGGCCCGAAGCCGTAGAGCCCGAGCCGGTCTCCCGGGCGCGCCCCGGTCAGCCGGAAGGCGCAGTGGCCGGCGACGCCCGGACACATCAGGGGCGCCAGCTCCTCGATCGGCAGCGGTACGTTGCCGAGAGCCAGCGCGGCGTCGGCCTCCACGATCGTGTACTCGGCGAACCCGCCGTCGAGATCCCAGCCGGTCGCCTCGAACTTCGGCCCGTCCGGCGCGGCAGAACCGGCACGAGCCGCAGGTCCGGCCGAGCCATGTGACGCCGACGGGATCGCCCTTCTTCCACCGGGTCACTCCCTCGCCGAGGGCGTCGACCACGCCGACGATCTCGTGACCGAGAACGACGGGGGACCGGTGAAGCGGGAGGTCCCCCTCGGCGATGTGGACGTCCGTGCGGCAGATCCCGCACGCCAGGACGCGGATCCGCACCTGCCGCGGCCCCGGCTCCGGGTTTGGCAGCTCGACGAGCGTGAGCGGCCTCGCATCGATCGGCGCCTGATGATCGAGAATCCAGGCTTTCATCACGCCCTCCCGTCACACGATCCGTACCGCGCCGCAGGCGTCGGCCGTCAGCGCATCGTAGTCGCGGCGGTAGGTGGCGACCGCCCGCGGCAGCGTCTCCAGCACCGTCCGCGCCGTCACGCCGTCGGCGCCCATCGCCTCGGCCGCGAGATCCCCGGCGAGGCCGTGGAGAAACACGCCGGTCGTGACGGCCGCCTCGATCTCCAGCCCGAGGCCAAACATCGCGGCGATCGTGCCGGTCAACACGTCGCCCGAGCCCGCGGTCGCCAGGGCCGAATTGCCGCTGACATTGATGAAGACCCGCCCGTCCGGCGTCCCGATCAGCGAGTGGGCGCCCTTGAGAACGATGAAGGCGTCCAGGGCGGCCGCCGTTTCCTGCAGTATCGGGATCGGGTCCGCCACGATCGCGGCGATGCTGTGGCCCGTCAGGCGGGCCATCTCTCCCACGTGGGGCGTGAGGATCGTCGGCGCCGCGCGGGCGGAAAGGATGTCCGTTTCGGATGCCAGGGCGCTCAACCCATCCCCGTCGATCAACAGCGGACGGCCGGCGGCCTGCGCCAGACGGCGCGCGAGCTGCTGCGCTTCGTCGGCGAGCGAAAGGCCCGGTCCGAGCACCACGAAATCGACCCGCCCTGCGAGCTCGAGCAGCCCGTCGAGGCCCGCCAGCGACAGGCTGCCATCCGGCGTCTCCGGCTGTGGCACGTAGACCACCTCCGGCGCCACGGCGGCGAGGTGCGGCGCGACCGAGCGGGGCGTGGCAAGCCGAGCGTAACCGCCTCCAGCTTTGAGCATCGCCAGCGCCGAGAACGCGGGCGCACCAAAGTAGCCGGCCGCGCCCGCGACGAAGAGCGCATCGCCGAAGCTCCCCTTGTGCCCGTCGGGGCGGCGGGGTGGCAAAGCCGCCGGATCGTTGATCGCCACGGCGATGTCGTTTCTCCCGGAAAGCTCCGGCGGGAACGAGATCCGGCACACGAACAGCCTGCCGCCCCTCGCGGCGCCGGGGTAGAGCAGGTTGCCGCGCTTGGGCGTCCCGAAGGTGACGGTCAGATCCGCCCGGATCGCCGTTCCCCAGATCTTCCCGGTGTTTCCGTCGACACCGGAGGGGATGTCGATCCCGACGACCAGCTTGCCGGAAGCGTTCACGGCTTCGATGACGTCCCTGTACAGGCCACCGACCTCGCGGCTGATCCCGGTCCCGAGCATCGCGTCGACGACGACGTCGCACCGGGCGATGGCGGTGCGAACGTCCTCGATCGATGGCGTGACCGCCAGCGGGATCCCGGCCTTCTCAACCATGCCGAGGTGCAGCCGGGGCGCCGCGTCGTACGTCGCGGGATCGCTCAGGAGCATCACGTGGACCCGACCGCCGGACGAGTTGAGCTTGCGGGCAGTCACCAGGCCGTCGCCCCCGTTGTGACCGGCGCCCGCCAGCACCAGGAACTGTTTCCCGGTAACACCGATCTCGGAGAGGATCACGAAGTACACGGCCTCGCCGGCGTTCTCCATCAGCATCTCGCCCGGGATACCGTAGGTCTTGATCGCCGTCCGGTCCATCGCGCGCATCTCGTCGACAGTACAGACCTTCATGTTCCACCTCCTCACTCCCTCTATCCTCGCACCTCCCGCAAGACCCTCCAAGCCCGGCAGACATCAAAAAACCCCCTCCGCGAGGAGGGGGCGTCTGGACGTGTTCAATCCGGTGTTACCAGCGCTGGCGGCTGCCGCCACGGCTGCCGCCGCGGTCGTTGCGCTCCTGCGCCTCGTTGACACGAATCTCACGGCCGTCGAGCTCGGAGCCGTCGAGGGCCGCGCTGGCCTTCGTGGCAGACTCGGAGTCCGCGAACGTGACGAAACCGAAGCCGCGCGAGCGGCCGCTGTCCCGGTCGGTGATCACCTTGGCCTCGGTCACCTCTCCATGCTTGGAAAAGGTTTCGTACAGCGAGGCGTCAGTCGTGTTCCAGCTCAGATTACCAACAAACAACTTATTACCCATGACTCTCTCTTCTCTCCTTGCCTCTCCACCTCATTGTCGTGATGGGAAGCCGTCTCAAAAGTCTCGATGAACGGTGGCCCGTCCATTCTTCATTCGCTCCGCCCCGTTGGCGTGAGCTCCAAGGAGATTCCAGCATACAGGAAAATCTTTGAAATGCAAGGGCTTTTTGTCCAGCGTCTTTTAAACGAGCGATCAACATGATACGAAAAAGACGCATTAGCGTTAGCGTGCGTTGGCCATTTCGCTGGATCGGGCTCAAAGCAGTGGCCGCAGTCCAGACGCCGGCAGCGTGGACCGAGACATGAACCCGCGCCGCCAGACGCGGCGCATGTCATGGAGGGGGCGGGTTCTCTCGTACCCACGGGATTCACCGGGGTGTAGACACACCCATCTCGTTACATCGTGATCCCGGCAATCACCAGCACGATCAGCAGTGTCAGCAACACCGCCGCGGTGTAGGAGTTGACGCGGCCCGACTGGTGCGGACGTGCCGCACGGGCTGCGGCCCAGCGGGCGCAGCCCACCACCGGGCGCAGGAACAGCCGGTCCAGCGCGAACGGTTCCATCTGCCTGCGGGTCAGGGCCGTTCGGAAGTACCCGCGGGCGCTCTCACGCGTATCCTCCGAGATGGCCGGCCGGAAGATCCCCTCGAAAACGACGCGCACCGGGTTGGAAAAACCCGTGGCGGTGTAGGTCATGTCCGGGGAGAGATGGTGCAGGCCGCCGGCCCACACGGCGGCACGGCGCACCTTCCGGCGCCTCGTGGACCAGCGCACGACCAGGTACAGTGACCCGAGCAGCAGCAGCAGGACCACGGCGGTGTAGGCGGTGGACATGGCGAAGACGACGGGGTTGCGTGGCCCGCCGGGATGCAGCACGACGAGCCCGCGGCCGGGGATCACCCCCCGCCCGACCTGCGCGCCGATCCGGTGGAAATCGCGGACGAAGCGACCGCTGTACCGCGCATCGCCGGACGTCCCGAGCGTGAAGAACGGCGGCACGAGCTCCTCCGTGACAGAGCCGTGGGCGAGCGGCGCCACCACGGTGTCGAGAGCGGGGATCACGAAGGTCGGTCCCAGGCCGAGCGCGAGACACCCGGCGGCCAGCAGCCCCATCGGCCAGAGCATGCTTCGCGGCAGCTCCCTGACGCGTTCGACCCCCTCCGACCGTGGCATCCCCAGGAAGCTCATCCCGAACGCCTTGACGAAGCAGGTGAGGGCGAGCGCGACGGTGAGCGCCAGCAGGGCGCCGCACAGCGCGAACGCGACCTTGACCCCGGTGGAGGCCAGGGCGGTGCTCTGCAACAGGGTCTGCAACGTGAGCCACTCGCTGACGAACCCGTTCAACGGCGGCAATGCCGCGATTGACAACGCGCCCACGAGGAAGAAGAGCCCGGTGTATGGCATGCGGCGAAGGAGCCCGCCCATCCGGTCCATGTCTCGCGTCCCCAGACGCATGTCCACCCCGCCGGCGCCGAGGAAGAGCAGCGACTTGTAGAGCGAGTGGTTCGTCATGTGGTAAAACGCCACGACGAATCCCATCGCGGCCAGCACGGGCATGTGAGAGGCCAGAAAGACCATCCCCGCGCCGAGACCAACGGCCACCAGGCCCATGTTCTCGATCGAGCTGTGGGCAAGCATCCGCTTCATGTCCGGCTCGATCGTGGCATAGAGGATGCCGATGATGGCGGTCAAACTTCCGGCGATCAGCACGATCAGTCCCTGGCCGACCCATCGCACCGGGAGCAGATCCAGGTTGACCCGTACGATCCCGTAGACGCCAAGGTTGAGGATCGCGCCGGAGAGAATCATCGACACCGGCGCTGGCGCAACCGGGTGCGCCCGCGGTAGCCAGGAGCTGCCCGGGATCAACCCGGCTTTCATGCTGAACCCGAAGAAGGTCAGCAGAAAGATGGCCCACCGTGCCGTGCTGCCGACGCCAGGCGCCACCGCCCTGAGAGAGGCGAAATCGAGCCCGGACGCCCCGAGCCCGCCGAGGAAAAGCACGCCGAGCGCGGCCGTCAGCACACCGGCCTCCGTCATGGAAAGCAGCAGAAAGCCCGCATCCACGTGCTCCGTCTCCCCGTGCTCGAAGCCGACGAGGAGCAGGCACAGCACCGACATCAGCCGCCAGTTGAAGAGGAACGTCACGAGGTCCGAACCCGCGAGGGTGAGCGCCGTCGTGACCAGCAGCAGGTGGAAGAGGACCCCGTAGAGGCGCAGGCTGTACCGGCCCAGGTACCGGCCGAGATATCCCGCCGATGACATCGACGCCGGGGCAAAGACCAGCCCGGTCACGAGCAGGAAGAGCGCCGAGAGGCGGTCCATGCCGATGCCCAGCGCCCCGAGGACGGGCAGATGCATCAGTGGCAGCTCGAAGCCCACGCCGTGCGCCAGCACCAGTCCGGAGGCGACGAGCAGCGTGACCGACGCCAGCGAAGCCGTCCACGCCAGGGTCGCCGGCACCCTCCGGTCAGGTACCATCGCGCTGAGCGCGGCGCCGAAGAGACCCAGCAGGACGAACGCGAGAAAGAAACCAGCCGCGAGATTCACCGTGCAGCTCCCTTCCCCGGTTCGGGAACCTGCTCCGCTTCCCCCCCACGCCCGGTCAGAAGCAGCAAGGCGTGCAGGATGGCAAGGGGAGGCGGTGGGCAACCGGGCACTTCCACATCGACGGGGAGCACCTCGGCGACACCGCCGGAGGCGGTGAAGCTCGGTCCAAACAGCCCTCCGGTCAGGGCACACGAGCCCACTGCGATGACGCGTCTGGGCCCCGGCATCGCCCCGTACGCCTCGAGCAGCGGGCGCCGCATGTGGGTCGTCACCGGGCCGACGACCAGGAGCACATCCGCGTGGCGGGGCGACGGTGTCACGAAGAAACCGAGGCGGTGCATGTTGTAGTACGGATTGTTCAGTTGCGTCACTTCCGAGAGACAGGCGTCGCACCCTCCAGCGTCGACGATCCGAAGGTGTACCGAGCGGCCGAAGGCACCGGCGAGCTTCGCGCTGCTACTCTCCGCGGCCCACCGGGCCCACTCGTATCCGCCATTCCACGGCACGGCGTGCGAGCCCCAGGCGCACCGCATGCAGTGGATGCACCGACGCGGGTCCGCCCCGAGACGGCCACCCTCCGCTTCGAGCGCCCCGGCCGGGCAGACGGCCGCAGCCGCGCCGGCCGCCTCCGGGAAGACGAGCTCCGTGCCCGTCTCTGGCAGCCCCGGACTGATGCCGGGCGTCCCGTCGTGCCGCCGCGGATAGCGTGTGGTCTTCACGCCGGTAGCAAGCCCCCTGAGGATCCACTTGCTCATCGCGTCCTCCTACCGGTCGCCCTCGGCCGTCGAAAGGCCAAAGGTCGCCATGATGATCGGGAAATCCTGAAAGGCGAACCGCTCCGCCGCGAGGTGGAATCCGTGCCAGTTGGTGAACGAGGGCGTCGTCAACCGGTAGCGCGCCACGCGGCCATCGCCGTCCAGGCGCACCCAGTGGAATGTCGCGCCCCGTGGCGCCTCGCACCAGCCGATCGCCTCGCCCGGGACAGCCGGAATCTCGACGCGCACGGGGCCGGGCTCGAGCCGCGCAACGGCCTTCCTGATCAGCCGCGCCGACTCCTGCGCTTCGGCGATCAGCACGCGAAGACGGGCGTATCCATCGCCCTCCTGCTCAACGTGTCCCTCGACGCGCAGCAGCTCGCGGTACGAACCGTACGGCAACATGGTGCGCAGATCGGCCTCGACGCCGGATCCCCTCGCGACCGGGCCCACGAGCCCAAAATCCTCCGCCTGGCCGCGGCCAACGATGCCGACCTGCTCCAGCCGGTCGAGGAAGCTGCTGGAAAAGCGGAACATCCGGGAAAGCGTGTCGAGCCTCCTCGCCAACGATTCGACGGTGCGGCAGAGCTCGTCGAGCTGATCCTTCCTCCAGTCGCGGTACATCCCTCCCGGCACGACCTGGCCGAACAGGTATCGGTGGCCAACGGCGGCGCCGGCCGACCTGAGCGCCTCTTCCACGAGCAGATCCGCCTGGCTCGACGCGACGGTCATCCCGGTGGAATGCACGATGCCCGCGATCGCGGCGAGGTGATGGCGGAACCGTTCAAACTCGGCGAACGCCGCGCGCAAGAGCTCCGCGCGCCGCGGAACCGTCACACCGGCGATCGTCTCGACAGCCCGGCAGAACGCCCACGCGTGGGCAACCGCGGAGGTGCCTGTGAAGCGTTCTGCGATGAGCACGGCCCGATCCACGGTACGGCCCTCGGCCAGCTTCTCGACCCCCCTGTACTTGTAGAACAGACGCGGAATCGTCCGCAGCACCTCCTCGCCGATCGTTTCGAGCAGGAAGTGCGAGGCCTGGGCCGCGCCGGAGAACACCGGGCCCACCGGCATCATGAACGCGCCGGCCGCGTGCACGACGCGTCCGGGCCGCCACCGGGGCTCGCCTGCGGATCCGGCGGCGGGAGGGCGGCTCGCATCGAAGCTCCGCCGCATGGGGTTGGTCCCCTCCGCCCACTCCTCGTGCAGGACGAAGTCCCCCAGGCGCGGGTGTCCCACGAAGCTCAGGCCGAACAGGTCCTCGATCTCCCGCTCGTGCCAGTCCGCGGCATGCACCCGGTCGGCAATGGTGGGAAGCGACGTGCGGTCCAACGGCATCTCGATCCGCACCCGCACCCACGCGGGCGGGCCGCCCCAGAAGAGGTAGAGCAACCGCCACGCCTGGGCGCGCTCCTGAGCGACCACGGTCGCAAGGGCGTAGCCCCGCTCATGGAAGAGCCAGCCACAGACCTCGGACAGCACCTCCGGGTTCGGGGAGATCTCGAGCGCTCCATCGGCGGGATGCGAGATCCGCACGGCGGCGCCCCACCGCCCGGCAGCCTCGCGTTGGAGCGCCTGATCGTGCATGGCATGCGATGCGGGCTCGGTCATGGTGTCACCTCCCCATCGCCGCGGCCGCCAGGCGCAGGAGATGCTGCAGACCGGCGGGCAGGCTGAATCCAAGCGCCAGGACCGGAACGAAAGAAACCACGAGGGCAAGAAGGTAGGTGACCGGGAAGGCCGGCGCGGGCGCTTCCTCCGCAGGCTCGCCGAACACAACCTTCGTCACGTGGTAGACCACCGCGCCAAAGGCGATGACCATGCACACGGTCAGGAGAACGACCGGTACGAAGAGGAGGTCGCGGGCGCCCCCGGCCAGGATCGAGAGCTCGCTGAGGAACAGCGCGAACGGTGGCGCGCCCGTGACCGCAAGGCCGCCGGCGAGCAGCGCCGCACCGGCCCACGGCGAACGGCGGCCGAGGCCGCGCATCGTCGTCAGGTCGCCCGAGCCGAGGAACAGGATCGCGCCACCGGCCGCGTAGAAGCCGAACGGTTTGGCGAGGGCGTGCGTGAGGAGCTGGTACATCGCGCCGAAGCCAGCCGCGCCCCCCATCCCGGCTGCCGTGAGGATCACCCCGGCATTCTCGATCGTCGAATAGGCGAACAGGCGCTTCAGATCCTTGACCTGAATCAGCAGGAGAGCCGCGCCACCCGCCGAGAGAAGCCCGAAAACCATCAACCACACGCCCGCCCAGTTGATCCCAACGCCGGGGAACAGTGGCAGCATGCGCATCAGCACGTATGGCAGGACGGTGGTTTCGAGAACGGACAGGAGCGCGCACACCGCTGCGGGCGCCTGGCTGTACACGTCGGGAAGCCACGCGTGGAAGGGAACCAGAGCGGTCTTCGTGCCGTACCCGATCAGCATGAACAGGAAGGCCATCTTGACGAGCTCCGGCGGCATGGTCTCCGCGATGGAGGCGAGCCCCGTCCAGGTGAAGGCGTACCCGCCCCCGGCGCGCATCGCCCAGTAGAGCACGAGAACGCCGAACAGGGCCAGGGCCGCTCCCATCGAGGTCAGCACGGCGTATTTCCATGCCGCCTCGAGCGCGGGCGTGTGACGGTCGAAGCTGACGAGAAACACCGAAAGCAGCGTCGTCAGGGCAACGGCGATCCACACGAGAGCCACGTTGGCCAGCAGCGGCACGACCAGGACGGAGGCCAGGAAGATGTTGAGACGTACGAAGTACCGCCGCACCCGGCCAGCTTGCATCGGGCGGGTCTTCCGGCGTGTGAACCCGATCGAAAAGAGCGCCGCAGTGAGGGCCGCGAACGCGCACACCACGAGCACCAGCGCCCCGAACGCGTCGCACCAGAGCACGCCGCCAAGCGCCGTGACGACGCCGCCCCCCGCGCACCGGGCCGCCACGATGAACGCGAGGACGAAGGCGGCGCCGTTGGCCGCCACCGTCACGATCCCGGGGAGAGACCGCCGCTTCGACGGCCAGAACGACCCGGCGGCGGCGACCAGCGGCAAGACCAGGATGAGCTGGAGGATCATGGCGCTACTCCTCCCTCAGCTCGGTGAGATCCGCAACCGTCGTCGAGCCGGTCCGTTCGTGGAGCTTCCTGGTCAGCAGTCCCATCACGAGCGCTATCACGAGCACGTCGAACGCCGCGGCAAGCTCGGCGAAGAGCGGCAGATCCGGGGCGATCGCCACGCCGGCGAAGAAGGCACCGTTTTCCATCGAGAGGATGCCCAGAACCTGCGGCAGCGCCTCGCGGCGCACCGTGACGGTGAAGGCGCCGATCAGCAGCGTGGCCAGCCCGATCGGCAGGTTGACCCCGACGTGGGCTCCCGGAGCGGCCGCTTCGAGAGGCGCCGCGAGGAAGTACGCCAGTGTCGCGAGCCCGAGGGCGATCAGGAGCGAGGTCGGGACGGTCAGCGTCTGGGAGATCTCCCGGCGGGCCACCACGGCCGAGCTCGACGTTCGGGCCAGCAACCACGGGATGAGCAGCGACTTGGTCATCACGGTGATGGCCGCCACCGCGTACAGGTGCGTCAGCCCCGTCTCGGAGGCCACGAGGCCTGCCGAGACCGCCAGCATCAGAGATTGCCACGCGAAGACGGAAACGCAATCCAGGACCTGGCGTGTGGCAACAAGACCGAACGTCGCGAGCAGGAAGAAGCCTGCAGCCAGGAGATTGAGCTCGTTGCCGAGGGAAAGCGTTGGGTGAAGACCGGGCACGGTGCGCCTCCTAGGATTCCATCAGGCGGATCAGCAGAGCGGCCACGGACACGACGAAAGCCGCTTGAAGAAACTCGGTGATCCTGAAGAGCCGCAGCTTTGCGAACGACGATTCCACCCCGACGAGGGCCAGGATGCACACGATCATCTTGGCGAGGACCAGCGGGACGGCGCCCAGGACGGCCCCGAGCCGATGGGTGGAGGCAAGCCCCCACGGCGCCACGAGAACGTTGAGGAAGATGGAGAGCAGGACGAAGAGCTTCATCGCCCCGCCCCACTTCATCAGGGCGGCGCCCGTGCCGGAGTACTCGAGAGCCTTCGATTCGTCGATCATCGCCAGCTCGAAGTGCCCGGACGGGTTGTCGACGGGAAGCCGTCCCGTCTCCGCGATGATCAGCATGAAGAACGCAATCAGCAACAGGACGTGCGCCGGATCGAAGAAGCTGCCGATCGGGTGGACCCATCGCTGTTGCACGATGTACGGGATCGTCGATCCCGCGACGACGGACACCGTGAAGAACACGATCATGAAGACCGGTTCCGCGAGAAACCCCACCATCCGCGTCCGGCTGGCGCCCATGGGACCGTACGGGTTGGCCGTGTCGATGGCAGCGAGGGTCACGAAGAAGCCGCCCAGCGCGAGGATGAAGCCGCCCCCCAGCATGTCGCCCATGAAGGCGAAGAACAGCGGGTAGCTGGTCAGCACGGGGATCAGGAGCGCCACGAAGAGGGGTGTCACGAACACCACGTAGGGCGCCGCGCGAAAGATCCAGGTGCTGTGCTCCGACACGATCTCGTCCTTGTGAAAGAGCTTCCAGATATCGAAGTACGGCTGGAAAACGCTCGGGCCGCGCTTCGACTGGAGGCGCTCGCGCAACCACGCGTTGATCCCCACGATCAGGGGCGCGAAGACGAGCACGACGAGGACCTGAAGGACGTTGAAGAGCAGGGACGTGATCATGACGTCTCCCCTTCCGCAATCTGTGGGATACGTGGTGAGGGCTGAGGCGCGTCCCCCGGGGTGCGTGTTGTCGCATCCATGAAAAACTCCCGCTGGCGAGCCGGCGGGAGCAACGAAAGATACAAAAACTCCCGACGGGTACCGTTCACCTGTCAGGAGTCATTAGCCATTCTCAGGCGTTCCGGGGGGACTCCATCCCCTCGCGCGCAGGCTAGGGGATGAACCTCACTCTGTCAAGCCCACCCGGAGGGCGGGGCGTCCCTCAGTCGGTATCGCCACGCAGCATGACCAGAAGCATCTTGAACCGCTCCGGGGCGCGCACGGCGTGGGGGACGTCAGCCGGCATCAGCACCGCTTCCCCCGCCGACGCTTCGACCGTCTCACCACCGATGACGAGCTGTGCGCGTCCGTCGAGCACCTGCACGACGGCGTTAAACGGCGAGGTATGCTCGGAAAGCTCCTGGCCGGCGGCGAAGGCGAAGATCGACACCGACCCTCCGCCGGTTTTGACCAGCGTGCGGCTGACGATCGCCTCCGGCGCGTAGTCGACGAGGCCGGCGAGATCCGTCGTCCGGGCCGGCTGCAGGCCCTCCGGCCGGTTGGGCAGTGAGCTTTCAAGTGGCTTTGTCATGGTGCTTGTCCTTTCCTGTTTTGTGTACGCCGATTGTTCCTCGGGGCACGCTCCGGTCCTTGTACGATCGCAACACCTACTCGGCAAGGCGGAGGTGGACGGTCAGATCCGGGAATGTCGTTCCCAGCTCCGCGCGAAGGCGTTCGAGCGTGTCTTCGAAGGCGAGTGCGTCGAAGACGATGCAGCACGCGTGGTGAGTCGCGATACGACGGCAGAACACGAGCAGCCGGCGGCGCTCCGGTTGAAGCCGAAAGCGCTCCACCAGGCCGAGCCTGGCGATGGAGATGCCGGTGACCGGATCGATCACCCTGGCCAGGACCGCGCCGAGCGCCTCCTGCATCTCCCCGGACAGCTCCCGTGTCATGTTCATCGTGACCGTTCCTTCTCGTTCCCCCTCGTTCCTTCACCGCAACACGGCGCGGGGTTTCGTTATTTCATTCGCCGCCGCCGGCGACCGGCCCGTGCCACGGGGTTCGGAGGCGGGGTTGAACGTCCAACCGATGGCGAAAGCCCTCAATCGATAAGCGCCTTGAACACGCCGTCCGCAGGGTCGGCGAAGAACTCGATGTTGATCTTTGTCCAGGTCTCGTCGGGAAGATCGTTAAGGCCACGTCGGGCTGCGACGGGCATGAGGAGGGTCGTGGCCTGCTTGTCGACGGCGAGCTCGGCGATGGCGACCGGGTTCGGGATGAGGTTGAGGGAACCTCCGAGGTTCAGCGGGCCGACGAGGATGGTGCCGCCTCTGACGCTCCGCTCAAGGAGCGCTCCCACGAAGGCGACGAGGACCGGAAGACCCACGTCCGCCCCGGACCTGTCCGCATCGTAGGGTCTGAGCTGGACCGTGTACTCGTGGCTCCGCGGATCGCGGTCGCCCACCAGCTCCTTGGCCCGGGCGTAGAGGTTCTGCTCGGCCACCTTGACGCTTTCCCGGAAAGGCGGAGGTACGGGCCGGTTCAGGATCTTCGCGCCGCTTCCCGGACCCACGGTGACCTCGATCCGGTAGAGGGCGGCCCCGGCCTCCGGGGTACCCGGCCCCACGGCCCACACCTGTCCGGGTGGCAGCGGGTCGCTGTTGATGGCCTCGTCGCTGTGGAGCTCCGGGGTCGAGACGAATTGCTCCACCCCGTCCACGCCGAGGGTGAAGGAGAAATGTGTGTTCCTAAATTCGCTCTTGAGGCATCGTTTCTGCTGTTCCTTGACCCGTCGCCGGGCCTCCAGCGCGAGCCGGACGATCCACTCCAGGTCCTCGTCGAGGATCTCCATTCCGGGATCCGGAAACAGCAGCTTGACGAGCCCGGAGACCGTCCTGTTGACCGCCTCGATGTCCCGCCCACTCAGCGCGCCACCCCAGAAGACCCGGTTCTGGAGCACGGCCAGGCGGGTCGACTCACGCATCCGGCTCCAGCACTCGCTGAGGAAGTCCGTCACCAGGCCGAAGTGGTTGGTCAGGTGCTGGCCGGGGTTGAGCTTGGGGAACTCCCAGCCCGGCGCGTAGGCGTGGAGCCGGTCGTGGAAGGCCGTGTCGTTGCGCATCTCCCTGGGAAGCGGGCTCAAGAGATGACCGATCCGCTGCTGCTGCTGGACGTCCACGTCGAAGTTCCCGACCATCACCAAGGACCCCTCGGCCCGGATGCTCTCCTTGCCCCGGCTGAACTCGCCCGAGGCCATGTATCCCTTCATGATGTTGACGCCGTCCTTCTGGTCGAAGGAGATCCCCGAGACCTCGTCGAAGCACACCACGTCGTACTGGCAGACGAGGCCCCTCTGCCCGTTGGCCATGTTGACGAACATCTTGGCCACCGTGGCCTTGCCACCCGAGAGCAGGTGGGAGTACGGGGAGATCTGCTGGTAGATGTGGCTCTTGCCCGTCCCGCGCGGCCCCAGCTCCACCATGTTGTAGTTGCGCTCCACGAAG
>JAADFN010000204.1:13319-15771 GCA_013152895.1 Acidobacteriota bacterium | reverse complement strand
TCGGCGTCGGCTTGCACGGATTGAAGGTGGCTGCGCCGTGTCCCGGCCTGCGGCCGGGCCGTCGGCTTGCAGCGATATTGGGTTGCTACGCGTTGTATTGATCCTTGGTAGGGGCGGCCTCAGCAAGACGTTCGATGACGATGACATACACAGGATTCCACATTGACCGGATATTCTTGTTAGTCGAGAGGAGGTGAAGCATCTCTCTTCCTGTCATCCTGAGGAGGCGTAGCCGACGAAGGATCTGGGCGGGTGGGGCAAGCCGTTATCGAGAAGGAGTCCCCGACCCGGATCCTTCGCTGCGCTCAGGATGACAGAGGAAGAAAAACTCGGGATGAGAAGCAAGAAAAACTCGGGATGACAGAGAATGAAATACTCGGGGTGACAGCGTCTGGATGCCTTCTATGAGTAGGCCGCCGAAGTCCAGGGGAAGCACTGCTATCTGGCACTCACGATTCACGATCGTGAAATCGCGGGTACAATCGGCGTATGGACATGCAACTTCAATCTATCGTCGGGAACCAGGACGTAGCGGGGCCGGGGTCGATCGTGTCGATCGACCCGGCTACGGAAGAGGAGATTGCGGCCGTTCCCGCGCTGGACGCCGAGGGGGCGGTTCGCGCGGTCGAGGCGGCGGCGGAGGCGTTTCCAGCGTGGTCCCACACATCGTTCGCCCAGCGGCAGCGGTTGCTGGCGCGGTGGCTTGCGCTGATCGTCGCCCACGAAAAGAGGTTGGCGGAGCTGGTCTCGCTGGAGGGAGGCAAGCCGGTGCTGGAAGCCCGGCTCGTGGACGTGTTCCCGGCGTGCGAGACCCTGTCCTTCATGGCGCGAAAGCTGCACAGGATGCTGGGTTTTCGGCCCGTGAGCCCGCGACAGATTCTCTTCAGCCACTGGAAGGCGGGGTACCGGTACGATCCGCTTGGCGTCGTTGCCATCATCACGCCGTGGAACTACCCGGTTGGAATCCCGATGGCGGAGATCGTCCCGGCGGTTGCCGCTGGCAACACTGTTGTTTTCAAGCCGGCATCGGCGACCGTGCTGACCGGGCTGATGCTTGCCGACCTGGCCCGCCGCGCCGGTTTTCCGCCGGGGGTGATCAATGCGGTCGCCCTTCCGGGAAGCGCGACGAATGCCCTGCTCGATCATCCGGGCGTGGCCAAGGTACTGTTCACCGGCTCGGTCGATATCGGCCGCCACGTCGCACGCCGGTGCGCCGAACGGCTCGCGCCGTGCCAGCTCGAGCTCGGCGGGAAGGACGCCGCCGTCGTTGCTGCAGATGCCAACCTCGAGCGGACGGCTCGCGGCCTCGTGTGGGGCGCCTTCATGAACTCGGGACAGACGTGTGCGTCGATCGAGCGCGCATACGTCGAGGCGCCGCTCTTCGATTCCCTCGTCGAACGGATCGTCGAGCTGACCCGCGAGCTTGTGACCGGCGATCCGCGGCACCCTGGGACCGATCTCGGTCCGTTGACCACGCGCGGGCAGCGGGACATCGTTGCTGGCCAGGTCGAGCGGGCGCTGGCCGGCGGGGCGCGGGCACTGACGGGGGGGCGGGCGCCGGACGGCAGGGGATTCTTCTACCCGCCGACGGTGCTCGTCGATGTCACGGACGAGATGGACGTGATGACCGAGGAGACGTTCGGCCCGGTGCTGCCGATCGTGAAGGTCGCCAGCATCGACGAGGGAATCGCGCGTGCGAACGCCTCGCGGTTCGGCCTGACGGCGTCGGGTTGGACCCGTTCGAAGGACACGGCGGCCCTGCTGCAGCGCGAGCTCTCAGCGGGCGTCGTGACGATCAACGAGCACGTCGTGAGCTTCGCCGAGGCCACCGCAACCTGGGGTGGCGTGCGGGAGAGCGGAATCGGCCGGTCGCACGGCGAGGTCGGGCTCCACGAGCTGGTCAACGTCAAGTATGTCGCCCGCGATCCAGGGCGCCGGCAGGCTGCGCCCTGGCACTACCCCTACGATGAGGACCTGGGCCGCTTCATGGAAGCCGCGATTCCCGCGCTCTACCACCGGGGATGGCAGCGGATCCGGGGGCTCCTGGCGTTGATGGCGACCAGGAGGTTCCGCCAGCGTGCGCTCTCCCCGAGCCTCATCGCCCACCTGTACAAGCTGGTGTAAGCCGCTCCGGTGGATGTTGTTTGCAATGCCATCCGGGAAACAGGATCGGTGAACGAAATTGGGTGACTGGCGCTTGACGAGGGCTCTGGGGAGCGCCTAGAGTCTGTGCTCGTGGAGTTTTTTCACGTCACCCGCCATCCATATTCTTTCCGTTTATAGATTTTCTTTTGGGAAAACGGCCGGCCCGTTTGGAAAAAGGAGGTAACGAAAGTGTTTAACACGGGGAATACAGGGTTTATGCTGGTTGCGACGAGCCTCGTCATGTTGATGACGCCGGGGCTC
Organism: Acidobacteriota bacterium; assembly: GCA_013152895.1. GTDB lineage: Bacteria > Acidobacteriota > Thermoanaerobaculia > Thermoanaerobaculales > Sulfomarinibacteraceae > JAADFN01. The sequence goes on along the minus strand of JAADFN010000204.1, from coordinate 13,365 downwards.
GCTTTCTTCTACGGCGGACTCGTCAGCAGGAAAAACGTTCTCACGA
>JAADFN010000204.1:0-13314 GCA_013152895.1 Acidobacteriota bacterium | reverse complement strand
TCATGATGCAGAGCTTCGTATCGATGGGATGGACAACGATCCTGTGGGTCACCGTTGGTTTCACCATGTGTTTTGGCCACGACGTGGGCGGCATTATCGGGAACGGGCAGTACCTGTTTCTCCACGGTATTACGACGCACACGGCGTTCGCGTCCAGCGCCGGGATTCCGATGCTCGTCTTCGTGGCGTACCAGATGATGTTCGCCATTATCACGCCGGCGCTGATTACGGGCGCCTTCGCGGACAGGGTAAATTTCAAGGCGTACATGATCTTCCTGACGGTCTGGCTGCTCTTCGTGTACTTCCCGCTCGTTCACATGGTCTGGGGCGGCGGCATCCTTCATCGCCTGGGAGTTCTCGCCGGGGGCATCGTCGTCCACGCGAGCGCCGGGTTCGCAGCCCTGGCCGCAGTGTTCTTTGTCGGGAAGAGGAAGGTCAAGAGTACCGGACCTCACAGCATTCCGCTGGTGGCCCTTGGAACAGCGTTGCTGTGGTTTGGCTGGTACGGCTTCAATGCCGGGAGTGAGCTGAGAGTGGACGCCATCACGGCGAATGCGTTCCTCAATACGGACGTCGCGGCATCCTTCGCGGCGATCACGTGGCTCATCCTGGCGATCATCTTCGAAAAGAGGCCGAAGATCCTCGGAATGCTGACAGGCGCCGTGGCGGGCCTGGCGACAATCACGCCGGCCGCAGGGTATGTCAGCGTCGGTGTGGCGATGCTCATCGGGGTCGTGGCCTCGCTGGCAGGATACGCGGCCATTACGTACAAGAACAGGAAGAGCTGGGATGACGCCCTGGATGTCTGGGGCGTGCACGGGGTCGGTGGATACATCGGCATCCTGTTGCTCGGGCTATTCGCCTCGAAGGCCGTCGATCCCGGCGGCGCGAACGGGCTGCTGTTTGGAAACGCCGCGTTCTTTGTCAAGGAGTTTGTCGCCGTAACCGGCACGGTCATCTATGCCTTCCTGTTCACCTACGTCGCGTTGTGGCTGATCAACAAGATCACTCCGGTCAGGGTTCCCGAAGAAGCCGAGATCGACGGGCTCGACGCGTTCGAGTTCGACGAGGAAGCGTATGTCTGATCGCATCGAGGGCGCCTTTTCGAGGCGTGGCCTGGTGGCGTATCGTCCCGGCCAGCGACGGGTTGTTTGGGTCGCTCCTCGTGTTGCTTTTTGTGAGCTCTCTCTTTAGAAGTGGAGCGTCATCCAGCGAAATTCGTACGCCCCTCTGTGGCCGCAAGGCGGTCGCAGAGGGGCGTGGTTGGGTTCTCTGGGCCGACGCGGTGCGGACATCCTTTTCAGGTCGCGAGGGCTTGACGGAGGTGGGTTGGAGCCCTACGATGGTCAGGCCCCACCATGCTGCGGTTCCCGCAGGAGGAGTGTCATGAGTTCGAATCCACAGAAAATGAAGGCGTTGGAAACAGCGATCGGTCAGATCGAGCGTCAGTTCGGCAAGGGCTCGATCATGCGGCTCGGCGAGCAACCGTCCATTCGGGTCAACGTGATTCCCACGGGATCGATCACCTTGGATGCGGCCCTGGGCGTGGGCGGTATGCCGCGCGGGCGCGTGGTCGAGATCTTCGGACCGGAATCCTCGGGTAAGACCACTCTTGGTCTGCACCTGATCGCGAACGCCCAGGCGACCGGTGGACTGGCGGCGTTCATCGATGCCGAGCACGCACTGGATCCCGAGTATGCGGAGAACCTTGGCGTCAATCTCGACGATTTGCTGGTTTCACAGCCGGATTTCGGCGAGCAGGCCCTGGAGATCGCCGAGATGCTGATCCGTTCCGGCTCGGTGGATATCATCGTTGTCGATTCCGTTGCGGCGCTCGTGCCCAGGGCGGAGCTCGAGGGAGACATGGGAGACGCCCAGATGGGGTTGCAGGCCCGTCTGATGTCTCAGGCCCTCCGGAAGCTGGCGGGCATCGTTTCCAAGTCGAATACCTGCCTGGTATTCATCAACCAGGTGCGGATGAAGATCGGCGTGATGTTTGGAAACCCGGAAACCACGACGGGTGGGAGAGCTCTCAAGTTCTACGCCAGCATCCGGGTGGATATTCGAAGGATCGCCTCGATCAAGCAGGGAGACCAGGTGATCGGCAACCGGACCAAGGTCAAGGTCGTCAAGAACAAGGTTGCGGCCCCGTTCAAGATCGCCGAGTTTGACATCATGTACGGCGAGGGTATTTCCAAGACGGGCGAGCTCCTGGACCTCGGGGTCGAACACCGTCTCGTCCAGAAGTCGGGATCCTGGTACTCCTACGGCGACGTCCGCCTGGGCCAGGGACGCGAGGCTGCCCGGGCATTCCTTGCCGAGAACCGGGAAACGGTGGAGGAGCTGGAGGGGATCCTCCGGCAGAAGCTCGGACTGTTGCCCCTCCCCGGGGGGCAGGTCGCGGACGGGTCAGAGACCTGAAGACCGGTTTTCCGTTTCGAAAAAGGTACGGAGGTAGAGAACGTATGCACAGCATGACCATTGATCTGAAAGTCGGCTTGGCCGTCATGGCGATCTGCGCCTCCAGTTTCGCCGGCGGAGCCGCGCCCCAAGCGAAGCTCCCGAAGCAAGATCCCGAGGTGCTGCACTTCGTTCAAAGGGCGGCGCCCTGGTATCCCGACTCCACCTTCACGATCGTCAATGACAAGCGGGTCATGACCGCCTCGGGCAGTTACCGGCTGATCGCCGTCAAACGGACCTGTGCCAATCGCTACTTGACCGGCGTCAGGGGCTGGGTGATCGATGAGGTCAGCAAGACGATGTGGGCGGGCACCGTGGGGACCCTGCCCGACGTTCCCAATGCGTCCGCGAATCTCGAGGGCTTCCTGAAATCGTTTCTTCCCGGCGCCCTCAGGCGCAGCCTGAGGATGACGGCGACCGTCGTCTGGAAGACGGGAGGGCGTCCGTCGGGCGCCCTGATTCCGTTTCTTTTGAAGATCGACTCTGGATATGGATCGTACTTCAAGCCGGCCGCAGTCACGGCTGATGGCCGCCGCATCGTGTTGGGATCGCCGTACCCGCTCGGCCAGGACCCGGTGGCCTACCGAAAGAAGCTCCTCGAGAAGAATCCTCTCGTGATGTGGGATCATCCGGGCCACCACGCGAAGGTCGAGATCGTCGAGTTTTCCGATTTCGAATGCCCCGCCTGCAAGGCACGGTGGCCGTTGATCGCCAAGACCCTGAAGAAGTTCGACGGGGACATCCGTCACGGGATGGTCAACTTTCCACTGACGATGATCCACCCGTGGTCGTTCCGGGCGGCATCGGCGGCCTGGTGCGTCGCCAGCCAGGATCCGGCCAAGCTGATTCCGCTCAAAGAGCAGTTCTACTCGATGCAGCAAGAGATGGACGTCTCACAGGTCAGACCCGTGGCGCGGGACTTCGTCGCCGGGAACGGGTTGAACGAAAAGGCGTTTGCATCGTGCTTCTTAGAAAAGCCTTCGCTCGATGCGGTCAATCGCCAGATTGGGCTTTCACAGGATCTCGGGGTCATGGCCACGCCGACCTACTTCGTCAACGGCTGGCAGATCCAGATGCCGGCCAAGGACTGGTTTTTGCCAATGATCCAACGCCTGGTTGCCGGCCAGGAGCCCTGACCCGGATAGTCCATGAGCCTTGTGCTGCAGCGCGTACATCCCGCCTGGCGACGCGGGTGGGCGGTGCACGGATGCGGGCTGAAACGTGCCGCAAGGTCTGAGCATTACAGCTCGATCTGGACGCCGATCTCCATGACCCGGTTGGCCGGGATGTTGAAAAATGCGGTCGCCTTCTGCGCGTTTCTGGACATGAAAGCGAAGAGCCACTCGCGCCAGATGGCCATGCCGGGGCGCTCGGTCGGGATCAACGTCTCGCTGCCGAGGAAGAAGGTCGACTCGTCCACGTTGATGGTGATGTCCTTGAGTCTCAGCTCCTCGAAGAGGTTCGGGATGTCCGGGCTCTCCATGAAGCCGTAGTGGGCGATGATCCGAAAGATCCCCTGTCCCAGGGCGGTGACGTCGGCACGCTGGGCCGGGCGGATCCGGGGGACTTCTTCAGTCACCGCCGTCAGCAGGATGACGCGTTCGTGAAGCACGTGATTGTGCTTGAGGTTGTGCAGCAGCGCGTGAGGAACGCCCATCGAGGTTCCCGTCATGAACACGGCTGTTCCAGGAACGCGGACCGGTGGATTCTCCTCGAGATCGGCGACGAACTCGTCGATCGGGAGCATGCCCTCGCGCAACCTGTCGTAGAGGATCTCCCGCCCCCGCTTCCAGGTGGATGTCAGGGTGAACACGATCGCGGCGATCAGGAGCGGGAACCACCCGCCGTGGTCGACCTTGACGATGTTGGCGGCGAAGAAAGGAATATCGGCGACGAGGAAGGACACCATCAATCCCACGGTAGCCCACAGGGGCCAGTGCCACTTGTGGTGGTTGATGAAGGCGAACAGGAGGGTCGTGATGACCATCGTCGTCGTGACGGCGACGCCGTAGGCGGCGGCCAGGTGGTCCGAGGAGCCAAAGCCGAGCACAAGACCGATGGTGGCAACCATGAGCGTCCAGTTGATCGCCGGTATGTAGATCTGGCCGATCTGGCGAGACGAGGTGTGACGGATCTGGAGCCGCGGGCTGAAGCCGAGCTGGATGAGCTGTCTGCCCATCGAAAACGAACCGGAGATGACTGCCTGGGAGGCAATGATCGTGGCGGCCGTGGCGAGAAACACCATCGGATAGAGCGCCCAGGAAGGGGCGAGCAGAAAGAACGGATTCCGGACAGATTCGGGATGACCGATGATCAGGGCGCCCTGGCCGAAATAGTTGAGCAGCAGGGCGGGCAAGACGAACGTGAACCAGGAGAATCGAATCGGCTTCCGCCCGAAGTGACCCATGTCCGCGTAGAGCGCTTCGCCACCGGTGACCACGAGGAAGACCGTGCCGAGCACCAGGAAGCCATGAATCTTGTTGGTGAGAAAGAAACGAACCGCGTGCAGGGGGTTGATCGCGGCGATCACTCCAGGCTCGGTCACGATGCCGCGGATACCGAGGATGGCCAGCACGAGGAACCAGAAGAGGACGACCGGTCCGAAGAGCCCGCCAACGCGCGCCGTTCCCCGCTTCTGGATGATGAAAAGGCCGATGAGGAGCAGGATCGTGACGGGAACGACGTAGGGGTTGAGAAACGGCGCCGCCACGTCGAGCCCTTCGACGGCGCTGAGCACCGAGATCGCCGGTGTGATCATTCCGTCGCCGAAAAGGAGGGCGCCCCCGAACAGTCCCAGGCCCACGAAAATCCATCGCGAGCGCCGTTCGGCCGGGTTTTTCGGCAGGAGCAGGGCCGTCAGCGCGATGATGCCGCCTTCGCCGTGGTTGTCCGCACGCATGACGAACACGAGGTACTTGACGGAGATGACCCAGATCAACGCCCAGAAAATCAGTGAAAGCACGCCGAGAACGTTGGCCTGGCTCGGGGAAATCCCGTATTCTCCGGAGAAGCAGACGCGGATGGCGTAGAGCGGGCTCGTGCCGATGTCGCCGAACACGATACCCATCGCCATCAGTGAAAGCGTCAGCAGCCGCTTCGTGCTCAGGGGAGTCTCACCGTGACCGGAACCGCGAAGCGGCGCCGTTTCGCCTGAAACCCGCATTGTGCCCCCGTTGGTGTCGTTCATTCCCGCTCCCCGTCTCGGCGATCTCGTTTCAGAAGTCGGGATTCTACCACCACACCCCGGGGATCTTGGTGCCGCATGCCGGGCAGTGACCGTGCTTGAGGCGGTTCTCGATGATCTCGAAGCCAATCCTGTGGATCAGCCTGGCGCCGCACTTGGGGCAGTACGTGCTCTCCCCCGGATGTCCGGGGACGTTGCCGACGTAGACGTAGTGCAGTCCCTCGGCACGCCCGATCTGCCATGCCCGGGTGAGGGTGGGCACGGGCGTTGGCGGGAGGTTCTTCAACCGGTAGGTCGGATGGAAACGGGTGAAATGAACCGGTACGTCAGGCCCGAGGTTGGCCTTGACCCAGCGGCAGAGGTCCGTCGCCTCGGCCTCGGAGTCGTTGAGCGTGGGGATGATCAGGACGACGATCTCGAGCCAGGTTCCCGAGGCCCGGGCCGTTTCAAGCGTTTCGAGCACCGGTTTGAGCTTGCCCCGGATCTGTTGCTCGTAGAACTTCTCCCGGAAGCTCTTGAGATCGACCTTGTATCCCGCAAGCATTGGAAGAACCTCTTTGAGCGGTTTTTTCTGGATGTACCCGTTGCTGACCACGAGCGACCGTACGTGCTGGAATCGCGACAGCCTGGAGACCTCGCGTACGTACTCCCAGAAAATGACCGGTTCCGAGTACGTCGCGGCGAGGAGTGGGACGTTGTTCCGCTCGGCCGCAGCGATCAGCGCCTTGGGAGGCATCCATGCGGCGCGAACCTGTTCGGGACGAAACTGAGAGATCTCCCAGTTCTGGCAGAACTTGCACTCGACGTTACATCCCGCCGTTGCGTAGGAGAGCGCCCGCGAGCCGGGGAGCACGTGAAAGAACGGTTTCTTCTCGACCGGATCGATGTGCACCGCGCACGCGCGTCCGTAGACCAAGGTGTGATACGTGCCGTGGCGGTTCTCCCGGGCCCCGCAGCTTCCCCGCTCGGCATCGGCCACCTCGCATTGGCGCGGACACAGTTGGCACTGGACGCGCCGCCCGGGAAGCTTCTTGTACCACGAGGCCTCGTGATCCGGGTAGTCGTCCGGCGTGACGAGCTGGCCGGTCTGGAGCGTGATCCTGGCCTCGCTTGTCCGTGGCAGAGCACTGGCCGCCACTGCCGCGCCGCCGAGAACGAGAAGCTGCCTCCGGTTCAACTCGTACGTCATGCGAAAACCTCCCGAATCTTCGCCGGGTTCCCCTCGCCAAGCCCGTAGCGGGCCGCCGTGGCAATCGTCCTGGGGGGGCGCTTGGCCTTCTCCAGCGTGGGCAGGCCGCGCTGGACACGTTCGCCGTCGATGGTCTTCCACGCCCAGGCATCGATCGCCACCGGATCGAGCGAGGCGGCCACGCGTCCGAGCGGCCAGCCCGCACCGGGGCGCCAGGCCGGGCCGCCGTCGTACTGGGCCGTGACGCCGTCCAGAACGCTCAACCGCAGCTTGGTCCGGATGTACGGATGATTCACGACGTCGGCGACGTAGGGATCGCAGTTGTTGTCGTGATACTTGTTCGGGTTGTGGATGACCCCGAACCAGTTTTTCAACCCGCCCGAGACCCCGGCGAGGTCGTGATCCTTGACGACGCCGAAGGAGATCAGCGCCGTGCAGGTCTCGACGACGAGCCGGGCGTACAGCGAGCCGATGCTGCCCGAGACCGCGATCTCCGGGTAGTAATTGTTGTCGATGCCGACGATGCGAAACGGTCCCCCGGGGTGATCGACCGGGTACCCGGCTCGCCGCAGCTCCCGTGTGGATCGTTCGAAGACGATGATGTGATTGGCAGGCACCCCGGCCTTGTGCAACGCGCTCGCGAGCGCCCGGACCAGCTCGACGCGGGGCGAAAGGCGCGGGCCGGCGAGACAGTTGACCTTGATTCCGACGACGTCCGACGGGGAGAAGATGGTTTCGAGACCCGTTGCCGTCTTCCCGGCGCCGGTCGCGGCCCCCAGCGCGTTCCGGATACCGCGATCGGCGGCCGCGGAGCTGATCGTTCCGCCGGGTCCGGGTCCCAGATGCGCAAGCCCGACGATGCCGCGGTGGTTCCGGGGAACCCGCGCGCCGCCGGTGAGGACGGCGAAGGACCCTGCGCCCGCGAGGCGCGCCAGGTCACGGCGGCTGATCTTCCGGCTCATCAAAACGGTGCTCCGAAGACCTGGGCGGTGAAAACCTGGAAGGTGGCGCCGCGGCGCCAGGCGTCGGCATCGAGGCCGGCCTTGACGGCCAGGTGCGACAGGAGCTCCTCGCGGCTCCACCCCGTTTCGCGCGCCACCTGGGGAAGGTAGACCGCCTGGTACGGTCCCTTCTTGAGCACGACGCCGTCGGTCCCCAGCCGGATCATCCCGGGTCCGGGAATCCTGCGGAGGGGGGACAGCACCGAGATCTCGATGTGCAACCCGCCGAGCTCGCCGAGCTTCAAGGGCGGGAATCGTGGATCGTGCGCGGCGGAGACGGCGGCGTGAATGACCGCATCGGCCAGCGGTTCGCGGCCAACGATCGAACCCATGCAGCATCGCAGATTCCGTGCTGCGGGGAGACCCTTCCGCGTCAGGGTGACGAATGTTCCCGCGATGGCCGACAGGTTGCCGTCCACACGGTGCGTGGCGAACCAGCGGGCCAGCTCGGCGCCGTGACCGAGGTGTGATCGGAAGGCCGCCCGTGCCAGCTCGAGCAACGCCCGCTTCTCCTTCCCGGTCAACCGGCCGAGCTTTGGGGGGGTCGGCCCGGTGTGCCAGGCGTGCCAGCCGCCGTTGAAGGTCACGGCGGCATACGTGACGACCTGATCGAGGTTCCGGTTGTTGGCCGCGGACGTCGTGACGGCGATGACCTTCCCAATGCCATTGAAGGTGCGCTTCAGGAGCTGAAGCAACACCTCGATCGGCTGTGCTCCGCAGACATCGTCGTCGCTGACCTCGACCTGCTGCCAGAAGCCGTCGGGATCGATCGCCGCCGCCCGTCCGGCGGTCGCGCGCCCCAGATCGAGCAGGCGCGGGATGAGCCCCTTCTTCGGGAATGGAACGTGGTTGTAGACCGCGCCGTAGTGCGTGAAGTCGGACGAGGCGATGACGACGGTCCCTGGACCCAGCAGCGGGGCGAGCCGGCGGGCGATCTTGCGGGCGCCGGTCTCGGTCGTCGCGGGCCCGACAAGAATCGGAACGATGGGAACGCCTCCCCCGGTGGCGACCTGGAGAAACGGCAGCTCGACCTCGATGCTGTGCTCGCGCGTATGAGCGGCGCTGGGACCGTCGAATTCGGAGAAGTGGCGCAACCGGCGGACCGCCATTTGATCCAGCGGCACGTTGCCGAGCGGCGTGGCAAAGGCCGTCGTGCCGGCTTCGGGAAGGGCTGCACCGGCGAAGTACATGTGGTGGCTCGGTCCCAGGAGGATCACGCGCCTCGGCCTCGTGCCAATCAAGCCCGCGAACGCACGGGCCGCCGTGCGGCCTGAAAAGATGTAGCCGGCGTGGGGGACGATCATCGCTTCCGGCGGGGAGGGAGGTTTCGGCGCCGCATCGAGAAACTCGGTTACCATCAGGCGTAGCCCGGCGGGATCGGCCGGGTAGAAGCCGCCCGCCACAGCGGGGGGCCGCACCGAGGCCATCGTTGAAACGGCCATTCCGAACGGGATGACGAACGCCAGCACAGCCCGATTCATACTATAGAGATAGCGCTTCACACGGCGAGTTGCAACTCGTACCGATGCGCGTCGTCATCGCCTGGAAGGCGCCGGTCCGCCGGCCCGGAGCGTTTGCCGAAACGCCACACCGACAGGCGCCTGGACGGTCTCGCGACGAAAGTCCGTGAGCTATGCGGGTTGGTCCGCACGGCCCACCGACTTCCCGCTGCGACCGCGGATACGTCTGCCGGTGCGGCGGTTCTGGGGGCGGCGCCGCCGAGACGTGCCTACGATGCAGGGCTACGGGGGCTCCCGGAAGGTGCACCACCGCCGGTTTCCGCGGGGTTTGGAAAGAGATTCTTGTCAATGGCCTTGTCGTACGCGGCCTGAGGCGTGACGAGGCCGGCTTCGAGGAGGTTTTGAATCGACGTATCCATGTCGATCATGCCCCTCTTCATTCCCGTTTGAATCGCTGACGTGATCTGGGATGTCTTCCCCTCGCGGATCATGTTGCCGATAGCCGGTGACGTGAAGAGAATCTCGACGGCAGCGACGCGGCCGCCACCCACGCGTCGCAGGAGCTGCTGTGCAATGACAGCCCGGAGACTCTCGCCGAGCACGGTCCGGACGCCTTCCTGCTCTTCGGCCGGAAAGACGTTGATGATCCGGTCGATCGTCTTGACCGCGTTGTTGGTGTGCAGCGTGGCGAAAACGATGGTGCCCTTGCCGGCCGCGGCAAGCGCCAGCGAAATCGTCTCCAGGTCGCGCATTTCGCCGACGAGGATGAGATCCGGGTCCTCCCGGCCGATGACGCGGAGCGCCTCGGCGAAGCTGGTCGCATGCACCCCGATCTCGCGTTGATGGATCAGGCATTTCTTGTCCGTGTGGACGAACTCGATCGGGTCTTCGATCGTGATGATGTGGTATCGCTTCGTCTCGTTGATCAGGTCGATGATCGCCGCGAGCGTCGTCGACTTCCCGGATCCCGTCGGGCCGGTGATCAGAACCAGGCCGCCAGTAATGTCGGCCACCCGCGCGATCTGCAGGGGGAGGCCGAGCTGCTCGATGCTCATGATCGTCGAAGGAATCAACCGCAGCACGGCGCTGGATCCCCGTTGCTGCCGCAGGAGATTGACGCGGAAACGGGCGATCCCTTTCGCCTCGTATGCGAAGTCCGTGTCCCCGGTGGTCTCGAGCTCCTTCCACCGTGCGGGCGGCGTGATCGGCCCGATCAGGTCGCTGAAATCGGACTCGGTGATGGTTCGGTACCGGACCGGTTCGATCTCGCCCGAGACACGAATCATCGGGGGCCGTCCAACGCTCAGATGGAAATCGGAGCCGCCGCGGTCGTTCATCAGCCTGAGAAACCGGTCGAGCCGGTGTGTCTCGGACATCTCATCCCCCATCCTGCAGGCCGTCCTCCGGGTTCAACGCTCCTCCTTCGATGAACGCGTCCTTGGAGCGCGCCATCAGGTACGCAGTCGCCGGAGAAATCAGCTTGCGGCGCAAGAGCTCCTCGAGGGAGTCGTCGAACGTCTGCATCCCGTGCGTCCGCCCGGTCTGCATGACGGACAGGAGCTGGTGCGTCTTGTTGTCGCGAATCATGCTGATCACCGAGACCGTCGCCTTGAGAATCTCGAAACACGCCACCTGTGTGTGTTCCTCCCGCCCGGAAAGCAGACGTTGCGCGATGACCACCTTCAGCGAATCCGCCAGCGACGAGCGCACCTGCGCCTGGCGCGCGGCCGGGAAGCTCGAAATGATGCGTTCGATAGCCTTCGGGGCGGCCGTCGCATCGAGGGTGGCCAGGACGAGGTGCCCGGTCTCGGCGGCGGTCAGGGCGAGACTGATCGTCTCGTTGTCGCGGAGGTCCCCGATGACCAGAACGTCGGGGTCCTCCCGCAACGCGGCGCGCAGGGCGCGTGCGAACGACCGGGTATGGGCTCCGACCTCGCGCTGATTGATCAGGCAGCTCTTGAACGGATGGACGAACTCGACCGGATCCTCGAGCGTGATGATGTGATCGTACCGCGTCTCGTTGATCAGGTTGACCAGGGCAGTCAGCGTCGTCGACTTTCCGCTGCCGGCGGGACCGCAGATCAGCACCAGCCCCTGCTGGTAGTTGGAGATCCCGGCAAGATGGCCCGGCAGGCCCAGCTCGGTCAGGGTTGGTGGCTTCTCCGGGATCACCCGGAAGACTGCGTTCGTGCCGCGGCGGTCGCGGAACACGTTGCCGCGGTACCTGCCCGCCCTGGGGACATAGGTACAGAAATCAACCTGCGTCGTCTCCTCGAACTTTTTCCACTGTTCGTGGGTTAGCAGCTCCCGCAACATCCGCTCCGTCTGAACGGGGGTCAACGATTCCGGCTCGAGGGGGATGAGCTCGGAGCCGCTCCGGATGAGGGGTGGACTTCCCGCCGCGATGTGGAGATCGGACGCCTGCCGGTTACGCGCCATGACCAGGAGAGCGTGCAGCTCGGGCTCTCCGGCTGAAACAGTTGCCTGGAGCGCCTGGCTTTTCAGGGCATCGGCATCGGCGAGCTCGACGTTGTCCCGGCGGGCGAGCTTTTCGGCGATCTCGAGCGCGCGGGTACGGACGATCCGGTTGGAATCCGTCGCCGCAACCCGCCGGAGCGCCGTGAGAATCTTCGGATGGTCGAACTTTTGCATCGCCAGGAGGACCTCGATACGGATCTCCGGCGCCGGATCCTTCAGGAGGCGGGCCAGGGCCGGCAACGCCCGCGGATCGCCGATACGCCCGAGAGCCTCGACGGCGGCCCACCTGATTTCGGGGTCCTCGAGCGCCTCGATCAGCGGTTGAACCGCGCGCGGATCGCCGATGCGCCCAAGGGCGTCGGCGGCCGTCAACCGCAGCCACCAGTCGGGGTCCTTGAGCCGCCCGATCATCGCGGGCACGATGCGCGGGTCTTCAAACGACGAGGCGACGGTCAGGGCGACCGCGCGAACGTCCTCGTCGGGATACTCGAGGAGGTCGAGGGTCGGCTCGATGAGATCCGCGCCGAACTCCTGCAGCGAATCGAGCGCACGGTCCCGCGCCCATCCCGCCAGGGTCCGTGAAAAGAGGAAGTATCGTTTGATGATCTCCGGGCGATTGTTCATGCCGAGGAGGATCTTCAAGACGGCGCTCCGGGTGGCAGCATCTCCGGATGCCATCAAGGGGAGTAAACGATCGGCAAAGGAGGGGTCCTTCCCCGTCGAGAGCTCCTTGATCGCCGCGATGAGGTGCTCCTTGGTCGTGTAGCTGGCCCGTGGAAGCTCCTCGATGAGCTGGTGCAACGATGCATCGGCGGCGTGATCCGCGAGCAGGATGAGAGCGGTTTCCCTGGCCTCGCGCAACGGGTGCCGTGCGACCTCCTGCCACCTGGCGAGATTCCCACTATTCACGCCGATCTTGGCGAGTTGCCTGAGCACGGCGGGCCGGATCTCGCCGTCATCGCCGGTGAGGTGCTTCCACAGGATGGGCTCCAGGGAGGGGTGTGGCGGCGCCTGGCAGACCAGGGCGAGGGCCTTCTCGCGGGTTTCGGGATCGGGCGACGAGGCCTTGGCGGCCAAGTGGGCGGCCAGGCCGGGGATGTTGAGCCCAAGCAGGATTTCTGCGGCAGCCCGGACCGCCGCGTCGGGTTTGTTGGCGGCCTGCTCCAGGACGAGATCGGCAACCTCGAGCGTCGGAGATGACGAGAGGACGATGGCGGCGGCCTCGCGAAGGGTGGAGTCCGGGCGGAACAGCATCCAGACGACGTGCCTGGGCTTGACGTTTTGCGCTTTTAAGAGCACCTCGAGGAGCGTGTCCCGCTCCTCTTTGGAAGCGTACCTCCCGGACGCAAGACGTTTCAGCGCCTCTCGTACGTTGATCTCGGAACCGGCTGACGGCATCAGACCTCCCTTTCAATAATACCGCGATTTCGTGCCGGCGCATGCCAGGCCGAATCACGAGCGTTTGCTGCCGTTTCGCCCGGGACCCGGCCTTCGGCTCGTCCGCGTCATTCGCCTCGATCCGTCCCACGCCCGGGAGGCCCG
>JAADFN010000203.1 GCA_013152895.1 Acidobacteriota bacterium | reverse complement strand
GTGAGAGGACTCGAGTCCGGATCGAAGCCCGGTAGATCGAAAGCGTCCGCCACAACCTCGGCCGGATCGGCCGATGTGTCGCCGATGGGAACGCCATCGGCGACAAGCGTGATCTTGGCGCCCGGCCAGGCAACGCCAGCCACGGCTGTGACGCCGGGAGGAAGCGTGACCGGGTGGCCGGCGGTCGTGGGTTGCTCGATCACCGGCGCCGGGATTGACGCACATGTGATCGCGGCCGAGGCGGGGGCCGAATCCGAGCTCTCAACGCGCATGCCGTCGAGCAGCACGACGGCACGCACGATGTACCAATAGGTATCGCCTGCGGCAAGGAAGCGGTCCACGTAGGTTGTGCTCGACGGCAACGTCTCCGCCACCGGCGCATACGGCCCCGCCGCGGCTTTGGACCGCAGCACTTGGTAGGCGAGCAGGTGGCCGGGAGACGGATCCACCGGCGTCCAGGAGAGCGAGATCTGCCGGCATCCCGGTCCCACCGAGGCAGTGAGACCTTCCGGCGCGGGAGGCGGCTCGACGCCGACCAGTGCGTGGACCGTCGCAGCCCGAGACTCGAGCCCCCACGGGCTCAGCTCGGAGACGGCGTACTCGTGCACGCCTGAAGGGACCCCGGAATCGACAAACGACGAGGCCAGCGGACGGGTGGCGGCGAGGAGACCAACCTCCTCGAGCACCGGTGTGCACGATCCGCCCCCCGAGCAGAATGCCTGGCTGCTCAGCCGGAGGCGAACGCCCCCGACCCGCAGGCCGGCTGGAAGCGGGATGGTGTCGGTCGAGCCCCATATGGGGCCAGACTTCCACCACAGCCACACACCATTGACCTTGAGATCAACATCGTAGGCGAGCCGTGCAACGGCCTGCTGCCAGGTGACGGTAATCTGCCGTCCCTCGATGGGATCGGGCCACGTCCATTCCCAAAACGCCGGGGTGGCGCGGCTCGGAGAGGGCTGAGCCGTCCAGCCGGTCGTGGGATCGCCGTCCACAACGGCCTGCCATTCGGAAGGATCCCCTCCGCTGGCGGCCAGAGCATGGCTCCCCGGGTCATAGGCGAAAGCGGTTGTGCTCTCTCCCAGCACAACGGAATCGTCGCGTTCGATCCGGAAACCGGAACGCTCCCCGCTCCCCGACGCCACCCATGAGAGCGTGACATCCTGGCCAGAGACGTCCGCCGTGAGATCGTGCGGCTCGGCCGGTTGCGGCGGGAAGACCAACGCAAGCTCGACCGATGGCCGGCTTCGATCGCCGGCGGAGGTCGCTGCACGCACCCGGAAAACGTTGACGCCAGGATCAAGCTTGACGCCAGCAAAAACGAATTCGCCGTCCAGCTCGCCCTGGGAACCAGAGCCGCCGCTGCTCGCCTTGGTCTGGGCCACAACCTGGAACGTGCCCGAGCTGTCCCGCCGTTCGAGCTGGACAAGATCGCCGTCGCCCACTCCCAAACCGGAGATCGTGGCAACGCCGAGCTCGACGATGGGTTCGGTGTAGGCCAAGATCGGCGTATACACAACGGCTGAGGCCGCCGTCGAGGGATCGCTTTCACCTCCGTTTACGTCCACAACGGTGAGGGTATACGCGTACGTGCCATCTGCGAGCCCGGAGTCCGTGAAGGTGGTTTCGTCGGGCCCGAGCGGCGTCGGCGTGATGGCAACCCCGTTCCGGTAGACCCGGATGCCCTGCGCCCAACCGCCGTGGTCGAGAGCAGGCCACGTGAGGGTCACCGTGTCACCGTCCACATGCGCCTCTGGCTTCGGAGACAGCACTCCGGCCGTCACCGTAATCGCCTCGGGCGCTCCGTCCGCGCCGCCGGCGTCGGAGGCCACAGCCCGGAGCTCGTACGTCCCAGGGGCGGGCGGAGAGAACATCGTGACGAACGGGGGCGCCGCCAGGGGATCGCCGATGGCGGTCCAGGCCAGGTCTCCCTGCAGACGATACTGGAAAACCAGCGAGATCACGTCGTTATCCTCGACATCGGCGGTCACATTCACGTCCGGGCCAACCTTCGCCCCGTTGACTGGCGCGACGATCACCGCATGCGGGCGCCGGGTATCGATCACGATCTCGGCGGAGGGATTCGACTCGGGCGATTCGTTGCCGGCAACGTCCGCCGCGGTCACGGTGTAGACGTAGCGTCCGTCGGGCAGGTTGCGGTCGTCAAACTCGGTGCCGGACAACAGGTACGCAGTCTGATCGCCCACGACGATGCCGGGCGCATTGGCCAGGCGGCCGTTACGGTAGAGGTAGAAGCCCGCCAGATCGGAGGGCGCGGGGTCAAGGGTCCAGGCCACGTGCACATCGTTGACCAGCGAGTCGCCGTCCTGGGCGCTCGCCGAGGCTTCGGTCAGCGTGGGCGCCGGTGGAGGCGTGTTATCAACCGTCACGTGAACCGTATCCGTGGCACGTTCGCCCCAAACGTCGCGAGCCTCCAGGCGAAGCTCGTACTGACCGTCCGCGAGGCCAACCGTGCCCCAGCTGCCAAGGCGACCCGCCACCACCCCGGCGGTCGAGGCCGACACGGTCGCGGCTGCGCCGTCCGGGAGGCTGCGCGCGCTGAGCGTGTAGCTGGCAAAGCCGCTCTTACGATATGCGGTTCCCCACACCTCCACCTGGCCGGAAACGAGCTCGCCCGAGGCAGGCAAGGCAATCTGCGCCACCGCCGGGGTCGTGTCCACCGTGATTTCAGCGGAGTTGGAATCCGCGCTCTGAGCGCCAAAGGCGTTCAGCGCACGAACGACGTAGGTGTGGCGACCGTCGGGGACGCCTGTATCCGTGACGGGCGGCGCGGGAACCGGCATCCCGGAAAGGGGCGCGCCATCGCGGTAGACGACATATCCGGAGGGCGCCGTTCCTCCTCCAGCCGCCCAGGTCAGTTGAACGTCGTTACGTCCCGCCAACGTCGCGGCGAGGCCGACTGGCGGCATCGGAATTGCGGCCACGGTAAGGGTGACCTTGGCCGTCGCCTCGTGACCCGCAGCATCGTCCGCTGCCAGCGTGAGGGTGTACTGACCGTCACTGGGAAGCGGATCGAGGGTGGCGAGCTGGCCGGTGACGGGCTGCCGGCCAGAGGCGAGCCGGAGAACCGTCGCGTCGTCCTGGCGGCGGGCGGTCAGCCGCCAGCTCACGAGGTTCTCGTCACTCGCGGCGCCCACGATGTCAACCGGGCTGTCGACGTTCGTTCCATCGGCAGGGGCGGAGATCGTCACCTGTGGTGGCGTACCGTCGAGAAGCACTGGCACGCGGGCCTCGGAGACACGTCCCACGACGCTGGCGGCTACGATCCTCAGGGTGTACGGACCGTCAGGCAGGGTGTCGGCGTCCCACTGTGCCTCGACAACACCTCCGGCGGGAAGCTGGGTCCCCGAAGCGATCGCCGTAAAGGAGCTCTGCGAAGGGTCGTGCCCGGGCGCTGCCTCGACGTGGTACCAGGCGAGGTGCTTTTCCTCGATCCGGGCGCGAAGCGCGATCAGGCCCATGTGCTGGTCCAACACGGCGCCAGACGTGGGCTTGAGCCAGGCAAGAGACGGGGCCGAGTCATCAACCACGAAGCTGCGCACGAGCTTCGCCTCGTTGCCGGCGCGATCGCTGGCAGTGAGCTGCAACCGGTAGGCCCCGTCGTCGAGTCCGTCCAGGAGCGCGGCCTGCTCCGCGGCGAGCGGATGGGCGCCGGAACGGAGAGTCACCTCGGGGCCCGCCGGGCTCAAGAGTGTCAGAGCGTACTGCAAGAAGTGCGAATCGCTCGCGGAGATGATCACGGGAAGTGGCAGGCCGGACACCGAGCTCTCGCCCGGCTGCTGGATCTTGAGCAGCGGAGGATCCAGGTCCACTACCACGGTCATGCTCTCTGCTTCGGGCGAAAGCACCGGCGGACTGGCGGTGTCCTCGGCGACGAGCTTGAGGTGGTAGACGCCGGAGGACACGACGCTGCCAGAATCATCCGTGCCATCCCAAGCGGGCGCATCGACCGGGCCGCCGGGGAATGTCTCGTGGTCGATAAGGGTACGAATCACCTTGTCGTCGGCATCTCGAACGGTCAAGGTGATCACTGCGTCCTGAATGAGGCTGATCTCGACGCTTGACACGTCAAGCCGGCCGTCCCCGTTTGGCGAAATGAGAGTGGGAGCGGCGAGGAACCGCTTGATCAGCTTGCGTTCACGCACGGTGAGCGAGACAGGACCGGCCGTGGTTGCGTTTCCAGCACCGTCGGTGGCAACAAGCCTGAGCAGGTACGACCCCGGCTCGAAGGGGGCCGTCTCCCAAGAGGCGATGGGGTCGTCTACACCCTGAGCAGGGCTGGTCCCGCTCGCCACGACCTTCCAACAGTCGTCGCAGTCCCCGGCACGCCGAACCTCGACCTGCCACCCCTCCAGGTTCCGGTCCGCGACGTGGCCCCGGATTTCGAGCACGGCGCCAACCTGCTCGCCCCCCTGTGGGCTCGTGAGCGTCACGTCCGGGGGTGTCGCGTCAAGCTCGATGGGATATGGTTCGTATTGCTGATCGGGAAGCTTCGCTTCACTCGTGGCGCCGCACTTCGTGGTGAGCCGGAACGTGACCCCGTAGAGGCCGTCCGGCGCCGGCGTCCCCTGGGTATCCAACCCGTCCCAGGCGAGGTCGACGTCCTCACCGCGAGTAGCCTCGCCCGTCGCCGTGGATACCACATCTCCGGTCGCGAGGGACCGTATCTCGGCGACGTACGTCCCGGGCACATCCGCGTGGGAGCTGATGGAAATCTGGGCCGGGTAGCCATCGGGGATCGACGGGGAAAAGAGGAGCGGCTGAGCCTGCAGCTCGAGCGGGCCCGGCAGCTCGTCCAAGAACACCTGAATCTTGTCGCAGGCGGACCATCCCGCACCGTCGTTGACCTCCACCGTCAGGGTGTGCGGCCCGGGCTTCAGTCCCCCAGCATCGAATTCGAGATTCGACAAGGGCTTGCCGTCCAGGAACAGCTGCGAAGACACGACGTCGGCGGATTTTTCGATCTGAACGTGAACGACCCCATCTTTTGGACAGAGCGTCGCGCCGTCGGCGGGAGCGAGGATC
This sequence comes from Acidobacteriota bacterium, assembly GCA_013152895.1. Classification (GTDB taxonomy): domain Bacteria; phylum Acidobacteriota; class Thermoanaerobaculia; order Thermoanaerobaculales; family Sulfomarinibacteraceae; genus JAADFN01. The sequence goes on along the minus strand of JAADFN010000203.1, from coordinate 7,965 downwards.
CGCACCGTGGGCGGCGTCCGGTCGATAACGAGCTGGGACGAGCGCGGACAGGCGCCGAGGATCCCGAGAACGCCAGCTGGGTAGCGGTAACGCTCGGACAGCGTGTGGCTGCCCTCGGCGAAAGACGAGAGGTCGAGGGTCAGCTGCCGAGAAGAACCCGCCGGCGGATGGTTCAAGGTAGCCACCACCACGCCATCCACGGTGAGCTCATAGGCCTCAATCGGCGTACCGGCGGGATCCGGCGGAACGGTCACGCTGATGTGAACAAGGCGGCCGTCCGTGTAGGCCGGTGCCTCACCAAACACTGGCCCCATGCCGATATTGACGAACCGGAGACCCATGGGCTCGGTTCGGCCCAACCGACAGTCAGCCGCCTGGAAGTCCGGTTTGAGCGTTGCAGTGTGGAAAACCGGCGCGAGAATCGTGTTCGAGTTGGCAAAGGCGCTCTCGGTTCGGCTCACGGCGCGGAGCAAAGGGGCTGGCATAAACAGCGCACACTTTAGAGAGTGGGTCGTTGACTCACCGGGCCGAAGCGCGGAAGCCAGCGGCCCCCCATCAAACCACGTCTTTCCCCCATCCAACGAGCGCTGCAAGCTCACGTCGTGCAGCGCGTACGCGCCAACATTCGTCACCCGGAAATGGAAGCCGTCTTCGTCCGTGCCCAGGGCTTCGAGCAGCAAGGGCTGAGGCGGAACCAGGCGCAGCACCGGGCTCGTCACGTTCTGTCCATCCTGGTCCGTCGCCAGCAACCGAATCTCGTACGCGCCTGCGGGCAGATCCCGATGGTTCCAGTACACCGGGATCAGGCCCACCTCGACCGATCTCGGCACGGCTTTCTCCTCACCATCGACCAACACGGATTCCTTGAACTCGACCAGCCGCGAGCGGTTCCTCTGACCGACATTGATCTGACCGGCCTGCCACGAACCGGGGGGCAGGCCGTTCGACCCGGCCCGGCGATACTCGAGGCGCAGGGCGCTGCGCGCATCGCCCCAAACGGTGCTCTGAACCATCAGGGCCGTGTAGTCGGGCAAGAGCTGCAGCCGGGCTCCGTCTTCCACGGCGAGGGGCTGTCCCCTGTCGATAAGCTCCGTGACCGGCGGCCTCTCATCGTAGCTACAGCGCTCCCGTCTCCCAGCGGCTGTTTGACAGAGCGGCTCCGATGCTGCCACGGCGAGGAGCTCCTCCCGCTTCACGCGGACCGCTTCGGTGGTGTTGCCGGCACGATCGGTGGCCACAAGGCGCAGCTCCCGGTTCGGCAGGAATCCGGCGGCGACGGCCGGGAGGGGGAACTTTTCCGCTGCAAGCTTGCCAACGCCGTCCGCGAGCGCGACCCACTCACCCGTGCCACCCTCTCGCACTGCAAACGTCCACGCGCCGGGATTGACATCCTGCACGCTCCCGTGGATCAGATTGGTCAGGCCATTTTTCGCGGTCTTGCTCGGCTTGAGGGTCGTTGTGTCAATCTTGAGCTCGAGCTGAGGCGGGGTGTTGTCAACCACGAACGGCCAGACCGCTCCCAGGTAACACAGCGTGTAACGCCCGTCAGGAACTGGATGGCCGGTTTCGTCGATACCATCCCACGTCGTGACGCGCTCGCCCAACTGGTCGGCGGCGACCGGAAGGCGGCGCACGACGCGCCCCGAGGCGTCCTTTATCTCAAAGAGAAGGTTAGCGGGGCGCAACACGACATAACGAAAGACGAGGCTGTCCTTGACGCCGGGGCTTGCCAGGGGCGAAATGTAGCGTTGATCGAGGGCCAGGTTCGCGATGTCGTTGTCCCCGTCCCAGAAGACAGTCTTCGTGACACTGCGGCGGTTACCAGCCAGATCGGTCGCCGTGAGCCGAATAAGGTAGCGGCCCTTGGCGGGCGGAAGCCAGGTTCCCCACGTCTTGCCCAGTATCGGCTCGGTCCCCGGCTGTCCGAGCTGCTGAAGCTGCCCTGGAGCGTCCGCCGGGGCGTACTCCAGGACATACCGATCCAGGTGCCGGTCGGTCGCCACAAGCGACAGGGAGATGCCCGCGTTTCCAAAGAGGATATGGGGCTTGAGGTCCACGGTGAGGTTTTCGCCCGTTGCGATCGCGACCACTGCATCGCCCTCGCCGTACTGCCCATGCCAGTAGAGGAAACGATCCAGGGCGGACCAACGCACGTCGTTCCAAGAACCGGGCGGGAGTGAAATTCTCCCGGACTCACCGGTGGCACAGTTCTCTAGCCACTCCGCCAGCTCGCCGCTCTCCCACGTATTGAACACCATGCCGCGGCCGTTGTTCGCCAGCCCAAACTCGGCGATCGTGCCATCGGCCGGTATTGGCACATCCGTCTCGGAGAGCAGCGCCCCGGAATCAAGATCGTAGGATGTCAGCCCGCCGGACGAAAAGAAGAGTAGCCGGCCGCCGAGAAAGTCCACCGACATCTCGCCCGAGGATGTAGATTGGCTCTCAGAGTGGACTGCGACGTACCCGGGAGAACACTCGGGCCACTTGCCCGCTTCGGGAACAACGGCCTTGACGGTGGGCTCGTTCGCGAGATCAATCAGCAGGTACAGCCGAGACGCCTCGGAGGAACTGGAGGAAAACAGGGGAATCACGACACCGCGCGAGCCGTCGGGGGCCCAGAACGGGCCAAGCATCCGGCAGAGCACATCGCCGGGGTTGCCAAAGGGACCAAAGCTCCGGGTCACTGAGGGATCGGCGACGCTCTCGAACAAGAGCTGGGCGCTTTGCCCCAGTCCCGTTGTCCACACGATCCACCGGCCATCTGGCGTCAGCGACGCGTCGCTGAAACCCGAGCGCCATGGACGCGACTCCACGACGGCCCCCGGATAGTGGACCAGCGTGAGCCCAACGCCTGAATCCACTGTCAGGAACAGGTCCCCGTGGCTCGTCACGTAATCCGGGTTGGAGACACCGGACGGCCAGTCGCCGACCTCATCTAGCTTCCCCCATGCGAACCGCATCAGCCTGCTGGGAAGGTTCGGACGGTCTTTCAAGAAGTAGAGCGCCCCGTCTGCGGGCGACGTCACAAGCTGGAGCCCGAAATCGTACCAGTCATTTGACGAGGAGCTCAAGGTCCACTGCAGTTGAACGCCAGATGGGCTATCCGTCAGCGGGATGCGGTTGGCATCGACGACCACCGACGCGCTGTACGCCCCCGCGTGGAGCACGTAGACACCGTCCGCAACGACGCTGCCATCGTCTGCCGTCCCGTCCCAGGTCACCGAGGCCGCGCCGTCGGGAACCGGCAGGACGCGCACGCGCTTGCCACGGGCGTCAGCGACCGTCACGCTCTCGAGCGGATTTCGAAAGAAGACAGTAACCGTGTCCTTGACGCCGTCGCCGTTGGGCGAAATGAACCGGTCGGAAAGGTAAAAGCTCGTATCCTGGACCGCCATGGTCCGGCTGGCCCGGTTGTTGTCATACCGCTGCTCCACCACGGTGTGGCTGGGGTTGACATCAAAGCTCAGGACAGCCTCGCCGGGCGTGGCCGGAGTTTGCCAATCGAACGTCGCCACCCCTCGCCCGTGGGCCGGGATCGCGCTCAAGGGCGCCGTGCCAAGAAGCGCCCCTGAGTCGTCCCGCACTTCCACGACCGTCCCCGGAGATCCCTGCTCGCCTACGTTTTCGACATTAATCGTGAAATGAACGGGCTCGCCTGTATGGGGAAAACCGGGCTGGGCCAGGATGCTCCCTCTTGTGAGAACGAGATCGGGACGCGAACGCACATTCAGAACGCGGAATGCTTGGTTATTTGCCTCGTTGAGCTCTTCCACCGTGTTGCCAGGATCCGCGATGAGATACACCAGATGGTCGGTGGGCGAGTCGGCAGTCCATGACCCGGTCACGGTGGCGCTCGCTCCGGGCTCCAGACCGCTGAGATTCGTGGAGGCTATGATTGGGCCGGATTGTGGATCGTCGAGGCGGATCTCCGCCGCGAAAGGTCCCGCAGCCACGTTACCTCCATTGGTAACGGTACCCGTGACGGTGACGGCGTCGCCTTGGTTCACCGGCTGCGGGTCGAATACCAGGTCGCTGGGAGAAACAACAAGGTCCGGCAATGTTCCGGGAGCGACCGTGAGCTGAGCAGCCGCCGTGTTGTTCGACCGATCCTCATCGTCCACCGCCCCATACGGGTCCACCTCAACCGTCAGGGTCAGCGGCGATCCTGTGGCGCTGGTTTGCCATTCGGTGTGAACGATTTGGCTTTCGCCCGGCTCGAGAGGACCTGTCGTCTCCTCGAGCGAAATCGGGTATGAAACGGGGGGGGTCCCCGCCTGGTAGGTAAAGGCAACCTGGACAGCGCCCAGCTCACGGGTTCCACCGTTGCGAATCGTCGCGGAGAGCGTAACCGTATCGCCGGCGGTAACCTCCGCCGGATCGACCGTGAAGCTCCCGTTCACCACCGCCGGATCGAACGTGGGCTCAACAGGAAGACTCTTGGTAGCGGCATTGTCATACCGGTTCTCGTCGTGGAGCAGGTTCTTGGGATCCGCCACGACGGTGAGCGTGTATGCCCTCGCCTCCGTCAATGTCACCGGTATCTGGATAACGGCAGAGCCCAGAGAGGGGACATCCACGGTAACCAAACCAAGCTGTTGCCCGGCGTCCGTGGGCCCGTCAAACACTGCAATGTTGGCGCCGGTAGCGTCCGTCAGGCCGAGGTTCTTGATCGTCAGTGAGACCGTTGTCGGTTGGGGAACCCGCTTCACAACCGAGGGGCTCACCATCACGCCCTGCGACGAGATCGCGAGGTCAACCCCTTCAGGATGCGCCGAAATCGTAAGTGGTACAGCGGCCGTGTTGTTCACGCGGCTGGCGTCATTCCACTCCAGATCGGGATCGAGCACGAGGCGAAGAAGATACTGACCCGCCGGCACCGAGGGTTGCCAGCTTTCGTTCACTGCCGACCAGCCTCCGGCCGATATGGCGGGCAGAGTCCCCGGGAGCTCCGCCAAAACCCTCGAGGGATCGGCGGCATCGGCAAGCTCCCAACGGTACGGGCACCCATCGGTGAGGTCGCCGCCAAAGTTTCGGACCGCCGCGGAGAGTGTAAGCTCGTCACCTTCGAAGGGGGATTTTGGATGTACCACGATCTCTGCCGCATTGACCCCCGGGTCCGGCATGTAGAACGGGGCGAGCGCTGTGACTGCAGCGGCGGTTTTGGCAACGCTCCCATCCCAGCTCCCATCTTCCCCCTGACGCTTCGCCAGGAAAGCGATGGCGTTGTCGAGTACCGCCCGGTCCACGCCGAGCTCAAGGCCCAACCGGAGGAAAAGAGCTGTCTGCACGATATCGGGGTAGGGCTCGCCGAACCCTCCGCTTTCCTGCCGGCCAACAAGCCACGAGAGCGCCTTCTGAACGAACGGCTGGGCGGCTGCATCGGGCACACTGTCCGCCGCAGCTAGGAGAACCTCCTCCGTCGGGTACAGCGCGCTCGTACCACTGGGCCGCCAGCCCCAGGCGCCGTCGGGCCTCTGCTGGGCGCGCACCCATGTCCAGGCTTTGGCTTCAAGATCGGGATCGGTTCCCGCGGCATGAAGGGCGCCAAGCCCGCGGGCGGTTGTCACCATGTCGGGCGTGTAGCGCGCATACGCTCCCCACCCCCCTCCAGGCGCCGCGGCATCCGCAAGCCGGCTTCCGAGGATCGCTGCTGCCTCACCGCGCCCGTTCCGCGCCAGAACCGCGACCTGCCGCGCCAGCAGCTCGGTGGAGCTCGGTTGCTGGCCAGCCAAGCCGTCCAGCCCCGTGCTCACGTACGATCCAGCACTTGCAAACCGGGCCAGCGCCGTGATGGCATCGGCGGTGTCCCGGACACCCGTTGCCGGCGAATCCGCCCACACGCCTCCGGAGGCAGCAGCTTCCAACCAGGCCACTGCAGCATTGAGATTGACATCCTGCGAGGACACCGGGGGCTGCGCACCGCGCCCGACGTCGATGACCGCCTGCCCGTGGGTGTGCCGGAAGAACGACCGCCGCCAGCTGGCGCTCAAAGCCTCGATGGCATCGAGCTGGTCTCCCGTGACCTTGCTGCCCGGTTGTACAAGGTAGATGACCCCGATTCTGAAGCTCCTCGGCGCGACGTCGGAGGCGGGCTCGCGCGGCCCTTCGGCCGCGATGATCTGCTCCACACTCACGGTACTCGGGACCGCCGAGATCGTGTCACCGAGGACTGGGAGCGCGTCGGCACGAACATTGGGGTTCACGAGCAGCGTCAGCGGCGCCACGTCCTCCGGCTTCAGAAAACCCATCAAGTACAGGTCGAGATTCGAAAAACGCGATTCCACACCGGTGGCGGTATAGGTTCCATCGCCGTTGTCGCTCCAGTCGCTGCCATACATGAAAGAAGCATCAGAATCGAGGAGGTAACTCCAGTGGGCCTCGTCCCTCCCGAGGAGCGCGCCGCTGAGCTTACCGGCCGCGTCGCGGAAACGGCAATATGCCAGCCAGCGGTGCCCAATCTCGTGGTTGAGGATCACGGCTGCCCGATCCGAATCCAGCGATCCATCCTCGCGAATGTACTGTGCCAAAGCTCCACCATCGATCATGCCTTGGAGAATCGTGCTGCCAAATTCCGCGGATACGTCGAGAGGTGAAATCCCAATTCCGTTCACATCGTTCCGGATAGCCCAATAAAAACCCGCAATTCCGTCCTCGCCCGACATGTCGAACTGGGTCAGCACAAGCAGGAAGTCGTAACTGTCCGGGTTCGAACCATAGAACGACTTTGCGACCCACTCACGCGGGAGCACATTCAACTGACCATTTACATAGGGGGTGTACGGGCCGCCGTACGTAAATGGCAGAACGAAGACATCGCCCACCCAGGATCCCGAGCCCGCTGGAACCGTGTCCGCCACGCTCGCTGCCTGCTGCACCGCTTCACGGATTGCACCAACGCTTGCCGTGTCGCCGGGCCGGGGCGTCGTACCGGCAAACGTAAGAACACAGAACAGCGAAAAGATCACCAAGAGCCAGACGCTTCGCACTTTCATGACGTCTCCCTCAGTTGTGATGGGCCGGTGATCGCACGGCTTTGGTTCCTCCGCGCTTGGCGCTCACCGCAGAAACGATGCCTTCCCCGGTTCCAGCACGCAGGATCAATGGAGGCCTCGCACCCTCCGGGGGTGTCCGCCGAAAGACGCGGACCACCAACGCACCCTTTCCTGGGGACGAGATGATGACAATGGCGTTGGGTATCCTTGCGCCGGACGAAGTGAGAGCTCCGCGCACTGTTTCAAACACGAGCCGCTGTCCGTCCGCCGCCCTGAACCTGAGGCCGGCGGCCGGCAGGGTATCGCCGGGGTGAAGCACGATCAGCTTTCCCGACGACCTCACCACGACGCGCCGCTCCTCCAACAGGCAGCGAACGATGTGGACGCCCGGAAAGACTGCGGTGAAGGCCCTGGGGCCAGCCGCGGAACCCGGCCGTGCCCCTTCCGCCACCGGTACGGTGAACAAGGCAGCAAGTATCAGCACTGTTGCACACCACCCAGCAAAAACGCCGCGCGCTCCACGAACCACCATGTCACTGATGGGCTCACACCGTTGCGGTACGTTATACATTGTGTTCCTTTCGTTCACCGGATGATTGCTCTTGACCGTCGTCGGATAATATCTCTTTTTGACAAACAGGACAAGATAGACGGGTTTTGTTCACGTATTGCCAACCGGCGGGGTGAATCCACCGTGCCTCTTCCTGGCTCGCTCATGTCAAGAGTCCCGGCGCGCAGCCCGCACAGAACCGGCACCACGTGACTGCGAAGCGATGTGGGATCGCGAGAATCGTTTCGCGGTGGATCCGGGCCAACCCCCACCCGGGCAGGCGAGACGCCCGTACCAAGGATCAAGACAACGCGAAGCATCCCAACATCGCTGCAAGCCGATGGCCCGGCCGCAGGCCGGGGCACGGCGCAGCCACCTTCAATCCGTGCAAGCCGACGCCGAGGCCAAAGGCCGAGGCACGGC
>JAADFN010000202.1:16767-17213 GCA_013152895.1 Acidobacteriota bacterium | reverse complement strand
CGTCGCCTCGCTGAGTGAGTGCGCGCCGTGCCTCGGCCTACGGCCTCAGCGTCGGCTTACCCGGATTGGAGGTGGCTGCGCCATGTCCCGGCCTTCGGCCGGGACGTCGGCTTGCAGCGGATGGGAAGAGCGTCCAGCCTCGGCATGCGGTGGTGATGGGTTACTCCGTATCGTCTCGATCTTTGGTAGCGGCGGGCGTCCCGCCAGCCCGGGTGGGGGATGACCGGGTCCGCCATGAGGTGATCCTCGCGATCCCGTGTCGCTTCGCAGGGTCATTGTGCCCGTTCAGCGCGGGGCTGGTCCGCCGCCTCGGCTCGGGGCTGCACCCGCCGGGACCCATCGAGGCGTCGTGCTCGACGGCTTACCCTCGGCAGACCTCGGGCCAAGCCGTCTGCGCCCGGCGCCTCGACGTGCCCCGGGCGGGATTGCCCCTCGCCTCGTTGCGG
>JAADFN010000202.1:0-16697 GCA_013152895.1 Acidobacteriota bacterium | reverse complement strand
GCCTCGGCGTCGCCTCGCTGGGGGACTGCGCGCCATGCCTCGGCCGTTGGCCTCGGCGTCGGCTTGCACGGATTGACGGTGGCTGTGTGCCATGCCCCGGCCTGCGGCCGGGCCGTCGGCTTGCAGCGATGTTAGGTTGCTCCGGATCATCTCCATCTCTTGTAGGGGCGGGCGACACCTCCAGGATGGCAAAAACATCGGTACTTCACATCTTGCCGTCCTCGCTACGCGGCGCGGTGAGACATACGGGCCAGTCTCCATGAGGGTGTGTTTCTCCCCGGCTTCCAGTTCAGCTCCTCGGGCGCCGGATGACTTTGTTTGGGTCACGCACGAGACGCTCCGGGCAACGTTCAAGGAGGTGCGCCTCAGGCCGGATCGGTGTCGATCATCACCTGGGTGTTCGGTCCGAAACGGCGCCTCAGCTCATTGATCAGCGCCTCGGTCAGTTCGTGCGAACGTTGAAACGAAACGACTGGATCGATGCTCAGGTGAAGCTCGATAAAGACGGTTCGGCCGGCCTTGCGTGTCCTCAGGTGTGTGAAACCACGCACCTCGTGCCCAAGCGATGCGATCGCATCGATGATCGCGTCTTCCAGCTCGTTCGGAAGTCCTTGATCGAGCAGCTCGTTCGCGGAAACCCGGAGGATTTGAAACGCCTCGTAAACGATGTAGAGCGAAATCAAGACCGATCCGAGGGGATCCCAAAAGTCGCTCCCCGTGAGAGAGACGAGCACGAGAGCGATGGCAGCCGCCGCGTTGGTGGCGATATCCGTCAAGTAGTGGAACGCGTCGGCGCGAAGGGCAATAGACCCGGTGACCTTCGCCTTGTGCCTGAGGTAGAGCCCGAGTCCTGTGGAAACAACAAGAGAGGCCAGCGAGACCACGATGCCTGGCATCGCCCAGAGGCTCGGCGTTCCCGCGATGAGCTTCCAGACGGAAAGTCCGGCCATCACCAGGCCCCCTCCGCCGATCAGGGTCGCCTGGATAACGCCGGAGAGCGCGTCCGCCTTCCCATGGCCAAAGCGGTGTTCCTCATCCGGCGGTTTCTCCGCCAGGCCGAGGAAAAACACGTTGATTCCCGAGCACGTGAGGTCCAGGAAGTTGTCGACGGCAGCGGCAAGCACGGCCAGGGAACCGGTTACGAGGCCGACGATGATCTTGGCAAGCGTCAGGATGGTGGCAACGGCCACGGCGATGATGGCTGCACGCCGCGATTCTCCAACACTCATGTTCCGGCCCTCACGGCCACCGCACGCCGCACAAGAGTTGCCAAGACGCCCGGATTCATGCGGAGGACCTCGCTCCGGCCGGAGGCCGCGTGACGCTTGAGAGGGCACGACCACGGATTGGCGGAAAAGAAGACCCGCACCGGCGGTGCCACGTGACACCCACGCCCGGAAAGCTCCAACGGCGGATACATCTCCCACTCCATATCAGAATGCTACACTCGCCGGGTCTGGGATGCACCATGATCGAGGGAGAGGCGGACATTCTCGCCCCCCGCGGCGCGGTCTTCCAGAGGGAGGAGAGACCACGTGGAAGTGTGGAATGGTCAGATGGGATTGTTCGACGAGAACCCTGAACGCGAGGTCCCCCGGGACAAGCTGATCGTTGTTTTCGACCTCGAAACCCAAAGGTCTTTTCAAGATGTCGGTGGCCGAAGTCAGCTCCACCGGCTCGGTGTCTCCGTCGGTGTCGCATACCGGTACGACGAAGATCGGTTCCTCACCTATACCGAGGACACGATCCAGGATCTCGTGACCCTTCTCATGGGGGCGGATCTCGTCGTCGGTTACAACATCAAGGGATTCGATTACGAGGTTCTCCGCGGATACACCAAAGAGAATCTTCAGAAACTGCCAACGATGGACATCATGTATCACCTGGAGTCTCGCCTTGGTTTTCGTCCCAAGCTCGACAGTGTCGCCAGCGCAACGCTGGACGTTGGAAAATCCGCCGACGGCCTGCAGGCTCTGGAATGGTGGCGGCAAGGCGAGATCGACAAGATCGCCGAGTACTGTCAACAGGACGTCCGTGTCACGCGCGACATTTACGATTTTGGAAAACGAAACCGGTTCGTGCTGGTTTCGCGTTTCGGCGGGCGGCCGCGCCGCGTCGAAGTCGAGTGGTGATGGCCGCTGCGAAGGAGAGTTGAACCATTCGCCGCAACCCCTACCTGGTAACGGGCGCCAACGGCGTGATCGGCGCCGAGATTGCCGGTATCTTCGTAAAACATCGCACCCCTCCCCTTCTCCACGTCCACCGTAACACCGGGAGAATCGAGTGGGCAGGGAACCGTGCGGTTTTCATCCGGGCCGACCTGGCGAGCTCCAGCGGCCGCGAGCGACTCGCAACCATCGCCATGCAGCACGCGCCGTTGGCCGGGATTGTGCTGTGCGCCTCCACGTTCGCCCCGACGCCGGTTGGCACGTTGGGACACCGTACGATGACGGAGATCCTTCAGCTTGATCTCGAGTCGCAGCTCATTCTGGTTGAGATGCTCCATCGCACCGTAACCCGTCAGGGCAGGATCCTCCTCTTCTCCGATGCGGGGACCACCCTCGGCTGGCCTTCCCATGTTGCATACATCGCAGCCAAGGCCGGTCTCGAAGCGGCGGCTCGCTCTCTCGCCATGGCCCTGGGACCGGACATCATCGTCAGTTGCCTCGCGCCCGGGCCGGTCGCCGGAGCGTCGGCCCCCGAGCCTGCTCTCGTTCGCGATCGTACGGCCCTAGGCCGCCTCGCGCGGGCGGAAGAAATCGCCCGGGCCGCCGTCGCGATTCTCGAGCTTCCCGCATCCATCGCACAGGGGACAGTATTTGTCATCGATGGCGGCCGCCGTCTCTTCTGTCCCTGACATTCTCAGCGCGCGAGCTGTTTGACGAGGCGGATCAGCCTCGATGCGTCGAAACCCTGTTTCGTGACGTAGGCATCGGCGCCCGCGTTGAGGCCGGCCAACCGGTCCTTTTCAGTGTTCCGAGTGGAGACCACGATGATCGGGAGATCGGAGAAGCGGCGGTCGTGGCGAAGCCGTTCGGTGAGCTCGAGGCCATTCATGCCAGGCATTTCGATATCGGTCACGAGACAGTTGAACTCCTGCTCCTTGAGTGCGTGCAAGGCGCGCTCGGCCGTCGGCGCCGCAACGACGCTCAGGCCGGCGTCTTCCAGGAGGCCGCGCAACATCTCGCGAGTCACGCGAGAATCGTCAACGAGAAGGACTCTGATCCTCCTGACGTCCGGTTGCGGCCTCTTCTCGACCTTCAACCCCTGGAGGTGGTGCGTGCTGAGCAAGAACGGTGAAAGAACGGGCACGGGCCTTCCAGATGCCAACAGGACGGCCGAGTCAAAGATCAGGTTCTGGCCCCCGAGAGAGGGCAAGGGGTAGACGAGGACATCCTCCTCGCGCCCAGCCACGTCCGCTGCAACACAGAGGGTCATACCGCCCGTTTTCATGAAGACGAGGACGCCCTCATCCGCGGAAACCTCGCCGATCAGGTCGCCGAGACGATACAGCGCTACCATGCTGCCCTCGTACTCCACGGTCTCCGGCTTGCCGGTGGTCGCGTGCCGCTTCAGTCTTCTCGAGCTTCTGTATCCGATCACCGAAGCCGAAGGAACCGCGATGAGAGAGGATCCCGCCTGAAGAATCCTGACCTTCTCATTCCTCTTGGAAACCGGGGCCAGGATATGGATGGTCGTGCCCTTCCCGGCCGCGGACTCAACCCAGACCTGCCCACCGATCCGCTGAACGGCGGTTGCGACCGCATCCAGGCCGATCCCCCTCCCGGAGATCTCGCTCGATGCCGACCTGGTGGTGAAACCCGGATGAAAGAGAAGGTGAAACACCTCGCTATCGGTGAGAGCGGCCTCATCCTCTCCCTTCAGGAGCCCCTGGTGCCTTGCGGCTTCGAGAACCCGCTCCCTGTCGATCCCTCCCCCATCGTCCGAAACGGTCAGCTCGACCATGCCGGCCTGGTTGGACGCGCGAATACTGATATGGCCCGTTGGATCTTTCCCGGCCTCGATACGGCTTTTCGTCTCCTCGATGCCGTGATCCACGGCGTTCCTGATCAGGTGGACCATCGCTTCTTCGATGACCTCCAGAATCCTCCGGTCGAGCTGGGTCTTGCCCCCTTCCACCGTAACTTCGACCTTTTTCCCCAAGCTCGAGGCGAGCTCACGAACGTGGCGGGCCAATCTCATCAGGAACGGCTTGAGGGGCTGGAGTTGAAACCCGAGAAGAGCTTCGAGCTGACGTTCGGCGCCGTGGAGGAACTTCCGTTGGCCGGAGTCGAGCTCCAACGCGACACGATTTAGGGACGTCGCGAGGGTTGCAAGCACCTGCTCGGGCTCCGGGTCGCTGACGCTCGTTTCCGCATAATGACTGAGATCTCGCAGGCGCTGAATGAGAGCGCTGGCGCCGACGGCGAGCACCCTGAGGCGAATTGCCCGGTCCGTGAGCTCATCGAGCCGTGCGATGGGGATGCGAGCCGTTGTCGCATGCCCGCCGCCCGCATGGGGCTCCACGGCCTCGCCGGGCGTTCGCGTGCCTGGCTCCCCGTGCACCTTCGTTTCAGCGTGCGGCTCGCCGCTGCTGTCCTTCTTCTTGTCCAGCACCTCGCTCAGCCTGTTCGTAAGACGATCCATCAGCTCCAGCATCTTCGGCACGAGATCCTGGCCTTCGCCGTTGACGATGGTCTCCCCCTCGTGGCAGAGCTCGGAGAACCTCTCCAGCCCCATCATTCTCCCGGCACCCTTGAGCGCATGAAGCTCGCGGCGAACCTGGTCCATCGCGGCGGAATCGGACTCGATGTGAGGAATCAGCTCGAGAATATGGTCGATCCGCTCCTCGGCTTCGCCGGCGAAAAGAACGAGGAGATCGTCGGGTTGCGAAAACATGGCTCAGATGTGAGTCCAGTGCCTCACGTTGATATCGACCCCGAGAATACCGTCGAAGCCAGACCCGGCATCTGGAATGGATGTCGCCACGGTAAAGCACCGCTCGTCCGTCAACAGCGAGCTGTACACCGGGGTCACAATGGATTCCAGCCCGTGCGACACGCCCTGGAACCAGGGCCGGTCCGCGTAGACCTTGCCAATGCCGATCTCATCCGGCAACTCCCGTTCCGCAATCAGCTCCTTGTTGATCCGGAATCCCACCATCGCGCCGCGCCGATCCACGACGTACGCGAGCTCGACGTAGGGGCACGCAGTGACAAGCTCTTTCAGCACACCGTCGACGACTTCGCCATGGATGGTGAAACCTTGCAGCCTTTCCGCCCAGCCCAGCAGGACGTGTTTCAACGATCGCGGGGAGGCGATCCTGAACGCCTGGGTCAAGAGTTGAATGGACAGGGCGACCTGGCTCAACTGGTCCGCCGCGCCGGAGAGCTCCTTGAGACCTTGTGAAGCGCGTTGGATCACTTCGCCGACGTCCTTGACCGTCAAGACCACCTGGTCGGATGCCGTTTGCTGCTCCTGCGTTGCCTGGGAAATCTCCCTCGACGCGTCGGCGGTTTCCGTCAGCGCATCCCGGAGCTGCTCGATAGCCTGTGCGGCTGCCGCCGTTTGCTTGAGAGCCTGGGTGGCCGCTTTCCCACCCTCTTCGGTTGCTATCACCGCCGAGCGCAACGACGATGAGAAATCATCCAAAAGGGTGCGAACTGACCCGACGGATTCCTTGGAACGCTCCGCAAGACGCCGCACCTCTTCGGCAACCACGCCGAAACGTTCGCCACTATCGCCAGCGGCGGTCGCCTCGATCGCCGCGTTCAGAGCGAGGATATGGGTCTCCTGGGCGATCTCGTTGATCAGGTCAAGGATGCCGTAGATCTCCCTCGACCGTTTCCCGAGAGCCTCGGTCCGGCTCGCGATGACCTGCATCCTCTCCTGGACGACCTCCATTCCGCCCAGGGCCGCATCGACCGCGGCCGCGCCCTCGTTTCCCGAGGCTGCAGCACGCCCCGCCAGCTGGGCCTGGTTGGAAGCGTTGCTGGCAATCTGGGCGGCCGTCCTGGCGAGCTCTTCCATCGTCGCCGTGATCTCGATGACCGCCGCCGCCTGTTCCGATCCGCCGGCGGCGAGCTCGGACGATGTATCCAGGATGCTCTGCGCGGCGGTCGCAACCTCGACGGAGCTCAGCTGGATCTGGCGGATCAGACCATCGAGCGCTCGAACGGCCGCTCCCACCCTTTTCTTGAACTCGGGCGACATCGAGAGGCGGTCGCCGACGGTCCGTACCAGGTCTCCCTTCCTGAGATCATCGAGGGCGTCCTGCAGGGCGGCGCACTGAGAAACATAGAACTCCTCGGTGTCCCGAGCCCGTCTTGCCTCGTGTCTCTGCGGGAGAAACACCGCCAGCACGTAGGCCAGCAGGCCAACGGCCGCGATGAGTGGGAAGGCCCCAATTGCCAGGGGTGGCGTGTTGTCCGGGAGCGCCACTTCGAGCACGACGCCCTCGGCCAGGATTCCTAGCGCAAAGAGGATCAAACCAAGAGTCGACGTTGACATCCGTTTCTTGGCAGGTTCTTTCATAATACCTCCATCGGTCGAAGCCCGGGGTCAGTGATCTGTCTTCGGGTTCTTCTCACGCATCGACCTCACGATCCTTGGGGAATCGCAAAAGACATGTTCTCAAGGTTGACGAAATGAATGACGCGAGCGTCTCTCTCTTCCCGCCGTGTTACCAGGCCGCGCTCACCATCGCTGCCAGATGTACGGTCAAACGTATCGAGCCGCATCGCGTCATCGACCGCAAGCCCCACTGTCTCTTCGACTTCACGGGATCCGGCCCTGACAACGACAATCATCGGATGGTCCCCGGGGCTCGACGTCCCCTGTCCGGCCATCAGGGCCAAGTCCAGGATCAAGACGGGTTCTGAGCCAACTCCCGCCAGTCCGAGCACCTCGGCGGGAGCATGGGGAACCGGGTGAATGTCCAACGCCCGGATCACGTGCCGGACCCGCGCAGCAGGGATGGCATACACGGTGATTCCCACCCGTACGATCAGGAATGATTCCCTTGTCCCCCGCGATGCCTGCCTCGAACGTTGCATAACAGATCGAGGATAGCACCTTGGCCACGTTCAAACAGCACGCACCATCCAAATACTCAAGCCAGGCGCTCCCGGACAACCGTGCTGGCCTCCACCGAATACTGGGGCGCGGCGATCTGCCCCAGGGAGGTCCGTTCCTTGGTCGGCACTTTCGACCAATCGATCTGCGATCCATGCATGCTGTGCGGAACGAGAAAGACACCCATCATGACGACCCATCCAGCCACGATCCAGCCGGGGCGCGGGCGGCGCCGCAGGGAGATGATCAGTGCGGGAAGCCACGCCAGGAACGCGAGCAACGTCTTGTTATCGGTCAGATCATACCCGTACGGCCAGCCTGTCCAGTACGCTCCGAAAGCGTGGTATTGCACGATCGGGCCGAGGATGAGACCTCCCGCAATCAGAAAGAGCCCTGTAAGGAGAACAGGCGCCCTGACACCACGGGACGGCCAGAAGACCGCGCCAAGGACGGCACGAGTCGCCAGGAGCATGCTGAGAAACATGCAGAGAATGTGTGGAAGCAACACCGAGAGTGGTACGGCACCCTTGAAGCGTGCAACGAGCGTCTTTGTCGACGGCAGCACCACGGCTTGAGCATTCGGAGGATACAGGACGAGGTGGTATTCGACCTTCCCGGCCGGGGGTTGATGTGGAATCGTCGCGGTCAGCTTCCCGTTCTTTTCGACGAGAGGGATCCGCATCCACGGCTCCGACGAGGGGAAGTGGCGCCACGCGACGATGCCCGTGGTCCCGGCGGCCGGCGAAGGAATGGTAATCCGAAGGCCGCCCTTCCCACCGTGAGTCCGTGGTAAACGAATGGCATACCGTACGCCGGAAAGATCGCGGACGATGCGGGCCGGATGCGTTGGCCCGGTCGCCCTTTGAAAATAGGCGAGGGAGAGCGTCACCAGAAGAGCGAGCAGCCACATCAAGATCGGGGAATTGTGAACCTTCATGGGTTGGAATAATAGAACAACCTGTCAAGCCGAGTGATGCATCGGACACCGTTGCTGGGGGTGCGGCGAATCACCCGGGCTCCGCTTCCCGCCGCGCCAATCCCGTGTTGATCGCCTCGAGAAGGGCCCCGATACGAACCGGTTTTTCCAAGAAGAGCACCGCGTCCGGGAGCTCCGTGATGTTGTTCGGAAGGCCGCCGCGTGGATAGCCGCTCATCAGGATGATGGGGAGCCCGGGATGTTTCCGCTCTCTCACCAGCGAAATAATGTCGAGCCCGGAGCCATCCGGGAGTTGAAGATCCGTGAGCAAGAGATCGAAATCATGCTCTTGAAGGATCTTGGAGGCCTGAGAAACCGTCGCGGCGGTGATGATCGTGTACCCGGAAAACTCGAGGATGTCGCGCACGGAATGACGGACGTCGGCATTGTCGTCGACGAGGAGAATCGTGCCGGTCTGAGCGCGTGCCGGAGGAGCCGGACCTTCGTGTGCACGTGCAGCTGACGTCTCGGCGCCGCTCCCCGCAACGGCAGGGAAACGGATGACGAATGTCGTTCCCTCCCCCACAGAGGATGTCACTGAAATATCACCATTGTGTTGCTCCACGATACCCTTGACCGACGCGAGCCCGAGACCCGTTCCTCCCTCGGCGGCCCGCGTCGTGAAATACGGCTCAAAAATCTTGTCGAGAAGCTCGTCATCGATACCTTGCCCCTGGTCCCGAATGGTCAAAATGACTTTCAGATCTCCGCGATCCTCACGCTCTCCGGAGACGCCGGTGGTCACCGTGAAGGTGCCGCCGCCGCCCATCGCTTCCCGCGCGTTCGAAGCGAGGTTGAGGAAAACCTGCTCCAGTTGCCCACGGTCTCCCAGGATCGGTGGCAGATGTTCGGCCAAATCGAGCGAGACATCGATGTCATCCCCCAGTAGCCTTTGGAGAAATGGGGCGTTTTCTTCGATGAGCTCGTTGACATCGATCGGCGCTGGCTCAAACACCTGGCGCCGGGAGTACGCCAGGAGCTGTTGCACGAGGTTCGCGCCGCGCCCTGAAATGGCGATGATTTCATCAGCCAGCTTCCGTGGAACCTCTTCCCGGCATTGAGCGCTGATCAGATCTGCACAGGCGAGGATCCCCTGCAACATGTTGTTGAAGTCGTGAGCCAACCCCGCGGCAAGACGCCCGACGGCTTCCATCTTCCTGGACTCGAGGAGCGCTTCCTGGAGGCGCCGTTGCTCGGTGACGTCGCGGGCGACGCCCTGAATGCCTTTCACCTCACCATCAACCACGATCGGATGCTCGTACGTTTCGAGGAGCACGGCGTTTCCATTCTTGTGACGAATCTCGAACTGGAAGGCCGGATGCGTCATCTCGCCTCGCAGGTGTTCATGCGTGGCGGCACGGGCCGGATCGTTGATCCGGTTTTCAGTCGTGAACCAGTGTCGCTGCCCGAGCCACTCCTCAACGGAATACCCCGTCAGACGCTCCACCGACGGAGAAACGTAGGTGACATCCCCGTTGGAGTCCTGGGTGTAGAAAAACAGGTACGGGGTCCCTTCAACGAGCAGGCGCATCCGTTCCTGGGCCTGCTGAAGCTTCTGCTCCGCGTCCCGGAGCTTCGTGACGTCCATCATCACGCCGATGATGACTCTCCGGTCGGAATACCCCGCCGGCTTGATGGACCGGATCCTCTCGTGAATCCACTTCACCTCTCCGCTGCGGGCGTTGCGTATCCGGTAGGTGACCTCGACTTCCACCTGAGAGTTGACAGCACTGTACAAGGCATCCACCATTTCACGCCTGTCATCCGGATGCACGAGGTTTAACAATGTTCCCGGGTGCGCCGTGAGCTCTCGAGGAGGAATCCCTGTAAACTGCTCAATGGATGGGCTTTCGTAGATAGTCCCGTACTGCAGGCCACGCCCCTCGATCCACTCGGCAACGTACACCGCGCCGGGCATCGTCTCTACAATCGTATCCAGGATTTCCCGGCTCCCACCGATTGGATCGTGCTGCCCGCTCCCTTGGATCGTGTCCTGTTTCATCAGTCTATTTTACCCCACGAAAAAATGTGGGTCCCACGGGACCCACATCGGCATCGCTATCGCGTCAGCGAGATTACTTGCCGAGAACTTTCCGGACCATCGCTTCGATGATGCCAGGCTCCTTTTCCTCGAGCTCGTACCGGACGTTGGCGAGCGGTTTGTTGACCTTGATGATGCGGCTCAAGTCGATCGGCGTCCCCTCGACAACGACATCGGCCGGGGTCGCGTTGATTGTTTCTTCGAGCTCCCTGATCTGGTGATCTCCGTACCCCATGGCCGGCAGAATGTGCGCCGCATTCGGATATTTCTCATAGGTCGCCTTGATCGAGCCGACCGCGTACGGGCGCGCGTCGACGATCTCTGCAGCACCTGCATCTTTCGCGGCAAACCAGCCCGCGCCGTAGGTCATTCCGCCGTGGGTCAGCGTTGGGCCATCTTCGATGACCAACGCCCTCTTCCCCCGGATCATTTCCGGGTCATCGACGGTGATCTTCGAAGCGCACTGCAGCAGTCTCGCGTTTGGATTGAGCTTCCGGGCGTTCCCGGTGACGAGCTCGACATCTTCCGCCCTGGCCGTGTCGACCTTGTTGACGATGAGCAGGTCTGCCATCAGCACGTTGGTTTCACCCGGGTAGTACGTGAGCTCGTTGCCCGCGCGATGCGGATCGAGCAGGGTGATGTGAAGATCCGGTTTGTAAAATGGAGTGTCATTGTTCCCTCCATCCCAGAGAATCACATCCGCTTCCTTCTCGGCCTCCCTGAGGATCTGTTCGTAATCGACCCCGGCGTACACCACGAAGCCGTTGTCAATGTGCGGCTCGTACTCTTCACGTTCCTCGATGGTGCACTGGTGCCGGTCCAAGTCTTCATAGGTCTCAAAGCGTTGGCACGCCTGTTTGGCCAGGTCGCCGTACGGCATCGGATGCCGGATGGCAACGACCTTCTTGCCGAGGCTCTTGAGGATCCTCGAGACGTACCGGGTTGTCTGGGATTTTCCAACACCAGTCCGCACAGCGGTGATGGCGATGACGGGCTTACTCGAAGCCAGCATCGTCTTGTCGGCCGAGCAAACGCCGAAATGAGCGCCCCACGCGATGACATGACTGGCCTTGTCCATCACGTAGGTGTGAGGAACATCCGAGTACGAGAACCAGACCTCGTCAACGCCGTTATCCCGCACGATCTGTTCGAGCTCGGTCTCGGGCCGGATGGGGATGCCGTCCGGATAGAGTGAGCCTGCAAGCACGGCGGGATAGACCCGCCCTTCGATGTCGGGGATCTGCGTTGCGGTGAAGGCGACCACTTCGTAAGCTTCGTTGTCCCGGAACAGGCAGTTGAAATTATGAAAATCCCGTCCTGCCGCACCCATGATCACGACCTTCGTTCTTTCCATGAGACACCTCCTGAGCTGTGCACGCCCCTTGCGCGCATCCCGCCGGCCGGCGGGAAAATCGCCGGGTAAGGCTAAACCGGCGAGCTTCGTGACATCCTAACAGGATCCGGAGACCGCCGTTATTCCCACTCGATCGTTCCCGGCGGCTTCGAGGTGACATCGTACACCACGCGGTTGATTCCCGGCACTTCGTTGATGATTCGGCGGGCGATCGCGTCGAGTACATCGGGGGGAAACCGGTACCAGTCGGCCGTCATGAAATCCTCCGTCGTCACGGCCCTCAGCGCAAGCACCTCCTCGTACGTCCGCTGATCCCCCATCACGCCAACGCTCTTGACGGGCAGCAGCACACAGAGCGCCTGCGCAATCTCATCGTAGAGCCCGGCCTCGCGAATGATCGTGATTGCGATGCTGTCCGCATGCTGTAACGTCCGCACACGATCGCGCGTCATCGGTCCCAGAATTCGGACCGCCAGCCCCGGACCCGGGAACGGGTGACGCCAGACGAAATCGTGCGGCAGCCCGAGCTCTTCGCCGAGCCTCCGGACCTCGTCCTTGAAAAGCTCCCGCAACGGTTCCACGAGCTGGAGACCGAGGCGCTCCGGCAACCCCCCGACGTTGTGGTGGGTCTTGATCACTGCGGCCGTTCCTCGCACGCCCGACGATTCGATCACGTCGGGATAGAGCGTGCCCTGGGCGAGGTATTGCGCGTCCGGAAAACGCCGGGCTTCTTGCTCGAAAACCGCGACGAACTCATGCCCGATGATCCTGCGCTTCTCTTCGGGGTCCTCGACCCCTTCCAGCGCGCTCATGAAACGCTCTGCCGCGTCGATGAGCAAAAGATCCAATCCAAGCTCGGCAAAGCAGCGCTCGACCTCCTCGCTCTCTCCAAGCCGCAGAAGCCCGGTATCGACGAAGATCGGAACGACGCGTGGCCCGATCGCTTCACGGAGCAGCACCGCCGTGACCGACGAGTCCACGCCGCCGGAGACCCCGCAGATCACGCGGCCCTCCGGTAACGCGTCGTGTAAACCCTCGACGAGCTCGCGGCGGATTGCCGCGGATGTCCATTCCCGCGCGGCGCCCGTCAGGGACAGAAACCGTTCAAGCAAACGGGCGCCGTGCTCGGTATGGCGGACTTCCGGATGAAACTGCAGCCCAAAAAACAAGCGGTTCGGATCTTCCATGGCGGCAACCGGCGTGTTCTCGGTTCGAGCCGTACCATGAAACCCGTGGGGAAGCGCTTCCACCGAGTCGCCGTGACTCATCCAGACCTTCTGCCCTGACGGCGTCTGGGCCAGGAGGAGGGAGGTTTCGGTCAGGGTAAGCCTCGCCAGCCCGTACTCGCGCAGGTTCGAGGAGCGCACCGTGCCGCCGAGCATCTGTGCCATCGCGTGCATTCCATAGCAGATGCCAAGGACCGGAACGCCAAGCTCGAAGACGATGGGGTCCGGGCGCAGCGCTCCGGGCTCGAAAATGCTGGCCGGCCCCCCCGAAAGGATGCCGATCGGGGCGAACGCCTGGATCGCGGCTGCGCTGCAATCACCACGCTCGATCATCGTCTTGACGCCCAGCTCCCGGAATCTCCTGGCGATGAGCTGCGTGTACTGCGAACCGAAATCCAGAATCAGCAAAATCTCGTGGTGCATACAGCCTCCCTCGCTGCATGATATCGGAATCCATCTCCTTGCGGCGGACCACACTCTGGCAGCGAAGAAGGTATACTCCAACGGTCGAGAACGTCGAGGAGGATATCCATGAGGTTGACGCAGACACGGTCGATTTTCTTTTTGGCGGCGATCCTGAGCGTCTCGCCCGTCCTGGCCCGCGCGCCACGATTGTCTCAAGTGGAAAGGGCAAAGCTCGATCCGCGGCTCGTACGGACGTATGCCGAAGGCTCGGCCTCATTTCGAGTTATTGCCAGGCTCAAGGGCAATGCGGCAACGCGTATCCCCATCGCCCCCAGGGGGTTCGAACAGCCACGCGCGCGCACCATGGCCGTCCGGCATCTCGTGGGCCGTGAGGTGGACGCGTTCCAGCGAAGCTTGTCGCCCGCCGATTTCAAGGTCAATCATACCTACCACCTGTGGCCCTTCCTCGCGGTCACGGTTTCCCGCGCCGGGCTTGCACGGCTCGCCGATGATCCCGACGTGGTTCGCGTGAGCCTCGACGAGGTCTGGCACGCCAAGACGGCGACGGCCCCGGGGCTTTCTCTCATTCATGCCGATGTCATGCACGACATGGGCTACACGGGGGCCGGGACGGCCGTGGCCGTGATCGATACCGGCATCGATTACAACAACCCGGCACTGGGCGGGGGTCCAATCCCGAACGGAAAGATCGTCTACGGGAAAGACACGGCCGATAAGGACGGCGATCCGATGGACTGTGGCGAGCATGGAACCGCCGTGGCCTCCATCGCCGCCGGTCTCCCCTACCAGTGGAGCGACGGAAAGGTATTTGCCGGTGGGGTAGCGCCCGGCGCCACGATTCTGGCGTACAAGGCCTCGCGCGATTCGAAGTGCGGCAGCTTCTATACTTCGGATGTCATCGATGCCATCGAGGACGTTATCGACCAGCGTGACACGTACAACGTGGTCGCCATCAATCTTTCGATCGGTGGCCAGTCCCACCCCGGTCCGTGCGATTCCGCATCCGGCGACCTCGATGCGAACTCCTACTCTACGGCGATCGACGATGCGGTCAAGGCCGGTATTGCGGTCCTGGTCGCCTCCGGTAACGAAAACAAGAAGGACCAGCTCGACGTCCCGGCGTGCGTCACCAACGCTATCAGTGTGGGGTCGGTCTACAACCAGGACTTCCCCTTCGCTTCCTTTCAGTGGAGCGACGGCAACGGAGGCGTTTTGTGCACCGACACGAACCCCCATGCCAAGGACGTCGCCTGTTATTCGAATTCCGATCCTTTCCTCGACCTGCTCGCGCCCGCCGACCAGACCACGGCCGCCGCGGCGAAAGGCGAGACGACGTCGTTTGACGGGACCTCGGCGGCGACGCCCTACGCCTCTGGCTCGATCGCGGTGCTGAGCCAGGCCCTCGGCGATCAGGATCCGGCGATGTTGCGTTACCTCCTGGAGGTGACGGGGGCGCCCGTCACGGATTCCGCAAACCAGGTTACGACCCCATTGATCGACCTGACCGCGGCAGCAACCACGCCCGGGATCGGCGTTGGCCAGCCCGCGAACGTCCCCATCCCCAACGATGCGAGCTCGCCGGCCGTCTCGACGGTCACCATCAACGAACAGGGCACGATCAAGTCGATCAACGTGCTCGTGAAGATCGTGCACAACGACCCGACGCAACTCGTCGTGACATTGATTTCGCCCGAGGGCGTCAGGATCAAGCTTCACGACCACGGTCCTGGAACCGTCAACGGTACAAACGAGAATATGAACGGGATCTACACCGACTATCCGGCCGGGACACAGCCGGCGGAGTCCCTCGATTCGCTCATCGGTCAGCCCGCGGCGGGACAGTGGCAGCTCGAGGTTCTCGACGACGATCCACGAACGTGGCCGGGACCTCCCCCGCAGATCGTTGGCTGGGCGCTCTTGATCGACACGGGTTCTTCGCAGGGATCGCCCCCGCAATTTGCGACCTACCTGATCCCCGTAGCCGCGCACCTGCCCGGCGCCGGAACTCCACCAACGTTCTGGAAGACCGACATGCGGGTCTTCAACCCGTCAACGGACAGCACAGCCGCCTTCGACCTGTACCTGGTGCCCGAGGACGCGGATGGAACGACGACCTACTCGCACATCGCTCTCAGGGTGCCGCCCAATACGATTGCAAACCTCCAGGATGTGATCAAGACGAGCTTCGGGGTGACCAACGGCAAGGGCAACCTCGTCATCCAGGCTGCGGGAACCGAGCTGCTGGCAACGTCCCGGACCTACAACTCGGGGGCCACCTCCGGAACGTTCGGACAGTTCGTCGGCGCCGACCTTGGCATCAGCGCGATCGGCAAGGGAGACGGCCCAGTCACGATGCTCCAGCTCGCCAGCAACGATGCGTATCGCACGAACGTCGGGTTCTCCGAGGCGTCGGGGCACTCCGCCGATGTCACGATCACCCTACACGACGGATCGACGGGCACGGTGATCGGCACGCCCAAGACATACGCCGTCAAGCCGTTTTCGAACGTCCAAATCAACAAGATTTTTGAAAAGCTCGGGGCGCCAAGCAGCGCGAACGCGTACGCGATCGTTCAGGTCACGGGTGGCGTTGGACGCATCACGGCCTACGCGACCGTCGTCGATCGCACCACCGGCGACGCCATCTTCGTCCCTGGCGCAATGCCATCGGCCGCAAGCTCCCAGGTGATTCCGATCGTCGCATCCAGCCCCGGTCTGAACGCCTTCTGGGTGAGCGACGTCAGGGTTCTCAACGCCGGATCGTCCACGGCTCAGGTTACGCTCGAGTTCCGCCCCGAGAAAACGAGCCCGGGAACGTTCAAGAGTGTTTCCAAGACCATCGAAGCCGGCCACGTTCTGGCATTGGACGACGTCCTGGAGACGGCCTTTGGAATCAGCAACACAAAGGGCTCGCTGCGCATCGTTTCCAATACACCGGGCGCTCTTCTCCTCATCACATCAAGAACGTACAACAAGACCAGCCATGGAACGTACGGCCAGTTCGTGCCGGCCGTGACCGTTGGTTTTGAGGGCTCCGATCACGCCACGGTCATCCAGATGGACGGAAAGGGCGGCTTCCACTCCAACGCCGGTATCTGCAACATGAGCGGGTCGAACATCACGGTCGGGTATGACATCAAGGATGCAACGGGTGCCACGCTGGGAAGCGGGACCGTGAGCCTTGGCCCGTACCAGGTCGAGCACATCACGCACGTCTTCAAGAATGTCGGCGCCACGCCAACAGACAACGCCCGTGTCGACTTTCACCTCGATTCCGCGAGCGGCGCATTCACGGCGTACGGGACGCTGGTCGACGACACATCGGCCGACGCCATCTATATCCCGGCGATGGCGTACTGAGCACCGTCATGCCCCAGGAGCAGCACCACGTCTGCGGACCAACAAGGGGGGTGCGGCCTCAGCAAGGCGTGCGATGACAGGGGCATACACGAGATTCCCCGTTGACCGGAAATTCTTGTCCGTCGAGAGGCGTACGTCCCTATTCCCCTGACGGCGCGCAGCCACCTTCAATCCGGGCAAGCCGACGCCGAGGCCAAAGGCCGAAGCACGGCGCGCAGTCCCCCCGCGAGGCGACGCCGA
>JAADFN010000201.1 GCA_013152895.1 Acidobacteriota bacterium | reverse complement strand
ATCTCCTCGAGAAGACGCTCCATCACCGTGTGCAACCTGCGGGCGCCGATGTTTTCAGCAGATGCATTGATCTCGGCGGCGATTTCCGCGATCGCCTCGATGGCGGACGGCTCGAAGGTCAGGTCGACCCCCTCGGTTTTGAGGAGCTGGGTGTACTGGCGGATCAGCGAGCTCTCAGGCTCGGTGAGGATGCGCTTGAACTCTTCTGCGCCGAGGGAGCTGAGCTCCACCCGGATCGGGAAGCGTCCCTGCATTTCCGGGATCAGGTCGGCGGGGCGGGAGACGTGGAACGCCCCCGCGGCGATGAACAGGATATGGTCGGTCCGGACGGGGCCGTAGCGGGTGTTGACGGTCGTACCTTCGACGATCGGAAGCAGGTCCCGCTGGACGCCTTCGCGGGAGACGTCCGGGCCACGGCCCCCGTCCTCCCGCGTGGCGATCTTGTCGATCTCGTCCAGGAACACGATCCCGCTCTCCTCCACCCGGCGGACGGCCTCTCCCTCCACGCGGGAGCGGTCGATCAACCGGTCCTCCTCTTCGGCAACGAGGATTCTGCGCGCTTCGGAGACCTTCATCGTTTTCTGCTTCTTCTGGCCAAACATGCCCGAGAACATGTCCTTGAAATTGATCCCCATCGACTCCATGCCCTGCGGTGTGAAGAGATCGATGGTCGGCATCTTCTGCTCGGAAACCTCGACCTCGACTTCGCGATCTTCGAGCTGGTGTTCCCGCAGGAGCCGCTTGATCACGCGGCGGTTTTCCTCCCAGGAGGCGTCGGGGGTGGTATCACGGTGCTGGACCAGAAGGTCGAGGAGCCGATCCTCGGCCGCCCGTTCCGCGCGGACCTTGACCGCCGCCGCCTGCTCGGTCCGGACGAGTTGAATGCCCGCCTCGACCAGGTCGCGGACGATCGACTCGACGTCGCGTCCAACGTACCCGACCTCGGTGAACTTCGATGCCTCGACCTTGAGAAAGGGGGATCCCGTGAGCCGGGCCAGGCGGCGCGCGATCTCGGTTTTCCCAACGCCGGTGGGTCCGATCATGATGATGTTCTTCGGTGCGATCTCCTCGGCCAGCTCCGGATCGAGCTGCTGGCGTCTCCACCGGTTGCGGAGCGCGATGGCGACCGCCTTTTTCGCATCGGCCTGTCCGACGATGAACCGGTCGAGCTCGGCGACGATCTCCTTCGGGGTCAGTGTGTCGAGCTTCATCTACAACTCCTCGATCGTGATCCGGTCATTGGTATAAATATCGATGGATGCGGCGATCTCCAGGGCGTTCCTGACGATCTGCACCGCCGAGAGATCGCTGTGAGCGATCAGCGCCCTGGCGGCGGCGAGCGCGTACGGTCCCCCGGATCCGACGGCGACAACGTCGTCGTCGGGGGAAAGGACCTCGCCCGTTCCCGACACGAGCAGGGTCGCCGTCGCATCGGCGGTGAGCAGCATCGCCTCCAGGTGGCGCAGCGCCTTGTCGGTCCGCCAGTCCCTGGCCAGCTCGACCGCCGCCCGCTCCAGGTTGTGGCCGAACGCTTCCAGTTTCGCCTCGAAACGGGTGAAGAGCGCGAGCGCATCGGCTACCGAACCCGCGAAACCCGCCAGCACGGCGCCGCCGGCCAGACGGCGGACCTTCGAAGCCGAGGCCTTGATGACCGTGGAGCCCAGGGTGACCTGTCCGTCGGATCCCAATGCGACATGGCCCTCCCGGCGGACCGCGAGAACCGTCGTGTGATGCCAGCTTTCCATGTGCGCCTCCCGGGTGATTGTGACGCAGGCGTTCCCGTGGCGCAAGCCGGACGCTCCAGATGTGCGGAGCAGGGTGCTCCGTTGTGCAGCGCACAGCCCGGACGGGATTGCCCCTCGCCTCGTTGCGGACCGTCCCCGCGCAACCCGCAGAACCTTTCGCTCGGAGTGTCGTGACGTGAACGTTGTGAATGCTGCGGCTCGGCGTGCTTTGGCCTCAGCTCGCGATGGTGTGATGACTTTTTCGTGGTGGAAACCTCGCCACGCGGGCGATGCACCGGTGGTAAAGTGGATCGAGACCAAGGGGGGAGTTATGCGGATCGGTGGAGCTCTCGTGATCATCATGCTCATCGCCGTGGCGGTGGTTCTGTATCTTCGCGGAACCGAAACGCGGGAGGATGTCCGGGCGGTGCAATCGGTCTCGACCCATCTTCGCGAGAGCGGCGTCGAGGCGCGCAGCTTTGACCGGGATACGGCGGTCGGATACGTCCATGCGCTGGAGGGCCTGATCCAGGCTCCCGAGGCGATCGCGTCATCGAACGACCGGCTCAAGGCGATCTCGGAGGCGGCGGCCGGTTGGGCCCAGGGCGCCCCGGCCGGAAGCCCGCAGCTGGACATCGCCGTCGCGCTGCGTTCGGCCGCGGATGAGCTGACCGCCTACGGCTTGCGTGGAGGAGAGATCCACCTGGCCGAGGCGAAGCAGCAGCTCGATGCTGCACGGGCAGCCCTGTCCGGCAGATCGGAGGCGCGACCGCCGACCGCCGACGTCCGCGACCGGTTACAGAACCTCGAGCGTTCCCAGCAGGAGCAGATGCAACACCTGGACGAGGCGCTCCAGAACAAGTAACCGGGACCGTGCCGGGAGATGCCGCCGGGTGATCACGCCGGAATACGTGGCTCCGGGGGACCCAGCTCGAGATCGTTCCAGAGATCTTCTGACAGGTTTGTCGCCTTGAGCGGGCCACCGCCCGCACGGCGGGCTGCGACGGCGACCAGCGCCAGCCACCGCTGCACGGCGCGGGTCCGCTCCACGGATACGGGCCCCCAGAGCCGGATCGCGGTATCGCCACGGTGGAGAGCGACAATCGCCACTGGAAGAAGCGGACGGGAAAACTCGATGACGACGCCCTCGACGAGAACCGCGGCGCCATCGCGCCGAACCCACACCCCCGAAGTCTTGAGCACGGCCCGGCCCCACCGGACGATCCCCGGCTCGATGTCCCGGGCGAGACGTTCGAGATCGGTTCCGCCTTCGAGGATCAGATGTGGCATCGCGTGTACCCCCGATGAGGCGAGTATAGCCCGTCCGGCGGGGCGCGGGCGAATCGTTTGCCGTGCCGCATCGCACGTTTCCAGTTGGCCAGCGCGCTTTACAGGGAAGGCGTGGCTCGGGTATCCTGGGGTGGATCTCAGGAAAGGTCCCCGGCTCCGGCTACGCGCGTGGCTCGTGCGCCGAGGATGACGAAAAGATGGAGGAAACATCATGACCGAGAATACTCAACCTGTGCCGCCGCCGGCGCCCCCGCAATCAGCGGAGACGCCACCGCCGCCCCCACCGCCGGTCTCGGCTCCGACGCCCGAAAGCGGGAAGAAGGCGGATGTCGGCAAGCGATTTCTCGCCGCTCTCATCGACGGTATTCTGGCGTTTGTCATCGGCTTGATTCCCTTCATCGGAGGGCTGATCGGCGCCGCCTACCTGCTGGTGCGCGACGGGATGGACCTCGATTTCATGGACCGCCGGTCGCTCGGGAAGAAGATCATGAAGCTTCGTCCGATCCGGCTCGACGGCCAGCCGATGGATCTGGAAACATCGCTGAAGAGAAACTTCGTCTTTGCCCTGGGACCGGTCGCGGAAGTTTTCGTCTTCATCCCGATCCTCGGCTGGGCCATCGCGATCTTGCTCGGCGTCGCTGCCGTGATCCTGATCGTCATCGAGATTGTGCTGGTCGTGTCGGATGCCGAGGGACGCCGTCTCGGCGACAAGGTGGGTGGCACGAAGGTCATCGAGGTCATCGAGTAGTTGCGATACTGCGGACGGGCCGTGGAGCCCGGTCCCAGGCGCTCTCGCCGGCATGGCACAGTCGGAGGTTGAGGGGAAAGGAGAGCGCGTGCCGGCATTCAAGCTGTTCCGCTACATCACACCGGAAAACGTCCTCATCGCGCCGCCGGTGGGGAACCGGGACGAGCTCTTCGGGGCCTTTGCGCCTGCTCGTCAGGCGCGGTCTCGCCCGGACGCCGGACGAGGCGGTCGAGAGTCTCGCCAAGCGGGAGGCGATTCTTTCGACGGGCATCGGCGGTGGTGTGGCGGCGCCGCACGCGCAGCTGGACGGCCTTGGCGGCATCATGATCGCCGCCTCGACGCATCCGGATGGCCTCGACTACCCGACGCTCGACGGAAAACCGGTACTCGTGACGTTCTGCTTGCTCGCCGGCGCTGGCGTCCGGACGCAACACCTGGCGGCGTTGGCGCGGATTGCCCGTCTCGCCCGCCACAGTGGCGCGGTCGAGCATCTTGCCGCAGCCCGGGACGGCGAGGATTTTGTTGTGCGGCTTGCAAGGCTCGAGGGGGGGTTGTGAGTGCAGCTTCTGATCATCATCCTTCACCACGAGGAGGTGCTCGACGACGTGCTCTCCACGCTGGTCGAATATGGGTACCAGGACTCCATCGTTCTCGAATCCCAGACGGCGCTCGGGCTTTTGGAGCGGGATCTCCCGATTTTCGCCGGCGTCCGGGCACTCGTTCCCGGCGGGCTGGACTTCTGCCGCACCGTCCTGTGCGGTGTCGAGGACGATGCCGCCGTCGACGAGGTGATTGGAGGCCTGGCCGGGCTCAACATCCCGAACGTCGCCGGCGAACCCGCCACGACCGTGTTTGTCATCCCGGTCAGAACGATGTTCCAGCTCGAGTAACCCACCGACGGGCGCCCGGCGGAGGCCACCCGTGTTGAAGGGCACACTGGCCTTCGTGTTGCTGCTTATCCTGGCGCTGGCGGGCGCGGATCTCAAACGTCGGTGGTCCCGGGGGCGGCGCCGGCTGCCCGGATTCGAGGGCTTTGTGACCGTCCTCGTTGGCGCGCTTCTCGGCAACGCCGGGCTCGGGCTCTTTCCAGCGGACCTGACAGCGGCCTTGCGGCCGGTCGTGCTGCTGGGCCTGGCGTGGATCGGCCTGCTCGTTGGGCTTCAGTTCGACGTGCGTCTCCTCCGTTGGATCCAACCCTGGCAACGGTGGATGGGATTCCTGGTGCCATTCGGCGCGGGGAGCATCGCTGGTGGGGCGGCCCTGGCGGTGGGCTGCGGGCTGCACGGGAGCATCCTCCTGGCGGCCGTCGCCATGATCAGCTCGCCCCGGCTCATTGGCGTATTCCTTCGTTCGGGGCCGCCTGCGGACCGTTCCGCCATGCGACTGATCCGCCTCGTCACCGCGCTGGCGAGTACGCCGGCGCTCATCGTCTATGGCGTGGGCATGACGCTGATGGTCCCCGCCGGTGGTCCGCTGGGCAGGGCGGCCGAGAGCGTCGTCGGCGCCGGGCTGGCCGTGGTTCTCGGATATGCGACGATCATCCTTCTCCGCCGGGAGCACGAGGAAATCCACGTGCTCGCCCTCCTTCTGGGCATCGTTGCCCTCCTGGCGGGCGCGGCGACCATGATCCGGACCGAACCGATGCTGACGGCGGCGATTGCCGGGGCCATCATCTCCAACCGGGGTCATCTGGCCCACCGTGCCCTGCGCGCGGCCCACGCCATCGAAACGCCGATGCTGACGGCGATCCTGGTGCTGCTCGGGGCCTGGTGGCTACCTCGTGTGCCATCGCTGGCCGTCTGCGCCGTGCTCGTCGGGATCCGGGGGGCTGCCATGGTGGCCGGGGGAGGTGCGATGGCTGCCGTCGCTCGCGGGCATGGCGTGCGCCTTCGGACGCGATTGCTCGGCATGGGTCTGTTGCCACAAGGTCCTCTCGCCCTGGCATTGCTCGTCGGCGGGGCCGTGGCCGGGGGTGTCGATGCCGCATTTGCGGGCGGTATCTTCACGGCTCTGGTCATCAACCACGCGATTGGAGGAGCGTGGATGCACGGCGTTCTCTTCCGCCGTGCCACGCGTAGCGGGGGGAGGCACGCATGAGGTGGTTCTTTCTCGTGAGCGTCGCCGCCGTGGTATGGCTCTTGCGCGCCTTGCCGGGATTCGTCTTGGCGGATGCCGGCGCCTCCGCTCTCGTTGCGTTCGGGCTCTTGACGATCGGAGGAGAGCTTGCGGGGGAAGTGGCGGCCCGGCTCCGGGTTCCACGAATCACGGGCTATCTGGTGCTGGGAATGGCGTTTGGCCCGTTCGTGCTCGGCCTGGTCTCCGCGCCGGATCTCGACTCGCTGCGGGTCTTCGAGGAGCTCGCCCTGGGGCTGATCGCGCTGACCGCCGGCGGGGAGCTCCAGCTCGCCTCGTTGCGGAAGCGGTGGAAGCTGATCGTCGGGATCACGGCGAGCCACGCCGTCGGCATCTTTCTCGGCGCCGCCGGCCTCTTCTGGCTGATCCTGCGCGTCTTTCCGTTTCTCGGGCCGCTCGGCCCCGCCGAGATGGCAGGTGCGGCGACGCTGATCGGGATCATCACGGTGGCCAAATCCCCGGCGACCACCATCGCCGTTATCACCGAGCTGAAGGCGACGGGCAGCCTGGTCGATACCGTGCTTGGGATCACCGTGCTCAAGGATCTCGTTATCCTGATCTTCTTCACCTGGGTCAACGGGATTGTCCACGGATGGCTCGGCGGCCCCGGCGACGTGTCGGGCGGGGTGACCTCGCTGGCGGCCACCGTTGGCCTCTCGCTGCTCGCCGGGGGGGGACTCGGCCTGCTTCTGGGGACCTACCTGTCCAAGATCGGCCTGCATCCGGAGATCACCGTCCTCGCCGTCGTGCTGCTCTCCCTGGAGATCGCGCATGGGAGCGGCCTCGAGCATCTCCTGATCTCGATGGCGGCGGGCTTTGCCGCACGCAACCTGTTTCCCGCGTCGGCAACCGGTTTTCTCCGCGCGCTCGAACGCTCCTCGCCGCCGATCTACGTGATCTTTTTCGGCCTCATCGGCGCCGGGCTCGACATCAGGGTCTTTGCAACCGCGTGGCTGGCCGTGCTGATCCTGTTCGCCGTACGGCTCGGTCTCGTCTGGGGCGTCACCGGCGCGATGGCGCGCGCCCTGCGCGCCGATCCTCCGATTCGTCGCTGGGCGTGGATGGGTTTTGTCGCCCAGGCCGGTCTTTCGCTCGGCCTGGCGGCGCGCGTGGCCCGGGAGTTCCCCAACTTTGGCGGGGCGCTGGCGGCCGTGGTGGTCGGCGCGGTCGTGGTCAACCAGGTTGCGGGTCCCATCCTGTGGCGCCACGCCCTCGTTGCAAGCGGCGAAGCGGGCTGACCCGCATGTCTCGCACGCTGCCTGCTGGCGGAGGTGCCCCGCCTTGGCGGGAGGTCCTCCGACCGTAAGCCGTCGAGCACGGTTCTCCGGCGAGTCCCGGCGGCTGCACCTTCGAGCCGACGCCGAGGCGGGACGCCCGCCGCTTCCAAAGAAGGGATGCGATCCGGAGGCGGGACGGTTGTCATCCCGGGGAGGCGCAGCGTTCCCGTTGCCGTCGCCGAGCCGACGGGGTAGGGTTGTCACATGAGCGGCAACCTTCCCGTCGAAGAGGAAATCAAGATCCCATGCGAGAGCCTCGACAAGGTCCGCGCCGCCCTCGACCGGCTCGGCGCCCGGTGCGCCGCACCCTCGCGGCGCGAGGTCAACGTCCTGTTTGACACGGCGGCCGGTGAGATCGCCGCCGCCGGCCGCGCGCTGCGGCTCCGCCGAATCGACGGGCGCTGGATCCTGACGCTGAAGGGTCCCGTAACGTGGAAGGGACCGGTCAAGACCCGGGAGGAGCTGGAAACCGCCGTCGCGAACGGCGAGATCCTCACGGAGATCTTCGAGCGGCTCGGCCTGCGGCCCGTCGTCCGGTACGAGAAGGACCGGGAGACCTGGCGTCTTGACCGGGTCGAGATCGTCCTCGATCGCACCCGGATGGGAGATTTCGTTGAAATCGAGGGGCCTCGCGACGCGCTGGCCACCGTGGCCCGGGGCCTGGGACTCGATCCGTCCCGGGCGGCCCGCGGATCGTACGTCAGCCTGTGGGCGCAGTACAGACGCGACCACCCCGAGCTCGATCTTCCCGCCGACATGATCTTCGAGCCATGAGCCGCGGACGCGGAGAGATCGCCGCCATGGTGCTCGCCGCAGGGCGTGGACGGCGGATGCGGCCCCTGTCCGACGTGCTGCCGAAGCCCGCCCTGCCGATTCTCGGCCGGCCGGTCGTCGCGTGGGCGCTCGACCTGGCCCGACGCGCCGGGGCACGCCGGATCGCCGTCAACGTCTGGCACCTTGCGGGCGCGATGGAAGCGGTCGCGCGAACCGCCGCGGGCAGCAGTGTGATTGGAATCTCCCGGGAGCCGGAGCTCCTCGGCGGCGCCGGGGGGCTCGCGGAAGCCCGCGATCGTGGTCTCCTCGACGGGGATGGCCCCGTGCTCATGGTCAACGGGGACGGCTTGGTCGATCTTGATCTGGGGCCGCTGTTCGAACGCCATCGAACCGCCGGGGACCTCGTCACGCTGGCCCTCTTGCCTCACCCCGACCCCGGCCGGTGGAGCCGCATCCACCTCGATGAGACGGGACGCGTCAGCGCGATGCTGCCGCCCGGCGCTCGACACCAGGACGACCCTCCGTGGCTCTATCCCGGTGTGATGCTGCTGGCCCGCGAGCTCGTCGAAGCCATCCCCTCCGGACCCGGAGAAATTGCGGACCGCATCTGGACCCCGGCGCGGCGTGCGGGACGGCTCGGTGGGACCGCCGTCCGTGGCACGTGGCGCGAGGTTGGAACGCCTGCCGGTTATCGCGCCGCCGTCCATGACGCTCTGGGGGGCTCCGGCTGGCGTCATCCGTCGAGCCGGATCTCGCCCGCCGCAACGCTCACGCGCTCGATGGCCGGGGAAGGTGTCGTCATCGGGCCTCACACCGTTGTCCGCGACTGCGTATTCTCCCACGGCGCCACGATCGGCACAGGCTGCCGGATTGAAGACTGCATCATCCTCGGGCCGCTCGTCGTCCCGGACGGCACCGTTGTCCGCGGCGCGATCCTGGCCGAGCGCCTTGGCGCGATCACTCGCGACGGTCCCGAGACATCGAAGTGACCCACTGTCCCGACCGGGGCACACCGTGCGCGCACGTTACCGCGCCGCCCGCCACGCCGGCCAGCCGCGGCGCCATTCGAGCTCCCGGACCGCCCCGGTTGGACCGTAGATCCTGAGCACCCTCATCCTGTCCGCGCCGTTGGTAAAGTAGATGGACGAAGGGGTCGCCGTGCCGGTGTTCGTAAACGTGATGATATCCCCCCGGCCGGCGCGGACCGGGTCCCCGAGGTTGCCACCGAGCCAGCCGCGCCCGGACGGGTCGGGGATCCTGGTGCGCTGCAGAATGCCGAGGCCGGCGCCGCCACCGTCGAGCTCGAAGATCTCGCCGACGATCCGGTCCCGTCCCCGCCGGATATCGTCGTGACGCACGCCATCGCCGTCACCGTCCTCGGCGAGGAAGCAGCGCCAGACGCCGTTGGGACGTTCGAAGACGAGCGCCTCGGTCTGCTGCCGGAGAATCGCCCGGGAGTGGCCGCAACGCATCATGGCGTGGATGTGCGTCGTGGCGCGGGCGAGCGCCGCCGCCCTGCGGGCGCTCGTCAGCGCCGGGGCTGCGATCGCCGTCATCATTGCGAACAGGCCAAGCACGATCACGATTTCCGGAAGCGTCGTACCGGCCTGCGCGGCCACCGAACGTGTTGCACATCTGTGAAGCATGGTTCCTCCCCGCTCGCAGCTTCAAAAAACGCGGCCCGCGAGGGCCGCGCCCCATCCACGCTGCTCTGTTGTGTGATCAGTGAACGTGAGCCGGACCGGACGAAGCGCGCCGGCGCGGCAGGCGGATTTTCGAGCTCAACGTGGTCGTGCCCGTGGTGGCGATGTACGGCATGAGCGCCTTGATCGACCGCTCCCCGATGCCGCGAACCGCCACGAGCTCGGCCGTTTTCTCAAACGGGCCGTTCGCCTTGCGGAAGGCGACGATCCGCTTTGCCAGGGCGGGACCCACATGCGGCAGCATCTGGAGCTGCGCGGCGGTGGCCGTGTTGATGTTGACGACGCCTGTGGCCGGCGACGCGGCTTGTGCCGCGGCGGCGACGGCCAGGACGAGAACGATGATTGGAACGATGCGACGAATCATGATGTCTCCTTTCAGTGAGTGGTTGTGGGTCGGAAAACGAATGGTTGCGGTCCTACGGGTCGTGCATGTCCGGGCCTCCTTCGCGAGTCGCCCGGGAGAAGAGCACGAGGCGTGCCAACATGCGTTGCGATTTGTAAGAGCCGCTATTGGAGCAGTTACAGTGGAACATGATCCCGGCCGGGACGGTGCCGGGTGGAAGAAGAAACTGTCACTTCCCCCGAAAACGCAGCGGCGGGACGGTGACAGAAAAACCTGACAGTGACAGGCTGCTATACTCCCGCGGTCGTGAGCGGCGCACCGATGTACCGGCCGGGGATATCCCGGGGACCCGCAACGCGCCGGGGGCGCCATGGGAGCTGAGCTCGCCCTGGTGGTTTCCGGAGCGTCCGGGACCGCCTTGGCCCGGCGGTGGGCCGAGCTCGCCCTGGGCTCCGGCGCCGTCGGCCGGCTGCACGTCGTGATGACGCGCCCCGCGCAACGGGTGGCTGCACGTGAGCTCGGCGAGGAATGGGGAAGCCCGGCCGGCTTTTGCGCGAGCCTCGGCCTCGATGGCGAGCTTCGCGGGCGTGCGGTCGCCTGGGAGGACGACGACCTGGTGGCGCCGGTCGCCTCCGGCTCGCATCGTCTCGACAGCGTGACCGTGCTTCCGTGCTCGTCCGGGATGGTGGGGTCGCTGGCCAACGGTGTGTCACGCGGTCTCGGCCAGAGGATCGCGGATGTCGCCCTCAAACAGCGGTGGCCCCTGGTCATCGGGATCCGGGAAACGCCGATGTCGCCGATCCTGCTCGAAAACCTGCTCCGCCTTGCGCGAGCCGGCGCCCATATCGTTCCGCCGGTCCCGGCCTTCTACATCCGCGGGGAAGATCCTCTCATGGCGTTAATCGATCACTACTGCATGCGGGCGCTCGATCTTGTCGGCATCAGGCTCGACCGGGAGGAGCTGCGGTGGAACGGGTAAGGACCGCGGGCTGGAGCCTCTGGTCCGGCCTGCGCGAAACCGCGGAGATGGTCAAGCTCCAGCACACGGTGTTCGCGTTGCCGTTCGCCATCATCAGCCTGGTGACCGCGACCGGACGCGGGTGGCCGCCGGCCCGGGTGTGGCTGTGGGTCGGTCTCGCCATGGTTGGCGCCCGAACGGCCGCCATGGCGTTCAACCGGCTGGTAGATCAACGGATCGACGCCTCGAACCCGCGCACGGCCGGCCGGGCCCTTCCGGCGGGGCGGCTCAGCCGGCGGTTCGCCTGGGTTGTGACAATCGCTGCATCGGCGCTCTTTCTGCTGGCGGCAGCCGAGCTCAACCGGTTGTGCGCGGTGCTCGCGCCCGTCGTCCTGCTGGTGCTCTTCGCATATTCGCTGAGCAAGCGCGTCACTGCCGCTTCCCATCTCTGGCTCGGGCTCGGCCTGGGAATCGCACCGGTCGGGGCGTGGATCGCAGCCACCGGACGGTTTGCGGCGCCTCCCTTCGTTCTCGGCGCGGCCGTGATGCTCTGGGTCGCCGGCTTCGACGTGATCTACTCGTTGCAGGACGAAACATTCGACCGGGAGCATGGGCTGCACTCGTTACCCGCGCGGCTCGGGGGGGCGCGGGCGCTCGGCGTGGCGAGGGCATTTCACATCCTGGCCCTCGGTGGATTTGGCGTGTTTGCCGCGATGGCCGGCGGCGGGGCGCTGCGGTACGGCGCCGTCATCCTGGCTGGCGCCCTCCTCGCGTGGCAGCATCACCTCGTCCGCCCGGGGGATCTCAGCCGGGTCGATGCCGCGTTTTTCACGGCCAACGGGATGCTGTCGATCGTCATGTGCATCCTCTTCTTATTTGCTAAGATACCCCTCTGATGACCGAGAGGCTCAGCTTCCGCCACGTCGCCGTCGAAGGACCGATCGGGGTCGGCAAGACCTCGCTGGTGCGGCTCTTGGCGGAACGATTCGAGGGCGTGATGATCCTGGAAGACATCACCAACCCGTTTCTCGAGTCGTTTTACGAGCGCCGGCCCGGCGCCGAGTTCCAGGTGCAGATCTACTTCCTGCTCTCGCGTTTCCAGCAGCAACGTGAAATCGCACAGATGAACCTGTTCCAGAACATCGTGCTTGCCGACTACACGTTCCCGAAGGACCGGATCTTCGCGTATCTCAACCTCAACGACGACGACCTCGCCGTGTACGAGAAGCTGTATCCGGTTCTCGAGCAGGAGGTTCCCAGGCCGGACCTCGTCATCTACATGCAGGCCTCGATTCCGGTCCTGATGGAGAGGATCCGGCGCCGCGGCCGCGAGTATGAAAATTCGATCGAAGAAGGCTATCTCAAACGGCTCAGCGAGGCGTACTCCTACTACTTCTTCCACTATACCCAGACGCCATTGCTGGTCGTCAACACCGATGACATCGATTTCGTCAACGATCCTGCCGACCTCGACGCGCTGATCGAGCAGATCAAGCGTTGCCGGCGGGGAACACAGGTGTATGTGCCGCTTGGATCCGTACGGACCGAGACGTTTCCCAGGAATGAAGAGAACCCGGGAGGGTCAAGGTGAACGTGCGGGCGGCTCTACGAGGAGGGCGCCATGCCTCGTTCTGTGACCGTTCCCAACGTTCTTGCCTCTAAGAACCACCGCCGTCTCGTCATGATCACGGCCTACGACGCGCCTACCGCGCGCTGGGCCGAGAACGCGGGCGTCGACATGCTCCTGGTCGGGGATTCGCTCGCGATGGTCGTGCTCGGGCACGACACGACGCTCGCCGTCACCATGGAGGAGATGCTCCACCATGCCCGCGCCGTGATGCGGGCGCAGTCGAGATGCCTCGTGGTGGGAGACCTGCCCTTCGGAACCTACCAGGACAGCGTTGCGGGCGCCGTCCGCGCCGGGGTACGGTACCTCAAGGAGGGCGGCGTTCACGCCGTCAAGCTGGAGGGCGTGTGGCCGGACAGGGTCGAGGCGCTCGTCGCCGCGGGTGTGCCGGTGATGGGTCATCTCGGGCTGACGCCCCAGTCGGTCCATGCGTTCGGCGGATACCGGGTTCAGGGCAAGACGGTCGATGCCGCCAAGGCGATGATCGCGCATGCCCGCGAGCTCGAGGACGCCGGATGCTTCTCCGTCGTGCTGGAGGGAGTGCCGGCCGAAGTGGCCGCCGAGGTCACGAACGCTGTGAAGATGCCAACCATCGGTATCGGTGCCGGGCCGGGATGCGACGGCCAGGTCCTCGTCATCCACGACCTGCTCGGCATGAGCCCACCCCCGCGGCCGCGCTTCGTTTCGCCGTACGCGATGCTCGGCGAGGCCGCCGAAGCCGCGATCGCGCACTGGGCCCGGGATGTCCGCGACGGACACGTCCCGACCGCCGCCCAGTCGTACCATCTCAACGAGGACGCCGCCCGTCGGTGGCGACAGATCACGAAGGGAGAGGCGTGATGGATCTCGTGACGACGATCGCTGGGGCCCGGGCACGCCGGAAGGCCGATCGCGCCGCCGGCCGCAGCGTCGTTCTGGTGCCAACGATGGGCTTCCTG
The DNA here is from genome assembly GCA_013152895.1 of Acidobacteriota bacterium. Lineage (GTDB taxonomy): Bacteria > Acidobacteriota > Thermoanaerobaculia > Thermoanaerobaculales > Sulfomarinibacteraceae > JAADFN01. Next base: position 3,693 of record JAADFN010000201.1, on the reverse strand, counting down.
CACGAGGGGCACCTCTCCCTCGTCAGGCGGGCTCACGAGCTCGCCGCAAGCGTGTGGGTCTCGATCTTCGTCAACCCGGCGCAGTTCGGTCCCGGCGAGGATCTCGACCGGTATCCGCGCGATCTGGAACGGGATCTCCGGCTGCTCGAGGAAGAAAGGGCCGACGTGGTTTTCGCCCCATCCGCCGAGGAGATGTATCCCTCGCCGCAGAAGGTGACGATCGGCTACTCCGGGCTGGAAGACGTCCTGTGCGGCGCCAGCCGGCCGGGCCACTTCGCCGGTGTCGGCCTCGTGGTCTCGAAGCTGTTCAACATCGTCGAACCCGACGCCGCCGTGTTCGGGCAGAAGGACGCCCAGCAGGCCTTTCTCATCCGGCGCCTGGTCGAGGACCTGAGCTTCCCGGTCCGGATCGACGTCGCCCCGATCGTCCGGGAGGCCGACGGCCTGGCGATGAGCTCCCGCAACACCTACCTGTCGGACGACGAGCGGCGGGCCGCGCCGGTGCTGTATCGCGCCCTGCTCGCCGCGCGTGACGCCATCCGCCAGGGCGAGCGCGATCCGCGAGCGGTGGAGGAGATCTTGCGTCAGGTCATCACGCGCGAGCCACTGGCCAACCTGGAGTACGCGGCGTGCGTCGGCCAGGAAGACCTCCAACCGCCCACACGCATCGACCGGCCGGTCCTGCTCGCGCTCGCCGTACGTCTTGGAACAACCCGTCTCATCGATAACATGACCATCAACCCCGAGGAGATCTGACATGCTCTTGCGTACTTTTCTCAGAGCCAAAATCCATCGCGCTACCGTCACGGCGGCCGACCTCGACTACGTCGGCTCGGTCACGATCGACGCCGACCTGATGGAGGCTGCAGACATCGACCACCTTGAGGAGGTCGATATCTACGACATCACCAACGGTGCGCGGCTGAGCACGTATGCGCTCAGGGGCCGGGCCGGATCCGGCGAGATCACGATCAACGGCGCCGCCGCCCGCCTGGTCAACCCGGGAGACCTCGTCATCCTCGCCGTCTTCGCCCAGCTCGACCGCGCGGAAGTTGCGACCCACCGGGCCCGTATCGTCCTCGTTGACGAAAAGAACCGGATCACCGGCATCCATGAGGCCGCCCCCGGCGATCCCGGGGCATAACCGCCGGGCACGACGCGCAGCGTCAGGAGGAGTGCGGGGTGATCTCGGCGAAGAGGTAGATCTTCCTCATCGCGGTGAGCACGTCGGCCTGGATCTTGACCTTCTGCCTGATCGTCCGCATCGCTCCGCCGGAGACCGAGATCGTATTGAGCTCAAGCCGGTCCAGCGGGTTCCCCTGCTCGTCTTCGAAGAGCAGCACGATGTCGGCCTTGGCCCGGCGGTCCCGGGTGTTTTCCAAAACGACCTCGATCCTCGTCTTGATCGCCTTGCCCGAGACGAGCTTCCTGTGCCCGACCTGTTGCACCGCGAGCGAGCGCCACACGACGCCGTCGACATTGACGTTCGGGCTCACGGTATCGCCAAGACGGCAAACGACCTCCCCCTGGTATGGATTTGAGGCCTTGACGGGGCTCGGAGGCGTTTTCTGCTCGGCAGGAGCTGCAGCCCCGGCCCAGGCCCCCATCCCAAAGACAGCAACAAATGCGAGGAAGCCGGCGACGAAGATCTTGTCTACTTTCATGTGCGCCTCACGAGTGAAGTGGGGTGATGTGATCCCGGTCACTCTTTGTGGCATTATACACGATTCCCTCCCGCCGTCCGACGGCGGCCCGGGAGGCGAGAGCCCGCTCCCCCGAGCCAAGCGTGAGACCCCGGCGCTCGCAGCGCGAGCCGGCGTCCCGGCCACAGGCTGGGGGGCGGCGAGCCTTCCCCGCACCGTACGGCCCATGACCCTCCGCAATAAGGACTATTCCTTTTTCTGGGCGTTTGAGATACTGTGAGGCGATCGAGGCTTCGAGGCGAAGCGGTTCCGAGCTCGCAGCACCTCGCGGCCGCAGATTGAGGAGAGCCAAGCGTGAGACGAATGCTCATCAACGCGCAGCGTCCCCAGGAGCTGCGCATCGCCGTCATGACGGACGACAGACTCGACGATTACCAGGTTGCCGTGGCGGACGCCCGGCTGACCCGTGGCAACATTTATAGGGGCACCGTCGCCTCGATCCAGCCCAGCCTCAACGCGGCATTCGTCTCGTACGGAGCCCCGCGGGACGGCCTCCTGCGGGCCCACGACGTGGTACCCCAGGCGTACCACCGCACCCCGAAGGAGGCGGGACGTCACCCGCACATCGAACGCATCCTCGAACGGGGGAAGCCCCTGCTCGTCCAGGTCACGAAGGACCCTTCGGGGAACAAGGGCGCCGCCCTGACCACCAACATCAGCCTCGCCGGACGGTACGTCGTCCTGATGCCGTACGACGACGTCCGCGGCATCTCCCGCAAGGTCGAGGACGAGGACGAACGTCGCGCTATCCGGGCAGCGGCGCTGAAGCTCCAGGTACCGGAAGGGTTCGGCTTCATCATCCGGACCAACGCGATCAACGAGAACAAGACCGCGCTCAACCGGGATCTCAATTCCCTGCTGCGGCTGTGGAAACGCATTCGCGCCGAGGCAAACCAGGGCAAGGGTCCCCGCCTGCTCTACAGCGACCAGGACCTGATCGTCCAGGCCGTGCGGGACATGCTCTCGGCCTCCGTGGACGAGGTCATCGTCGACACCGACGAGGCGTACGAGCGGGCCAAGGCGGCGATGCGCGCGTTCATGCCACGTACGAAGATCAAGCTCGTCCGGTACCGGGACCGTCTGCCGCTCTTTTCCAGGTTCCATCTCGAGGAGCAGCTTGAGAGAATCTTCGAACCGACCGTGACGCTCCCGTCGGGCGGATCGATCGTCATCGAGGGAACCGAGGCGCTGACGTCAATCGATGTCAATTCCGGCCGCTCGACCCGCGCCGGATCCCAGGAGGAAACCGCCTTCGCCACCAACCTCGAAGCCGTCCAGGAAGTGGCCCGCCAGCTGCGGCTGCGTGACATCGGCGGCCTGATCGTCGTCGATCTGATCGACATGCGTTCCTCCAAGCACCAACGGGAGGTCGAGAAGGCGATGCGCGAAGCGGTCAAGACCGACCGCGCTCGCGTGAACGTGGGGCGGATCAGCCCGAACGGCCTCATGGAGATCAACCGCCAGCGGCTCAAGACGCCACTGGTGTTGCGAACGCACCGCGTCTGCCCGACGTGCGGGGGCCGCGGCCGGATCCCGAGCCCCGAAACCGTCAGCCTGAGCGTCATGCGGCGGATCGAGGAGAGATCTGCGACGGGCGACATCGCCGGCGTTCGCATCCGGCTGCACCCCGAGCTGGCCGACGCCTTTCAGAACAACTACCGCGCCGAGCTCGCAGCGCTCGAAGCCGAGCACGGCATCCGCGTCGAGATCATCGCCCAGCCCGGGCTTCACCGCTCCGAGGAAGAGATCCAGTGGATCAAGCAACGCACTGGCGAAGACGAGGCCAAATCGCCCGACCAGGCGGCCGTCCGCGTGACCGATCTGACGACGGGCGGCGGAACGTCACGACATGAGCCCGAGGAACCGAAATCCCCAACGGCCGGTGACGAGGCCAAAACGCCGGCCGAGGCCAAGCCCCGCAAACGGCGCCGCCCGAGCCGGCGGCGGAAGAAACCCGCACCGTCCCAGGACGCGGCCGCGGCAGCGCCCG